>JBAQHZ010000060.1:0-3253 GCA_049288585.1 Chania sp.
GAGTTACATCCTACGCCACTAAAAGGGACCCGTTTGCTGTACCACAGCCAGCCTTTGGCCCGTGAGTTGGGTTTAGATGATAGCTGGTTTACACCGGAAAAAACGCCCGTTTGGGCGGGGGAAACGCTGTTGCCGGGCATGCAGCCGCTGGCGCAGGTTTATAGTGGCCATCAGTTTGGTTCTTGGGCCGGGCAATTGGGCGATGGCCGTGGGATTTTACTGGGTGAACAGAAGTTGGCAGACGGCCGCAGCATGGACTGGCACCTGAAAGGGGCGGGTTTGACGCCGTATTCGCGCATGGGTGATGGCCGGGCGGTGCTGCGTTCGGTGATCCGTGAGTTTCTGGCTTCAGAAGCCCTTTACCACCTTGGCATACCCACTACGCGAGCACTGACCATTGTAACCAGCGAGCACCCGGTATTTCGCGAACAGCCAGAGCGGGGAGCGATGCTGCTGCGCGTAGCGGAAAGCCATATACGCTTTGGTCACTTTGAGCATTTCTATTACCGCAAGCAGCCAGACCAGGTGAAGCAACTGGCAGATTTCGTGATTGCCCATCACTGGCCGCAATGGGTCGAAGAAAAAGAGCGTTACTCGCTGTGGTTTACCGAGGTGGTAGAACGTACCGCGCGCTTGATTGCCCATTGGCAGACCGTCGGCTTTGCGCACGGGGTGATGAATACCGATAACATGTCAATCCTCGGGCTTACCCTGGATTTCGGGCCTTATGGCTTCCTCGATGATTACAAGCCGGATTATATCTGTAACCACTCGGATCATCAGGGCCGTTATGCTTTCGATAATCAACCCGCCGTCGGGCTGTGGAACCTGCACCGGTTGGCGCACACGCTTTCCGGCCTGATGAGCGCCGAGCAGTTACAGGCTGCGCTGGCGGCCTATGAACCCGCGTTGATGCAGGCTTATGGTGAGCAGATGCGGGCCAAGCTGGGCTTCTTCACGCCGTCGACGCAGGATAACGATCTGCTGACTGGCCTGCTGCGCCTGATGGCGCAGGAAGGGCGTGATTATACCCGCACGTTCCGCCTATTGAGCACGGTTGAACAGCAACAGGCGCAATCTCCGCTGCGCGACGAGTTTATCGATCGCGCAGCGTTTGATCATTGGTATCAGCAATATCGCCTGCGCTTGCAGCAAGAGCAAGTGAGCGATGCCGAGCGTCAGCAAGCCATGAAGGCGGCCAATCCACAGTTGATTTTACGCAATTATCTGGCCCAGCAGGCGATCGAGGCGGCGGAGCAAAATGATGTCAGCAAACTGGCACGTCTGCATCAGGCATTGCTGAAGCCGTTTGCCGATGATCCGCAATATGAGGATCTCGCGGCGTTGCCGCCAGATTGGGGTAAGCATCTGGAGATATCCTGCTCGAGCTAAGGCTCAAGCAGTTTTTCTATGTGCTCGGGCAAGCGCTCTGGCTTGGTGAATGGGGCAAAACGCGTAATTCGAGCACCGTCCGCAGTGAAGAGAAACTTGGTGAAGTTCCACGAGATGCGTTGGCTGCCCAGCAGGCCGGGTGCCCGACGTTTCAGCTCGTTGAACAGCGGGTGGGCATCTGCACCGTTAACGTCGATCTTGCTGAATAGCGGGAAGCTAACGCCGTAATTCAGGTTACAAAATTCGGCTATTTCCAGTGCGTTACCCGGCTCTTGTTTGCCAAACTGATTGCAGGGAAACCCGAGTACCATCAGGCCACGTTCGCGGTAGCGCTGCCAGAGGTTTTCCAACCCTTGATACTGTGGGGTAAAACCACATTGGCTGGCGGTGTTGGCCACCAGATAAACCCGTGCGGGGAAGTCTGCCAGCGTTTTGAACTCGCCCTGCAAGGTAACGCAGGGGATGGATAACAAAGGGTTGTTCATACAAGAGGCTCCGCATTTCTGCTGGTGGGGTGTGATGCACACCCCACTCAAGGCGATCAGAAACGAGTATCCACCGCATCTGCCAACATTGCCAGTAACTGTTCGCTGTCGGACCAGCTCAGGCAAGGATCGGTAATCGACTGGCCATAGGTCAACGGGTGGCCGTGAACGATTTTCTGTGTCCCTTCCGCCAGGAAACTTTCTGCCATCACACCGGCGATCGCCACTGAACCGGCACGGATCTGCTGGCAGACGTTCTCTGCCACTTCCAACTGGCGGCGATGCATTTTCTGGCAATTACCGTGGCTGAAGTCGATCACCAAATGCTCCGGCAGGTCGAACTCGCGCAGGCTGTCGCAGGCGGCAACCACATCACTGGCTTGATAATTCGGCGTTTTGCCCCCGCGCATGATGATATGGCCGAATGGGTTACCGCTGGTCTGGTAAATAGTCATCTGGCCGTGCTTGTCGGGCGACAGGAACATATGGCTGGCACGGGCCGCACGGATGGCATCAATGGCAATGCGGGTATTACCGTCGGTGCCGTTCTTGAAGCCCACCGGGCAGGAGAGCGCCGAAGCCATTTCGCGGTGCACCTGGCTTTCTGTGGTGCGTGCGCCAATCGCCCCCCAACTGATCAGATCGGCAATATACTGGCCGATCACCATATCCAGAAACTCGGTGGCGGTGGGCAGGCCGAGCTGGTTAACGGCCAGCAAAAGCTTACGGGCCATTTCAATCCCACGGTTGACCTGAAAACTGCCGTCCAGATCGGGATCGGAGATCAACCCCTTCCAGCCGACCACGGTGCGCGGTTTTTCAAAATAGGTGCGCATCACGATTTCCAGGCGATCCTGATAGCGTTCCCGCAAAACGTTCAAGCGGCCTGCATAATCGATAGCGGCATCCAGATCGTGAATGGAGCAGGGGCCAATGACCACCAGCAAGCGGCGGTCTTCACCCACCAGGATGTTTTCAATACGTTTGCGTGACGCTGTCACGTTATTGGCAATGGCGTCTGAGATCGGCAACTTTTCCGCTAGTGCTTGAGGCGTAACGAGGTGATCGATGCGCGCGGTTCGCAGTTCATCTGTTTTGTGCATGATTTTCTCTAAAACTGTTCTTCGCTACGGCAGGAATACCGGGAAGTGATGATGATCACAATAACGCAAAAATCGCTGAATTCAACCGTAGAATCCCGGTTCTGTTGAGCAAATTCAGCAAAAAAACCTGACAGGGTAAAAAGTGGGCGGCAGCAGGCAAGCTTCCTACTGCTTTATACCCTTCATACTTCAAGTTGCTTGGGTGTTGGCTGCCTTCGTTCACCCTGGTCACATAGCTTATCTATGCTCCCAGGGCTTCACTCCGTTGCCGCC
>JBAQHZ010000061.1:0-9985 GCA_049288585.1 Chania sp.
CGGTAAAACAGGGCCACAGATAGTTGATCATCCCCACTTCAATGGCCTGCATGCGGTTACTGGCATAACCCAAGGACAGAGAAAGACAAATCTCGTAGGCCACAAACAGCAGGCTGCCAATAATCAGGTAAGAACGGGGGAAATCACGCAGCTTCGGGATACCCATCACGATCAGCAAGAACAGCGTGCTCACGCTGTAGATCATCGCCGCGCCGCCTACCGGCCCCAAGCCTTCGCTGACGCTGCGGATCAGGCCAACCACGCTGCTCCACAGCACAATCGCCAGCAGGCCAAACAGGGTTGCTTTATGGGATACGGACAGCGTGGGCATCAGAGTGGGATCCAGTCATTAGTTTTGCAAGGGCTTCACTCTACTGGCCTGAAAGGTAAAAAGAAAGGCGGGAAAACCCGCCTTGCATGATTACTGCTGTGGCTGCCGCTCAAACTGTGGCGGCGGCTGGCGGAAACGACGGGTGAGGTACACTAAGTAGGCAAACCCCAGTGCCGCCCAGATCAGCCCCATGGTGAGCGAGCTTTTCTCCAGGTTCAGCCACAGGACGCTAACCGTCAGTGCCCCCACCAGCGGCAGGATCAGGAAGTGGAAACGATCCTTCCAAGTTTTATTACGCCCTTGGCGGATAAAGAAGTGGCTGATCACCGAGAGATTAACGAAGGTAAACGCCACCAGCGCACCAAAGTTGATCAACGCGGTGGCGGTGACCAGATCGAAGGATATGGCAGACAGCGCCACCAGCCCGACCATCAGCACGTTAAGCGCGGGCGTGCGCCATTTGGGGTGCACGTAGCCGAAGAATCTTTCTGGGAACACGTTATCGCGCCCCATCACGTACAGCAGCCGCGAAACGCTGGCATGAGAAGCCAAACCGGAGGCCAGCGTATTAATAAAGGTGGTGCAGAGGAAAATCGCCTGGAACAGTTTCCCGCCCACATACAGCGCAATTTCTGGCAGCGCCGCATCGGGCTCTTTGAAACGCTCTATATTGGGGAAAAACAGCTGAATAAAGAATGACACGCTGATGAAAATCACCCCGCCGTACAAGGCGGTGAGGAAGATCGCCTTGGGGATCACCCTGGCAGCATCCGGCGTTTCTTCGCTCAGCGTAGTAACGGCATCAAAGCCCAGAAACGAGAAACAGAGAATGGTTGCACCGGTGATAATCGGCACCAAATGGGCATTTTCACTGACGAAAGGTTGCAGGCTCCAGACCGTGCCCACCCCTTCGCCATTATGCAGGCCATGCACCACCAGGAAGATAAACACCACAATAATCGCTACCTGGGCCAGCACAAACAGAGTGTTGAAGTTGGCAACCACATTGACGCTTTTCAGGTTGATCGCGGTCATGATAATCACAAAACCCACTACCCAGATCCACGGAGGCACTTCGGGGAACAGCGCGGTGAGGTAAATCTTCGCCAGCAGCGTATTGATCATCGGCAAGAACAGATAGTCCAGCAACGACGACCAACCGACCAGAAACCCAACGTGCGGGTTAATCGCTTTTTGCGCGTAGGTATAGGCAGAACCGGAGGTGGGAAACTGGCGCACCAGCTTGCCGTAGCTGATGGCGGTAAACAGTACCCCCGCCAGCGCCAGCAGATAGGAGGCCGGAACGTGGCCATCCGTTACGCCAGAAACAATGCCGAAAGTGTCAAACACCGTCATCGGCGTCAGGTATGCCAGGCCCATCATTACCACTTGCCACAGTTTTAATGTTTTACGCAGTTGCGGTTTGCCCGCGCCATTACGGTCGATGGCACTTATCGTCATGGGTTATTCCTCGCCGGCGTCCTGTACGCCAAGTTGGAAGAAAGTAGTCACCGCTGCGCACGGCTTCGCCGGGCCACAGGGAACCCGCGGGAATACGCCGGGCGCGCGGTGGGATAGGCTGAACGCCTCAGGCGTTTTTCAGCATCCACTCGATTTCGGTTTCGGTGATCAGTCGTTCAAACTGCACCAGTTCATCGGTCTTGCAGGCCAGATAGACATGGCTGAATCTTTCCCCCAGCAGCGCATTCAGCACCGGCTGGTGTTCGAATTCATACAATGCATCGCTCTGGCGAATGGGGAACGGTAAACCTTCCTGCTCCAGGCCGTTGCCGGTCACCGGCTCAAGCAGCGGTAATGAGGTGTCGAGGCCGTACACCATCCCGGCCAATATCGCCGCCATTACCAGATAAGGGTTGGCATCAGCCCCCGCCACGCGGTACTCCACGCGGTGGCTGTCGCGATCGCCGCAGGGAATGCGCAGTGCAACGGTGCGGTTATTGTGGCCCCAAGAAGCCTGCGTCGGCACATACATGCCGGGTTGGAAACGGCGATAGGCATTCACATTGGGTGCCAGCAGCGCCATAGAGGCAGGCATCAGGGCGATCATCCCCGCCAGCACCTGTTTTAGCAGCACGGAGTCTTCACCATCGTCGTCGGCAAACACGTTGTTGCCTTGATTGTCCAGCATGCTGATATGCACATGCATACCGCTGCCCGCGTGCTCTTCATAAGGCTTGGCCATAAATGTGGCCTGGATGTTGTGCTTCTCTGCCACCATGCGTACCAGGCGTTTCAGCGCCAGCGCGTGATCGCAAGCCAACAGCACGTCGTTGGTGTGATGCAGGTTAATCTCAAACTGGCCGGGTGACGCTTCCGCTACCGCACCGTCTGCCGGGATCCCTTGCAAACGTGCCAGTTCATCAATCTCACTCAGCACATCGGCAAAGTGATTGAGGTTATCCACCGAATACACCTGGCTTTGCGTGTTGCGCTCCTGAGTACCGGGCGCGCACGGCGGTTGCAGATAACCTTCTGAATCGCGCTGGCGATCGATGAGATAGAACTCCAACTCTACCGCTACTACGGGGGATAACCCGCGCTGACGCAAACGCTGCCACAGTTGGTTCAGCACATTACGCGGTTCAACGTCAAAGGGAGTACCATCTTCATCCAGCATGGTGAGCAGTACCTGCCCGATATATTCCGGATCGGCCGCCGACGGCATCAGGGTTCCGGCGACCGGGACACAGATGTGATCCGGCTCACCTAGCTCTTGCCCTAACCCGGCCTCTTCCACCACGTTGCCCAGAATGTCCATTGCAAACACCGAGGCCGGGAAGTAACAGCCTTTCTCCAATTTGCCCAAGCCAGCAACCGGGATACGTTTACCACGGAAGCTGCCGTTGAGATCGGTCAGTAAAACATCGATATGCTGGGTTAACGGATAACGTTCCAGATACTTCTTCACTTCGCGCTGGAACGCGCTACTTCGCCTTTCTTCATTGTGCTGCACAAAGTTTTCCACTTCTACGATGTTGGTTTGCATGATTCACCCGTCGTTGTGTTTGGTCTGTGGTTCTCACACTTATTGCTTTCGATGTTTATCGACCATCTTGCTCAATATAATGTCCACCAATGAAACATAGATGCAACAAAATTGTTTTGCAAGTGTTACTTTTGGTTTGAATATTGGCCACTCCGCTGCTAGATTTAGTCAATATTGAACAAAAAAGGCGATATTTTGGCATAACGGTCATAATTTCGAACACATCAAGGGGATAGTATGGGCAATATATTTAACAGACCAATCATCGGCATTGTGATGTGCAGGTATAGGTTAAACCAACACCTCACACAGACCTTGCAAGAAAAGTACCTGAATGCGGTTTTGGCCGCTGGCGGGTTACCTGTCGCCTTGCCACACGCGCTGGCAGAGCCGGAAATGCTGGAAGAATTGCTGCCACACCTCGACGGCATCCTGCTGCCGGGCAGCCCCAGTAATGTGCAGCCGCACCTTTATGGTGAAAACGGCGATGAGCCTGACGCCGATCCTGGGCGAGATGAATTGAGCCTGGCGCTGCTCCGCCTGGCGCTCAACAGGCGCATTCCCCTTTTCGCCATTTGCCGCGGTATGCAGGAAATGGTCGTCGCCACCCAAGGTACCCTGCATCGCCGCCTGTATGAATTACCTGAATTGCTTGAGCACCGGGAAGATCACGATCTGCCGCTGGAACAGCAATATGCTCCCGCGCATGAGGTGATTGTTCAGGATGGTGGCTTGCTGGCGCAGTTACTGCCGGATTGCAACAAATTCTGGGTGAACTCACTGCACGGCCAAGGGGCTAAAACGCTCGGCCCGAGCGTGCGTATTGAGGCGCATGCCGCCGATGGGCTGGTGGAAGCCATCAGCATCCGCGATCAGCCGTTTGCGCTGGGCGTGCAGTGGCACCCGGAATGGAACAGTGATGAATATGCGCTATCCCGCCTGCTATTTGATGGATTCATTACCGCTTGCCAGAATTATCAGAAGGAAAAACGCCTATGAGCGATGTCAGCTTGGCACCGGGGAAACGCTTGTCGCAGATCCGCCAGCAATTAGGTTTGTCGCAGCGCCGGGTCGCCGAACTGTCTGGATTAACGCACAGCGCTATCAGCACCATTGAACAGGACAAAGTCAGCCCGGCCATCAGTACGCTGCAAAAGTTACTGACGGTGTATGGGCTGTCACTATCGGCTTTTTTCGCCGAGCCGGAGCAACCGGATGAACCACGGATCGTCATCAATCATGAAGATCTGATTGAAATCGGCAGCCAAGGGGTTTCGATGAAACTGATCCATAACGGTGACCCCGAGCGCACGCTGGCGATGATGATCGAAACCTATGAACCGGGGACCACCACCGGCGAACGCCTCAAACATCAGGGGGAAGAGATCGGCACTCTGCTGGAAGGCGAAGTCATGCTACAGGTGAATGGGCAGACCTATCACCTGCAAGCAGGCCAGAGCTACACCATCAATACCGGTATTCCCCACAGTTTCAGCAACACGTCGGCACGGGTTTGCCGGATTATCAGCGCCCACACGCCGACCACCTTCTGATTAACGGAGCAAGGTATGGATTTCCACCATCTACAGTATTGGCAACAACGGGCACAGGCCCTGAAGATTGAGAACCGGCTGTTTATCAATGGCCGTTACCAACCAGCCGCCGCAGGCGAAACTTTCGCCGTGGAAGATCCTGCTGCTCAGCGTGAACTGGTGCAAATGGCGCGCGGCGGCCAAGCGGATATCGATCTGGCAGTACAAGCCGCCCGCGAGGTATTCGAACGCGGTGACTGGTCACAGGCGACTCCCGGCCAGCGTAAAACCACGCTGCTGAAGCTGGCGGTGCTGATGGAAGAACACCATGAACAGTTGGCGTTGCTGGAAACGCTGGACACCGGTAAACCGATCCGCCACAGCCTGCGTGATGACGTTCCCGGTGCCATTCGCTGCATCCGCTGGTATGCGGAAGCCATTGATAAAGTCTATGGCGAAATCGCTCCCACCGGCAACGATGCGTTGGCGCTGATCCAGCGGGAGCCGATCGGCGTAGTCGGTGCCATAGTGCCTTGGAACTTCCCGCTGCTGCTGGCCTGTTGGAAGCTGGGCCCGGCGCTGGCGGCCGGTAACAGCGTGGTGCTGAAACCTTCAGAAAAATCACCGCTGACGGCGGTCTATCTGGGTGCTTTAGCACAACAGGCCGGGCTGCCGGACGGCGTGCTAAACATCGTGCCAGGCTATGGTCATGATGCCGGGAAAGCGCTGGCGCTGCACCAAGACGTGGATGCCCTCGCCTTCACCGGCTCCACTCAGGTGGCGAAGCAACTGATGAAATATGCCGGTGAATCCAACATGAAGCGCGTCTGGCTGGAGGCTGGCGGCAAAAGTGCCAACATCATCTTCGCTGATTGCCCAAATCTGGATAAAGCCGCACAGGGTGCCGCCGCCGGTATCTTCTATAACCAAGGCCAGGTGTGCATTGCCGGTACGCGTTTACTGGTGGAAGAAAGCATCCAGCAGGAATTCCTCCTGGCGCTGCGCAAGCATGCGGCAGCCTTCGAGCCCGGTAACCCGCTCGATCCGCAGACCATTATGGGGACGCTGATCGACCATGGCCACTACGAAAAGGTGGTTGGCTATATCGAACAGGGGCTGGAACAGGGCGCTGCGCTGTTCCTTGATGGCCGCGAACACAAGCAAGGCCACCAGCCAAGCTATCTCGGCCCGACCATTCTCACCCAAGTGGACAACGCCATGAGCGTAGCGCGCGACGAAATCTTCGGCCCGGTGCTGGCAGTAACCACTTTCAACGGTGAACAACAGGCTTTGGCTCTGGCTAATGACAGCGAGTATGGGCTGGGGGCCGCCGTCTGGACGCGCGATCTCTCCCGCGCACACCGCATGGCACGCCAATTGAAGGCGGGCACGGTGTTCGTTAACAACTACAACGACGGCGATATGACCGTGCCCTTCGGCGGCTACAAGCAAAGTGGCAACGGGCGCGACAAGTCACTGCATGCGCTGGATAAATTTACCGAACTGAAAACCACCTGGATTTCTCTGGAATAAGGACCGAATCATGACTGAACACGTGAAGAGTTATTATGCGGCGACGGCCAATGCCCATCAGCCTTATCCGCAGTTGAATGAATCGATCGAATGTGACGTTTGTATCGTTGGTGGCGGCTATACCGGCCTGTCTTCAGCGCTGTTCCTGGTGGAGGCTGGCTTCAAGGTGGTGCTGCTGGAATCCGCACGCATTGGTTTCGGCGCCAGCGGCCGCAACGGCGGGCAGTTGGTCAACTCCTACAGCCGCGACATTGATGTGATTGAAGCGCGCTACGGAGCAGAAAGTGCCCGCATGCTGGGCAGCATGATGTTTGAAGGGGCCGACATTATCCGCAGCCGCATCGAACGTTACGCCATTGAGTGTGACTATCGCCCAGGCGGTATTTTTGCCGCACTCAACAACAAGCAATACCACGCACTGATCGAGCAGAAACAAAACTGGGAACGTTACGGCAATACGCAGCTTGAACTGCTGGACAACGAACGCGTCCGCCAGGAAATCGCCAGCGATCGCTACGTCGGCGCATTGCTCGATCGCAGCGGTGGCCATATTCATCCGCTCAACCTGGCGTTGGGCGAAGCCGAAGCCATTCGCCAACAGGGTGGCCGGATTTTCGAACAGTCGGCAGTGACCAACATCCGCCACGGTGAACCCGCGCTGGTCAGCACCGCCAACGGGCAAGTGACTGCGCGCTATGTCATCGTCGCCGGTAACGCCTATTTGGGTGACAAACTGGAACCTCGTTTAGCCAAGCGCAGTATGCCGTGCGGCACCCAGGTGGTGACGACCGAACCGCTGGCCCCGGAAGTCGCAGCCTCTTTGATCCCACAAAACTATTGCGTGGAAGACTGTAACTACCTGCTGGATTATTACCGTATCACCGGTGATAACCGCCTGCTTTACGGCGGTGGCGTAGTTTACGGTGCGCGCGATCCTGACGATATCGATAATCTTATCCGCCCCAAACTGCTGAAAACCTTCCCACAGCTAAAAGGGGTACGCATTGATTATCGCTGGACCGGCAATTTTCTGCTGACGCTGTCGCGCATGCCGCAGTTCGGTCGGTTGGAAAATAATATCTACTATATGCAGGGTTACAGCGGTCACGGCGTGACCTGTACCCACTTGGCGGGCAAGCTGATTGCAGAATTGATGCGCGGCGATGCAGAACGCTTTGACGCCTTTGCTAAATTGCCGCACCTGCCATTCTTTGGCGGACGCAATCTGCAAATCCCGTTCACCGCCATTGGTGCTGCTTACTACACACTGCGCGATCGGATTGGGGTTTAAGCGCCGGAGAACCTTACATTAGCTTGATCAAACAATCGACAACACGATCAATAATTACTCAAAATTATGATTGCAGACGATTTCATACGGAAATACTCATCATTGTGATGCAATATTGCATCGATATTTTGATGAACTATCGTCTCAAAAAACATATAGTACTCGCAGATGAAAATCACCGATTTCCCTGGTGTTGTTACACTTGCCCCTCATTTTTGCAGGGGCTTTTTTTCCTTACGCCGCCAGCTAACACTATTCCCTTGAATTTCAGCAGAATCCGGCAAGGTTCACGGTTTCACTCTGCGCATTAAACAATAGTGAGCTATCGATCACCGAACAGAGTACACTGCCTTCACCACACATCTACCCGGTGAAAGATATGTCTCTCCTTGATGCCTTCAAGATGTTTAGTGATACATCATCAGCCAATGTCACTTGCCCAAAATGTTCTAAAGTTTCGCCACAGAATCGCCAGAAACTCAACAAGAACATCACGATGATCTGCCCCCACTGCGGACATTATTTCCGTAAGAACGAAAATTAAAGACATTATTCCTACGTCTTTGACCAAAATACCTACCAGCAGCGTCGAGTATCAAGACCTCAGTAACTGCTAAGAAGCCTGCTCCTAATGAATCAGTTAGCCTCATAAAAAGTTAACGCCGTCAGCCTGCATGTGTATCAGATGTTATTGGCCTTCATTTTCATTACCTCAATATCCCACCGTTTGCCGCATTTCACTGAACCTGCAGGCTCAGATCATCAAAATACAACTCTCCTTGCTCCATTTTAAATACTTAGTTAACCTACGGCACAGAGGTCAGGACCGCTAAAAGCAGAGCAGTATTATGAAGCATTATATAATCCCCATTCTCCTCATCGTTGCGACTATCCTGAGTATTTTATATATCGCCAATCTGGCTGAATGGTTTATTCACTGGTGGTCTAAGCCGGAGATTTTTTGATCCTCAATACGAGCAAACTTCGCAAAAGTGCGGCCTAAGCAATGTTCAACCATAAGAATATAATGAGGTTGATAGCCGAACTTCCCTTTCTGAAGAGGCTTTTTCCGTACCCTTAGGGCTCGTTAGAAACTTCACAAGGTTAAAAATAGCAGGCTGGCAGTTGATTGAATTTAGAACAATGGTGTCTTTATCTTGCTGCAAATCAACAAGTCCCTATCAGCATTTCCTGCTGTTACGCCATCTATCATCCCCGAGAATTTTTTAACTCAACTTGGTGAAACATCTTTTTCTTGGTTTTATGAGCTACAAAACACGCAAAAGTAAAGAATTAAACTCTGTTAGCAATCTTTCAAAGCGTTTAACGATATCCAGCTTATGCAAAACAGCCCCGGGCTGTGCCAACGCCCTCGTTTATCACACATTCTTGCTCGCACTATTGCACAAATGTCGTCCACCGCCTTTACTGATCGTATGCCATCTGCCGATTCAACGAGGTTCTATGAAAATTATTATATGTACCGTTTTAGTCACCCTGCTGGCAGGATGCGCTTCAGCTTGGGTTGCGGGTTCCGGCGGCAGTTCGGGTGTTTCAAGCGCGACTATTGGCATCGGCTCCGGTGTGCGTTTTTGATTGTTGGCGCAGCTAAGCACTGGTTCAGATTACGTCAGGACAGGCACTTCCCAGGTTGTAAAAAAACCCCAGACATTGAATGGGTTGGGTGTTATATTACCAGCAATATTGCAAGCAACGGTTTTACTTACATGCACATCAATACAAAACACAAGCTGTTCATACTCATCTATCTAACAGCGGCTTACGCTGTTGCTATCCCATTAATTTATATGATTATGGGTCTGGTTTTTGGTGGGGCTCTGGCTGATATGTGGAAAGGTGAATATTCATTCTTTGATTTTCTTGAGCAGCGGAAAATAATCTACCTTAAACTTTCTGCTGTCGGAGGTTTGATGGGGTTAGCTTACTGGTTTGCATTCTACAGGAAATATAGATATTTCGATCCGCTAGATAAATACTTCAAATAACTTTCATATTAACCTGATAAAAAAACCGCCGAGGCGGTTTTTTTATATTTGAGTTATTGGTTCAATACTCACACCCTCTCCGTACCTTATTGCCATTCTATATTTTTTTATTTCATTTTTACGGATAATTATCACCATTTCTTTACGATAGTCCTTTTCGATATTACATAGCCTATTACCGCCCAGATTACCGATACCGAGTAAAGATTGAATGAGAAGCGCACAAATTTCCGCAAACATTCTGACAACAAATTATAGAATAATAAAAAACAGGAACCATCAGGC
>JBAQHZ010000062.1:0-5552 GCA_049288585.1 Chania sp.
GTACAATCCTTGGGAAAATCACCGCATCAAAAGCCTATGTGAAGTGTGTAAAAACAGCGAGTGACGGTAGTCAGGTGCCTGTTGCAATCCTGGTTGACGATATTGATACAACTGCCGGTGCCAAAAACGGCGGTGTGTATCTCATGGGTGAATTTAATGCTGCGCGGATTACGTATGATCCGAGTTGGGCGTCTGTTGATGATTTGCGCGTTGCTATGCGCCCACTGGCTATCTTCCTGCGTACCGCTACACCTGCCGCGTAATCCCTGGCAATCCCTCTAAAAATCATTTTCGCCCACTCTCCGGGTAGGGCTGCACTCGTCTAAATTCGAGGATATTCATGGATATTTACAGCACAAACGTGTTGGTTCAGGTCGTGCCTAATTTGCTAACATCGCAAAACTGGCTCCTGGATCGTTTTTTCCCAAACGTTGTGGAGTATACAACTGAAGAGGTCAGCATCGATGTTGATGTTGGTCGCCGTCGTATGGCTCCGTTCGTTTCCCCTCTGGTACAGGGCAAGTTGGTAGAAAGTCGCCGCTTCCAAACCAATACCTTTAAGCCCGCATACATCAAAGATAAGCGTGCTCCAGACCTGCGTAAGCCTATCCGCCGTCAAATCGGTGAGCGCATTGGCGGTGAACTTACACCGGCAGAGCGTGAACAGTTAAACCTCATGTTTGAGATGACCGATCAGATCGACATGATAAACCGCCGCCTAGAATGGATGGCTGCAAACGCACTGGTATCAGGGAAAATTACCGTTGTCGGTGATGGTTTCCCGACCACTGTCATTGACTTTGGCCGCTCAAGTAGCCTGTCAATCACGTTGAGCGGTGCTGATAAGTGGCCGCTGACTGTAGCCCCTAATACGACTAACAACGTGCCATCGCAGGCTATTGAAAAATGGCAAACGCAGGTGTTGAAAGAGTCCGGTTCTGTCGTAACCGATTTGGTATTCACCAACAGTTCATGGACTGCATTCCGCCTGGATACCTCGATCAAAGACAGCGCAATCACGTTTCCTGCACAGAGCCCATTCGGCAATCAGGTTGACGTTGGGCCGCGTGTTGAGTCGGGGGCGGTTTATAAAGGCCGCTGGGGTCAGTTTGATTTGTGGCTGTATAACGACTGGTATATTGATCCGCTCGACGAAATTGAAAAGCCGATGATCCCTGATGGTGCCGTTATTATGTCCGGCGCTAATCTGATGGGGACTCGGGCATTTGGGGCAATTATGGACCCGAAGTTTGAATACGGGCCAATGGCGTATGCGCCAAAATCCTGGCTTGTCGACGACCCAGCTCAGCGCTTCTTGATGATGCAGTCTGCACCATTGGTTATTCCAAGCCGTGTAAACGCCGCACTGTGCGCGATGGTGGTGTGATATGGCACCAAAAACCGTTAAGAATATGCAAACGCTGGTTCTATCTGAAAATGACTTGGGTGGCTTGCCACCTGAGTTAATGGTTGACGGTCAGATAGTTGGCAATTCAACAGATAACGTTTTGCCTCCAGGCCCGGTGATTGATAATTCTACCGACACCGACACCGACACCGACACCGACACCGACACCGACACCGACACCGAAGAGGAAGAGGAAGAGGAAGAGGGTATGGTATCTGTCGTTGTTCTGAAAGGTAATCTTATCCGTCACGATGGGGTGGATTATGCAGAGAACGCCAGTTTTTCACTGGATGCCAGCGATGCTGATCGTCTCATTTCTTTGGGTGTTGTTGCTGATGTAGCCAAGCTACGAAAGCAGGCGATCGCCAGTGATGGCCCTACAATCACCGTAGCCGATGGTGTCCAGGTTAACCGGGGGCCGTGATGGGCATTAACTGGGATAAACACCTACTTAAACCATTGCAAAAAGTGTTCGGTGATTCCGTGGAGTATCGCCCGGCTGGCGGTATTCCATACTCCATCAGCGGTATCTTAGATCGCGCTTATACGCAGGATGTTGAACCGCTGGATGATGGCAGCACAATCAATACCACTTCCCCCGTGCTTGGTGTCCGTGATGCGGAAATGAAGGCAAAACCAGTACAGGGGGATCGAGTATTCATCGGTATTGTTGGCGGGGTGGCCGTTAACACACTTTTTGCGGTGGCGGATGCGCAACCGGACAGCCACGGCGGGACGAAGCTGATCCTCAATCGAGTGAAATCATGAATGCTGAGATTCTTCGGGAACTGGTTGTTTCTGCGCTGACTGATAAGACGGATGCAGAGGGGCGAGTTTACTCGCCTCGAACCTGGTCAACCACGGAAAACATGTATCCCGTTATCCTGGTGCAAACCCCAATCGACGTTAAAAACTCTCTGGGGCGCAACGTTCCTCAATTTACCACCGTGACCACGGTTCGCGTCACTGGTCGCTTGCAAGAACTTGATGATGAAACCGAGGATAACGGCGCTCTCAAGGCCGAAATTGCTTTGGAGAGGTTACGCAAGCAAATAGAGCGGGCCGTCATTAACAGTTATGAGTTAACCCGGCAGATTCAGCAATATTTGCAGGTACGCTCAACCATTGATGTTGACGCCAGCGGCGAAGGGCATACCGCGCAACTGTTGATGGAGTTGGATATCGAGTATTACCAGGGCCCAGAAGAGTTTTACGAGATAGATAGCGAACCTCTTGAGGGTGTAGACGTCACGATAGCAATGCCGGATGGCACCCCTGAACCCCATCTGAAAATCAATCTGGAGCAATAGCCATGTTTGTAAAGCCTAAGCTGGGGCGCGCGGTGCGCGACCCGGTCAGAGGCACCTTTTTGCCCGAATTTGGCGCAGAGGTGCCTAATGATATTTTTTGGAATCGCCGCCTACAGGATGGTGATGTCGAAAAATCGCCCCCTGAAGAAGCTGCGCAAGTAAAGGCGGTGAAAGGGAAAAATAGCCTGGAGAGTGAGTAATGATCCCATTTAACCGCCTACCTCCCAATCAGCGTGCCCCGTTCTTCTATGCCGAGTTTGATAACTCAATGGCGAACCGGGCAACTGCAATTCAGCGTACTTTGCTGATCGGGCAAATGCTGACTTCTGCAACGCCGCCATTTTCACCTGGTATTCCTCAGCGCGTGTCGTCTGACTCCGCCGTCGCTGGCATGTGCGGCAGTGGTTCAATGTTGCATAACATGATGACGGCGTACCTCGCTAACGACACAGCAGCAGAAATTTGGATTCTTCCCCTGGCAGATGCCGCAACAGGCATGACTGCGGCGAAAGGCGGGATTCAAATCACATCAGGGGCAAGCGCTACCGGCGTGCTGTCGTTGTACATCGCGGGGATGCGCGTTCAGTTGACTGTTGTTGCGTCAGATGCGCCTGCCGCTGTTGCTGCTGTAATCGTTACTGCGGTGAATGCGCAGAGCCAGTTACCTGTTACTGCTGCTGTAAAAGCCACTGACTCCGTGGAGTTCACCGCAAAAAACAAGGGGGCGCATGGCAACATGATCGACATCCGCCTCAATTACCAAGGTACGGCGGGCGGCGAGGAGACTCCAGCAGGATTAGGCGTGGTGATCACCCCAATGTCTGGCGGTGCCGGTGCGCCTGAATTAGTCGGGGCTTTGGGTAACTTGCAGGATCGGGAGTTCGATTTCATTGTAAACCCGTACACGGATACCACGTCGCTAGACGCGCTGAAAACGTTTCTATCCGATACCGTTGGCCGCTGGGCGTACAATCAGCAGATTTTCGGCCACTCATTTAGCGCTATTTCCGGCACATATGGGACGCTGGCGGCAGCGGGTGAGTTACGAAATAACCAGCATGAAACCCTGCTGGGCATTACTGATTCACCGACCCCGGACTACTTGTGGGCGGCGGCACACACAGGAGCAATTGCACCAAGCCTGCGCAGTGACCCAGGGCGACCAACGCAAACTCTGACGATCAGCGGCGTACTGGCTCCACCTCTTGAAAGTCGGCTGATGCTTACTGAGCGTAACAACCTGCTATTCAGCGGTATTTCCACGTTCAACGTGGCCGATGATGGCTCTGTACAGGTTGAAAAAACCATTTCAACTTATCAGAAAAACAAGTTCGGTGATCCTGATGACAGCTATCTGAACATCGAAACGCTGTTCACGCTGATGTTTGTCACCCGATTCCTGCGTACGCAAATCACGTCAAAGTTTGGCCGCATGAAACTGGCAAGCGATGGCACTCGGTTTGCACCAGGCTCCGCTATTGTCACACCGAACGTCATCCGGGCGGAGCTTATCGCGCAATACCGCACGCTTGAGTGGAACGGTTATGTGCAAGATTCTGCTGCATTTGCCAAGACGTTGCTGGTAGAGCGCAATAGCAGCAACACCAAGCGCATTGATGTGTTGTGGACAGGTACGCTGATCGACCAGTTGGAAATTTTCGCATTACTCAATCAATGGCGTCGGGCAGAAACCGCAGCCTAAGGGGATTTTATGGCGGGAGATACAAGCAATCGCCTGGCCGGTACTGCTTACGTGACTGTTGACGGCGTTACGGTAATGGTTGCAGGCCAGTTTAAGTACAGCGTTTCGAAGGTAGAGCGTACCACGCTAACCGGTATGGACTGGGTGCACGGCTATAAAGAGAAGCCTCGCGCTCCGTTTATTGCCTACCAGGCGCGTGACAGCGGCGGAACCTCTCTTGAGGGGTTGAACGACGCTACAAACGTTACGATCACCGTTGAGTTGGCAAACGGTAAGACGATTATTGGCGAAAACATGTGGTCTGTTAACACGCAAGACGTTGACAGTGAAGAAGCAACCTTTGACATGCGCTGGGAAGGCGGGTCAGTCACGGAGTATTAATGATGTTGGAAAAAACCAAAACTATCACCCTTCAAACACCTCTTGAATCCGCAGGCGGCAAGTTGGTTTACACGGAGCTGGAGCTTAAAGAGCCGGTACTTATCCAGGCTGAACAGTTTTACGAGCGCAGAGAGCAAAAGGGCCCACTCAACGCCATGCGCCTGCTCATCAGCTTGGTTTCCGGCGTACCAGAAACCCCGCTAGCCAACATGCAGTTTACCGACTACAAACGTTGCGAGGCGTACATGTTGGTTTTTTTGGGGTTCGATCCCTCAACGGATGGCAACAGCTAGCCGCTGAGGTAACCAAGTATTACGGATGGGGCCCGCATGATGCGTGGTCCCTAACCCGTACCAGGCTAGACTTTTGGGCCGAACAGGCGCATAGGATGAACAAGATGAAGGCGGGCAAGAATGGCTAACGCATTTGATTTTGAGCTTAAAGCTGATGAACAGGTATCGGCGGCGATTCAGCGTATTGAAGATGCGGTTAAAAGCCTTGATCCGATGCTGGAAAAGACCACTGGTAACTTAAAGCTTGGCGGTCAAGATTCTCTTGATGGGCTGGAGTCATTAAGTGATCGCCTGGCGAAAATGTCCACCTTTGCGCGTGATAACGTCCAATTTATCGGTGATATGGTTCCACCGCTGAAAATGGTTGGGGAACTTGGCGGCAAGCTCGGCGGTGCATTGCGTTTTGGTGCAGCCGGGGTTGCCGCCGCTGGAGTTGGTGCCGGGGTTAGCTATTTGGC
>JBAQHZ010000063.1:0-5682 GCA_049288585.1 Chania sp.
TGCCTGTGCTGCTTGCTTGCCTTAGGCAACCGTTGATTGCTGCACCCGCTCTTCTTGGGGCATAACTGGCTGCCGGTTATATCCCCATATCCCTTTAGCGAAAATGGCACAGGCGGTGATCAACGCCGGAATCGCAATGATGGCAAATACCTGAGCAAACTCCCACTCCAGGGCCAACATTTGCGCTCCGGCAAAGGCGCTCAGTATGGCACCGGTACGGCCAATGCCGTGCATCCAACTGGAACCGGTGGCACGCGCTTCTGTAGGGTAATAGCCAGCAGAAAGTGCGTTCATGCCGGTATTGGCACCGTTGAGGCAAAAACCACAACCGAGGGCCAGCAGCCCCAGCAAGATCTCGCTGTGTGACGCCAAGCCAATCGACAAGGTAAAGGCCGCTCCCACCAGATAAATACACCCCAGCGCCCGATGCGGGTTAACCCGATCCATCATCCAACCGGCAAATAGAGAACCGAAAGTCCCACCCGCCTGATACAACGCCGTGATCACCGCCGCCTGTGCAACGCTAAGGCCGATCTCTTTCACCAGCGTCGGCAACCAACTGCCCAGCAGATAGACTAGAAACAATGCCATAAAATAGCCGATCCACAGCATAACGCTACCGAAGCGGTAATCACGTGAGACAACAATACGCACCGCTCCTTTGCCCTCACCCACCAGCGGCGGTAGCGTAAAGCGTGTTTCTGGGTGGGTGCTGCCCGGTGCCAGTTTTTCAACAATCTTGCGAATACGGTTTGCGCTGGCGCGTTTAGTGACCAGAAAGCGCACCGATTCCGGCAATTTCAGCAGCAACAATGGCACGCTCAACAACGGCAAAATCCCGCCTAACAGCAGCAGAGAATGCCAGCCGAAGCGCGGGATCAGCCAGGAAGCGGCAAATCCACCGATCGCAGCACCAAAGGTAAAGCCGCAGAACACCACGGTGATCAGGAACGACCGTTTTTTCTCCGGCGCGTATTCGGAGATCAGCGTACCAACATTGGGCATCGCCGCGCCCATGCCCAGCCCGGTCATAAAGCGGAAAAAGATCATCTGATCGATATTCTGCGAGAAGGCGGTGACGATGGTCCAGAACCCGAAGAAAAATACGCTATTGATAATAATTACCCGGCGGCCTAGCCGGTCCGCCAGCGGGCCAGAGAGCAGCGCCCCGAGCGTTAACCCGACCAGCGCGGCGCTGATCACCCAACCCAACTGTTGGTTAGCGACACCCCATTGCGATTTCAGCTCCGGCGCAATAAACCCCATCAGGGTAATATCGAAACCATCCAGGGCAATCACAATGAATCCCAAGCAGATAATCAGCTTTTGAAAACGCCCCAAGGGGCGCTGGTTAATCAATTCCCTCACATCTATCTCGTTTGCAGCCACAATATTTCCCTCCGTACATTCGGCTATGCCGCAGACGTTGCTCATCATGAACGCGGTAGAATCTATCTCCGCGTCGTCGAGTCATACACCTGCGAACGATGGCAACAACAACGATAAAGTGGGCGATTATCGCCCGATGATTCGTATATCGTACCTAGAATGTAAGAATTCGCACGGGTGCCAGCAATGGGGTAATGCGATAATTTGGGCGGTTATCGAACTGTTTGGTACGTTTATTTCCGGTTAGCTGAGCGTATTTTACGACTAAATAGCCGTCTAATGCATTGAAATTAAATGTAATAATATTTCTTACTCACGCTGTTTATCACAAACGCAAAGGGTGAAAACATTGTTGCGAATATGTGAAGTTAGTCATATCCAGTGGCGTGCAGCTTAGTCCACACCTCTGCATCACCTTTGACAACTATCACAAATCTCATACCAAACGTTTACATAAAGAACCATATGGTTCATTTTATGATGACACTGGCAACCTAGCCTCACCTTGAGACAATCGGAGCTCATCATGAATGCGAACACTACTTTTGCAGCCTCGCGCCCACCGCTTTATCTGCTGGCCCTGTTAGGTAAAGATATTCAAGGCTCTCTTTCCCCCCAGCTGTACGAACACGAAGCCCGTCGCCAAGGCTTGCGTTGCAGTTACCAACTACTGGACTTTACCCAGCGTGGCTGGGGCGCAGAAGCCCTGCCAGATGTGTTGCGCAGCCTGGAAACCCTCGGTTTTACCGGTTGTAACGTCACTCACCCGTTCAAACAGCAGATCATCCCTTATCTGGATCAACTCTCACCGCAGGCTAGCGCGATTGGCGCGGTCAATACCGTCCTGTTTCGCCACGGCCAGCGTATCGGTCACAATACCGACTGCCCCGGTTTTATTAGCCATTTCCGCCGCAATCTGCCGGACGTGAATATTGAGCACGTGTTGCAGGTTGGCGCTGGCGGCGCAGGCAGCGCCAGTGCCTACGGTCTGTTGGAATATGGCGTCAAACATCTGGCGTTGTACGATCGCGATACGGCACGCAGTGAAGCACTATATCAGCAGTTGTTACTGCATTTTGGCTCCGATCGCGTTAGCATTACCAACAACCCGCAGCAGGCATTAGCCAACAGCAGCGGTCTGGTGCAGGCAACGCCGATCGGCATGAGTGGCCACCCCGGCATGCCGATCGATATTGACTGGTTAACACCGCGCCACTGGGTGGCCGATGTGATTTACGTTCCACGGGAAACGGAGTTGGTCCTGCGCGCGCGCGCCAAAGGCTGCCAGGCGATTGGTGGCGACGGTATGGTGGTATTCCAGGCCGCCCAAGCGTTTGAGCTTTACACCGGCCTGCAACCGGACCGCGAACATATGCTAGAGATTTTTCAGCAGGCCTGTAATACCGGCGTATAGGCCAAGGCTAGCCCTGGCGCATCGCCGCCAGGCGTGCCGCACCATTGGCCGCACCGTACTGGCTGTAACCACCGCGCCTTTCCAGCAGTTCAAAGAAGAAACACCCGCCGGTAAACGGTTGGGTGTAAACATGCAGCAGTTCACCCCCCGCCGGATCGCGATCGTAAAGAATATGGTGCTGCCTCAGGCAAGCAACGAATTCCGCATCCAGGCTAAACCGGGTTGCCAGATCGTCGTAGTAGTTATCGGAGATGGTCAGCAGCGCCACGCCATTTTCCCTGGCGCTAGCCACCGCCTGAATAATATCGGCCGTGGAGAAAGCCACATGCTGCAATCCGCTGCCATGATAAGCCTCCACGGTGCGCGCACTGAGCGTTCCCAGGCTTTGCGAAACGTTCAGCGGTAAACGGATCCCGTAGCAAGGCGTATGCAACGCCTTGCTACGTACCAGCCCGTAAGGATCGGGCAGCAGTTGCTCGCCATCCGCCTGCATCCCTAGAACGCTGCGCAGGAACATCACCCAGTTCTCCAGCGAACCGGCAGGCATTGCCAAGGCCAGATGATCAATTCCCTCCAACTGCGGGCCTGAAATATCAAGCGGTGGTTGCAGGTGAAAATCATCCTGATACACGTCGCTGGTCTGCTCGCCAAACAGGTAAATCAGGCTGCCATCCGGCGCGCAAAGCGCTGGGATCTCATGCTCATTAGGGCCAACCTGCCCCTGATAAGACGGATAGGCAAAATCTCTGGCTCGCTGTAACACTGCCTGCGGGCGATCGCTGCGGCAGGCCAAAGCGCACAGCGAAGCGCCGTGTTGCTCACGGTAGCCAGCGGCAAAGGAGTCTGGCTGCTGGTTAAGCACTACTCTGGCCCCACCATTCTGGTAAAGCGCCACGCGCTTGGAACGATGATCGCCGCAGTGGCTGAACCCAAGTTGCCCAAGCCAGCGCGCCAGTTCATCAGCTTCTGCGGCATTAACGGCAAACTCCAGAAATTCGATCGCCTGACGCTGTGGCAACGGGGCACTGCTGAACAATCCGCGCTCGACTCGCCCTAGCGCGGCCTGCGCCTGCTCTTCCAACAGCAATAGCGAGCGCAGGCCATCCTGTGCCGTTGCGGCACTGGGTGCTGCGCGGAAACCATCGTTGAACACTTCCAGCGACCACGGGCCACGATATCCTTTGCGTAACAGCGCAGCGGCAAACTCCACCAGCGGTAACTCCCCCTGGCCGGGGAAGCAGCGGAAATGACGGCTCCATTCGATCACCTCCATGTTCAACCACGGAGCATCTGCCAGTTGCAGAAAGGCGATCTTTTCCAGTGGAATATCGTCCAACTGCTCCAGGTTATCGCCCAACGCTAAGATGTGAAAACTGTCCAATGCCAAGCCCAATGCCGGGCTGTCAACCGCCCGCACCCGCTCCCAAGCCTGGCGATAGCGGTTGACATGCTGGCCCCAGGCCAAAGCTTCATAGGCCACCACGATTTCCTGCTGTTGCGCCAAGGCAGCCAACTGCGCCAAGTCCTCGACCTGCTGCTCGAATTGGCCACAGCTATCTGGCGACACATTGCTGCACAACAGCATGCGATCACACCCCAACTCCTGCATCAGCGCAAACTTGCGCCGCGCGCGTTCCAGATTGCCCGCCATCAGTGAACGTGGTGCGCCTTCAAAATCGCGAAACGGCTGATACAAGGTAATGGCTAAGCCCAGATCCTGAGCTCGCTGGCGTATTTCTGCCGGTTTGCCCGGAAAGTAGAGCAGATCATTTTCGAAAATTTCTACACCCTCAAAGCCAGCTGCAGCAATAGCTGCCAGCTTTTCCGGTAAGGTACCCGCAATGGATACCGTGGCAATTGAACGCAGCATGAGACTCCCCTATTGATAACCCAGACACCCTCCTGCACCGGGCAAAACGCGGCGCATCTCTTTTTTGTACCAAAAGGTTCATATTGTCAAACAGGTTCAAAGCGGCAGTAACAACTCTTTAACAGCGATCACAAAACAACCGGAAAGCGAAGGTTGTATTGGAAGAGTCCGGCAGTTACTCTTGTCGGGTGTTCCCTCAACTGCCAACCTCTTGATGTTAAATCCTATCGACTCACCAAGCGGCAAACGTAAAAACGATCCCCAGGGTTTGAAACTGCGCATTTTTACCAGTGCATTGCTGGAATTTGCTGAATACGGCCTCAAAGGCGCGCGCCTGGAGAATATTGCCCAGCAGGCGGAAACCACCAAACGCATGGTGGTCTATCACTTCAAGAACAAGGAAACGCTGTATCTGGCGGTGCTGGAGCACGTCTACCAACACATCCGCGATCATGAATCTGGGTTAGCTTTAGATACCCTGCCACCTGCGGAAGCCATCGTCAGGCTGGTGGAGGAGAGCTTTAATTACCACGTCACGCATCCTGACTTTATTCGGTTGATCTGCATGGAAAACATGATGCGCGGTAAATACATCAGCCAATCCCCGCATATCCGAGCGCTCAACCAGAGTGCCCTGACGCTGCTGGAAGATATCCTGGCGCGTGGCAAAGCCAAGCAACTGTTTAATGACGAAGTGAGCGCCCATGACGTCCACCGTTTGATCAGTAGCCTGTGTTTCCACCACGTCTCCAACCAGTACACTTTCAATACGCTTTTTGAAAGTAATCAATCGCCAGAAGAACAGATTACCCATCACCGGAAAATGGCAGTAGTCGCCACAACCCGCTATTTGGCGCGGTAAATAGCACTAACCTTTACCCAGCCACAATAGCATTACATTACTTTTTGCTATGTAAATACGATGTAAATTTCACTTTATTGTAACAACTCGCTGCTTATACACTGCCGAGGGTCAAGCCTATTCCCCTCACCTTATCGATAAGGAGTG
>JBAQHZ010000064.1:0-2789 GCA_049288585.1 Chania sp.
CTGCAAGTTGATTTTCCCTACTCAGGGCCATGGGGAGCCGCCATGCACCAAGCTATGGAGGAACTTGCCCGTTCGATTTCCGAGGAGCCCGGTTTCATCTGGAAATATTGGACAGAGAATCAGCAAGAGAAGGAAGCTGGGGGGATTTACCTGTTCAGTGACGAACGTTCTGCGGCTGCGTATCTGAAAAAACACGCCAGCAGGTTAAAAGGCTTCGGCATCCCTAGCGTTAACGGTAAAATTTTTTCGGTTAACGAAGCCTTATCACGGCTCAATCACGCCCCTTTCTAATCATGGGGGCTGACTAGTTTAACGCTTTTGCCTACACGAACTGCGGGGGAGGGGATAACCTTCCCTGGTAGTAGTCAGATATCGGATAGAGAATGACCGGTTACTGGCGAGTAAGTGTATAAGGCTCGTACAGCGTTCAGATCGCTATGGAACATAAGTCTGACCATTCCTCGTTACATATTTAAGATAATTCTCAGTAATTATAGCTAGGAATTATCCATGAGAACTATCTTACTCTGATGCGCTTCTTGGCGTTTATACATTAATTTAATGTATGAAAAAATTAAATTCAGCTTTTAATTCTTAACATCTAACATTCAATGGTTAATGATTCTATTTTTTTGGCTGCCGTGTAGAATATCTCTCGTCGAATCAGGCTAATCAATAACTGCTGTAGTGCATTTTCAGGGATTGGCTGACTGACACAAAATCGGTGATGTCAGATTGTTCTGGTGGGGGAAAAACTCCTCACATTAAGTTTAAAGAGCAATCTGAGTATCAAGGCCGATAGAGAGAACGTACTAACGTTGCCTTTGGGAATGAGAGCCACGAGTTGCTCGTCCCTTTACTGCTGAATATGAAGGTTGAATACAGAGTATGAAAATGAACAAAATTGCGATTGTTGCTACTAGCCTGATTTTTTCTACTGCTGCACTGGCTGATAACACCATTAAATTTCAGGGTGAAGTGGCCGACCAGACTTGTGACATCAATATCAATGGCAACGCCTCAACACCGCTGATCCTGCTGCCAACGGTATCGGCCACATCGCTGGCTACATCAGGCACTACTGCTGGGCGGACGCCGTTCACCATCAGTCTGACCGGTTGTACGGCTTCTGACAGCGCCACCGCGATTAAGACCGTATTTGTCGGCAACAACCTGACCGCTAACGGCCGTATGGGTAACACCGGTACTGCGGGTGGAGTGTCACTGCGCCTGGTAGACCCAGCAGCGCCAACGACTCCACTGGATCTGACGGGGCAAACCGGGGCAGCGGGCCTGTCTCTGGCAGCAAGCGCCACTACTGCGTCGCATGACTTTGCGGTGGAATACTATTCTGAAGGCGGTGCGACCGCAGGTTCTGTGCTGGGTAGCGTGCAGTACTCCATCTCTTATCGGTAATAAATCTTTCTTGTTCAAGCAGACCAATCAATATACCCAAAATAATTCGAGTTGCTTGTAGGCGGCAACGGAGTGACAAATCGGTCAGAGACCGATTTGAGCAGCGCTTGCGCTGACCCGAAGGGTGAGCCTCTTTGAGGCTCATAATCCCCAGGAGCTTACACCAGTAAGTGACTGGGGTGAGTGACAAATCTGCTTGGCAGATTTGAACGCTGCTTGCAGCGGCCCCGAAGGGGCGAGGCCCACTCTGGGCCGTTTTTGCGCAGCCAACACCCAAGCAACTTGAAGTATGAAGGGTATAAACGTATTTAACACATTTCCCAAGATTGGCTGGTTGACATAGCAACAGCACACTGAGATTTCTCTGGTGACTGTGGGATAAAAGACCCACGGTGAGGAGAGATCTGTTAATTAAATCAATAGAGAACGTATTAACGTTGTCGTGGGCGAATAACAGCACTGATCTGAACAATTCGCCTATACTGAATCTGAAGGTAAGTACAGAGTATGAAAATGAATAAAGTTGCACTCATGGTTGTTGGATTGGTTTTGTCTACCGCTGTATTGGCTGATAACACCATTAAGTTCCAGGGGGAAGTGGCTGACCAGACTTGTGACATCAGTATCAATGGCAATGCCTCAACGCCGTTGATCTTGTTGCCAACGGTTGCAAAAAACGCACTGGCTAATTCAGGGGATACCGCAGGTCAGACGCCATTTACCATTAGCCTGACCGGCTGTACGGCTTCTGGCAGCGCCACCGCCATCAAGACCGTGTTTGTTGGTAACAACCTGACCGCCAATGGCCGTATGGGCAACACTGGTACTGCCAGCAATGTGTCCCTGCGATTGGTTGACCCGGTAGCCTCAGCAATTCCTCTGGATCTGACTGGTCAAGTGGGCGCAGCGGGCCTGTCACTGGCAGCGGGCGCCACTTCTGCGGCGCATGATTTTGCTGTGGAATATTATTCTGAAGGCGGCGCAACCGCAGGTTCCGTGTTAGGTAGCGTGCAGTACTCTGTGTCTTACCAATAATAAGACATCCCCTTCCACTGCGGTGGTAGGGGGATTTAGTTAGGGCATTGAACGAGGATGTTTCGTGTGAAAACAAAATGTTCCGGTATCGTCATTAGTGCTTTATCCCTCCTGTTCTTGTTCATTTCTGAACACGCGCTAGCCAGCGTGGTGATGCTCAATACCCGAGTTATTTATCCGTCAGGCTCACAGTCGCAAACTGTCCAACTCACCAATAATGACAACATCCCCTATGTGGTTCAGATGTGGTCAGACATCAATAACCCATCCTCAACGCCAGATAAGGCAGATGGGCCCTTTGTCGTGGTGCCCGCCCTGTTCCGTATTGAGCCGAAAAC
>JBAQHZ010000065.1:0-3877 GCA_049288585.1 Chania sp.
TCTTACTGTTGAGATCGGAAGATGGCGCGCAATAAGCGCTACGCCGGGATACACACCCTAATGATAACGTTTTCACAGCAAGCCAGTTTCAAGTTGTAGAAAACAATACAGCGGAGAGCATCATGCATAAATTCACTAAGGCACTGGCGGTAATCGGTTTGACGGCGGTTATGTCACATTCGGCTATCGCCGAGACCATGAAGCTGGGCTTTTTAGTCAAACAGCCAGAGGAGCCCTGGTTCCAGACCGAATGGAAATTTGCCGATAAGGCCGGTAAAGATCTCGGATTTGAGGTGATCAAAATCGCCGTGCCGGACGGTGAGAAAACCCTGAACGCCATCGACAGCCTGGCGGCCAGCGGGGCGAAAGGCTTTGTGATTTGTACGCCCGATCCGAAACTCGGCTCGGCGATCGTTGCCAAGGCGCGCAGTTACGATCTGAAAGTGATTGCCGTTGACGATCAGTTCGTCACCGCCAAAGGCGCACCGATGGACAGCGTACCGCTGGTGATGATGGCGGCAACCAAAATTGGTGAGCGCCAGGGCCAGGAGCTGTGGGGCGAGATGAATAAACGCGGCTGGAAAGTGGCCGAAACCGGCGTAATGGCGATCACCGCCGATGAGCTGGATACCGCCCGCCGCCGCACAGGTGGCTCGATTGCAGCGCTGAAAGCTGCGGGTTTCCCAGAAAAACAGATCTATAAAGTGCCTACCAAATCCAACGATATTCCAGGGGCATTCGATGCCGCCAACTCAATGCTGGTGCAGCACCCTGGAGTGAAAAACTGGCTGATCGTCGGCATGAATGACAACACCGTGCTGGGCGGCGTGCGCGCCACCGAAGGCCAGGGCTTTAAAGCACCGAACGTGATTGGCATCGGCATTAACGGCGTTGATGCGGTCAGCGAACTTTCGAAAGCACAGGCGACCGGTTTCTACGGCTCCCTGTTACCCAGCCCGGATATCCACGGTTACAAGAGCATCCAGATGCTGCATAACTGGGTAGAAAAGGGCGTGGAACCCCAGAAGTTTACCGAAGTCACCGACGTGGTGCTGATCACCCGCGACAACTTTAAAACCGAACTGCAGAAAAAAGGCCTGATGTAATGGTTGTGCCGCCTGCAACGTGCAGGCGGCTTTGTGTCAACACCATGAGGAAAGCATTATGACCGCCGTAACGCCCTATTTGGCTTTCAAAGGCATCGGTAAAAGCTTCCCCGGCGTAAAAGCACTGGATGACATCAGCTTCAGCTGTCAGGCCGGGCAGATCCACGCGCTGATGGGGGAAAACGGTGCGGGCAAATCCACGCTGTTGAAGATCCTCAGCGGCAATTATGCCCCGAGCCAGGGTGAAATCATTCTCAATGGCCAGCCGGTACAGTTCAGCAATACCACCGAAGCGTTGAACGCCGGTGTGGCGATTATTTACCAGGAATTACATCTGGTGCCGGAAATGACGGTGGCCGAGAACATCTATCTTGGCCAACTGCCTACCAAGCTCGGGCTGGTGGATCGCAAACTGTTGCGCTACGAAGCCGGGCTGCAACTAGAGCATCTCGGCCTGGATATTGACCCGGATACGCCGCTGAAGTACCTGTCGATCGGCCAGTGGCAAATGGTGGAGATCGCCAAGGCACTGGCGCGCAATGCCAAAGTGATTGCCTTTGACGAACCCACCAGTTCGCTGTCTGCCCGTGAGATTGAGCAACTGTTCCGGGTGATCCGCGAACTGCGCGCTGAAGGGCGAGTGATCCTGTACGTCTCGCACCGCATGGAGGAGATTTTTGCCCTCAGCGATGCGATTACCGTGTTTAAGGATGGCCGCTATGTGCGCACGTTCAGCGATATGCAGCAGGTAAACAACGCTCAACTGGTGCAGGCGATGGTGGGCCGCGATCTCGGCGACGTTTATGGCTATCAGCCGCGCGAACTGGGCGCGATACGATTGCAGCTCGAAGGTTTCAAAGCCATGGGGGTGAAAACGCCAATCGATCTTAGCGTGTGTGCCGGGGAAATTGTCGGCCTGTTTGGCCTGGTGGGGGCCGGGCGCAGCGAACTGATGAAGGGGATTTTTGGTGCCACAACAACCAGCGCTGGCCGTTTGACGCTGGATGAGCGTGCGCTGACGATCCGCTCACCGATCGATGCCATCCGTGCCGGGATCATGCTGTGCCCGGAGGATCGCAAGGTCGACGGTATCATTCCGGTGCATTCGGTGCGTGACAATATCAACATCAGCGCGCGCCGCAAAAGCATCAAGGCCGGTTGCCTGATCAATAACGCCTGGGAGACCAGCAACGCCGATCACCACATCCGTGCGCTCAATATTAAAACGCCGAGTGCCGAACAGCTGATTATGAATCTTTCCGGTGGCAACCAACAGAAGGCGATCCTTGGCCGCTGGCTGTCGGAAGAGATGAAGGTGATCCTGCTGGATGAACCGACGCGCGGTATTGACGTTGGGGCAAAACATGAGATTTACCATGTGATCTATCAGTTGGCGCAGCAGGGGATTGCCGTGCTGTTTGCTTCCAGCGATTTGCCGGAAGTGCTGGGGCTGGCGGATCGCATCATCGTGATGCGTGAAGGGGCTATTTCCGGTGAGTTAAGCCATGAAGATGCCACTGAGGAACAAGCCCTCAGCCTGGCGATGCTGAGTACCCCTAATATCGCTGCGGCGGTGGCCTGATTGTGAAGGAGAGAGAGATGTCGACCATGACGACCGAATCTGTAAAAAACCGCAGCGGCCAAGGGCTGGTGCGGATCTGGGACAGCTACGGCATGCTGGTGGTGTTTGCGGTGCTATTTATTGCCTGCGCGGTGTTTGTGCCGAACTTCGGCAGCTTTATCAATATGAAAGGCTTAGGCTTGGCGATCTCCATGTCCGGCATGGTGGCCTGTGGCATGCTGTTCTGCCTGGCTTCTGGCGACTTCGATCTGTCGGTGGCCTCGGTGATCGCCTGCGCCGGCGTGACCGCCGCGGTGGTGATCAACATGACCGAAAGCCTGTGGATCGGCGTCACGGCAGGGCTGTTGCTGGGCGTGCTCTCCGGGCTGATCAACGGTTTTGTGATCGCCCGGCTGAAAATCAACGCCCTGATCACCACGCTGGCCACCATGCAGATTTTCCGTGGGTTGGCCTACATCATTTCCGACGGTAAAGCGGTGGGGATCGAGGACGAGCGCTTCTTTATGCTGGGTAACACCAACTGGCTGGGGCTGCCAGCGCCGATCTGGCTTACCGTGGTTTGCCTGATCCTGTTTGGTTTTCTGCTGAACAAAACCACCTTTGGCCGCAATACGCTGGCGATTGGTGGCAACGAGGAAGCGGCTCGCTTGGCCGGGGTGCCGGTGGTGCGTACCAAGATCATTATCTTTGTGCTTTCTGGGCTGGTGTCTGCCGCTGCGGGCATTATTCTGGCTTCGCGCATGACCAGCGGCCAGCCGATGACCTCCATCGGCTATGAACTGATCGTGATTTCTGCCTGCGTGCTAGGCGGGGTATCGCTCAAAGGTGGGATTGGCAAAATTTCCTATGTGATCGCCGGGGTGTTGATCCTGGGAACGGTGGAAAACGCCATGAACCTGCTGAATATCTCGCCGTTCTCGCAGTATGTGGTGCGCGGCGTGATCCTGCTGGCAGCGGTGATTTTTGACCGTTATAAACAGAAAGCCAAGCGCACGGTGTGAGGTGCGACGCAGTTCTGTTATCGGCCCAGGCAGCGTTCACTCTGGCGAGTAAAATCGATCTAGCCGATAAATTGCAAAACGCTTAGGACTGACCGGTTTCCCCTCACCCCAGCCCTCTCCCCGAAGGAGAGGGAGCCGGTGCGGTGCTAGGGTTAGGTGCAGGAGTTAGTTTGTGGCACGCTTAGCTC
>JBAQHZ010000066.1:0-9116 GCA_049288585.1 Chania sp.
CCGTTGCTAGGGGCAACCGGCCATGGAGGGCCGGTTGAGGCGAGATGAACAGGGACGTGAATTGAGCCGACCCGTCCGGCAACGGGGGCGTAGCGAAGGTACCCGCGCAGCGGGCAGGCCATGTTAAGCGTTGGCGCGGGTGCAGGGCCCCGCCTTGGGCCCTGCAATTGCCGTTCACTATCGTTTCATGGTATTACGCTCTGCTTACGGCAATTCCCATTACACTTTTCTTACATAAACCTGAATATTATTAATCACTTGCCTCATTAAGCAGATTAATATCCTCAACCTCCAACCTTAGCCGAATCGCCCCCACCAACTCATCCAACTGCGTTAACGAAGTGGCACTGACAATCGGCGCAGTAATGCTTGGCCGGGCGATCAACCAGGCCAATGCAACCTGCGTCGGCGTGCTCTGATGCTTGGCCGCTACCCGATCCAGCGCCGCCAGAATGCGCAAACCGCGCGGGTTAAGATAGCGGGCAACGATGGTGTCACCGCGCGGGCTCTTGCCCATATCCTGTTCGCTGCGGTATTTGCCGGTGAGAAAACCACTGGCCAACGAGAAGAAGTTAATCACCCCCAGACCGTGCCGCTGTGCAACACCTTCCAGCGCGGTTTCATAGCCTGCGCGGGCATACAGATTGTATTCCGGCTGCAACGTTTCATAACGCGCCAAGCCGTTCTGCTCGCTGACTTTCAACGCTTCTTCCAGCCGATCCGCCTGATAGTTGGAAGCCCCAATCGCCCGCACTTTACCGGCTTTGATCAGCGCATCGAACGCCGCCAGGGTTTCAGCCAGCGGCGTATCGCGATCGTCATCATGGGACTGATACAGATCGATATAATCGGTCTGCAAACGGCGCAGAGAATCCTCCACCGCCTGTTGAATATAGCGTGGTGACAGCCCTTGTTTGCCCGCCCCCATCGGCTTGCCGACCTTGGTGGCAATAATCACCTGCTCGCGTTTACCGCTTTTCTTCAGCCAGTTGCCGATCACCGTTTCTGATTCGCCCCCGTGATTGCCCGGTACCCAGTTGGAATACATATCAGCGGTATCAATGAAATTCAGTTGGTGGTCCAGCAGCGCATCCAACAGGCTGAACGAAGTGGCTTCATCAGCGGTCCAGCCAAACACGTTGCCACCAAAAGTCAGCGCGGGCACCTGAATACCGGAACGGCCTAGTTCTCTTTTCACCATCATCAACTCCTGTAGAAAAATTATCGTGTTAAGTATCACTGCGGCTAATTATGTACTTTCTTCCGAAAAACCTGACGTTTCCTCCATATTTCCTTCATTTTTGTGCTGGCACGACTCGCTAAACTAGTATCCTGTTGGGAGTGTCACTTTTGGCAATGATTGCCCGCCTGTTTGTCTCTGGAGAGAGTCTTTATCACCATGAATGCAAAACCGAAACGCCGTTCATTGATACTACGCCTGCTGCTGGTGGTTATCGTGGTTATTGTTGCCATTCTGGCCTGGCGTCATTTCAACGCGCCACAAGCTACAGATGCAACACCGGGTGCTCGCCCGGCAGGTGCAGGGAATGCAGGCGCTGGTGGCAGAGCCGGTGGCAGGCGTAATGCCCCCATGCCACCGGTTCAAGCCGCCACCGCTACCCAGCAAAGCGTGCCGCGTTTCCTGAGCGGGCTGGGTACCGCAACCGCCGCCAATACCGTGACCGTCACCAGCCGGGTAGACGGTCAACTGATGGCGATCCACTTTACCGAAGGCCAACAAGTGAAAGCCGGTGAGTTGCTGGTGGAGATCGATCCGCGGCCGTATGAGGTGCAACTGACGCAGGCGCTGGGGCAGTTAGCGAAAGATCAGGCCACGCTGGCCAATGCCAAGCAGGATCTGGCGCGCTATCAGCAACTGGTCAAAACCAACCTGATCTCGCGCCAGGAGCTGGACACCCAATCGTCACTGGTGCGCCAGAGCGAAGGGGCGGTCAAAGCCGATCAGGGCGCGGTCGACAGCGCTAAACTGCAAATCACCTATAGCAGGATCGCTGCGCCAATTGATGGCCGCGTTGGCCTCAAACTGGTGGACGTGGGCAATTACATCTCCAGCGGCAGCACCACAGGGATCGTGGTGATCACCCAAACTCATCCTATTGACGTGGTCTTCACGCTGCCGGAAAGCGATATCGCCGATCTGGTCAAAGCGCAGAAGGCAGGGCCGGTCAGCGTCGAAGCCTGGGATCGCACCAACCAGCAGCAGTTGGCCAACGGCACACTGCTGAGCCTGGATAACCAGATTGATACGGCTACCGGCACCATCAAGCTGAAAGCCCGCTTTGATAATCAGGACGACACGCTGTTCCCAAATCAGTTCGTTAACGCGCGGCTGAAGGTCGCCACCCTGCATAATGCGATCGTGATCCCAAGCGCCGCGCTGCAAATGGGCAATGAAGGTCACTTCGTCTGGATCTTGAGCGAAGATAATAAAGTCAGTAAACACCGGGTTACCGCTGGCGTGCAAGACAGCCAACAGATGGTGATCACCACCGGCGTGAACGTTGGCGATCGCGTGGTGACCGACGGTATCGATCGCCTGACCGAGGGCATGCAGGTGGAAGTACTGGCACCACTTGCTCCGCAAGAGGCATCGACAACGGCCAAACCTAAGCACCCGCGTAAAGCGCAGGAGAAATCCTGATGCAGGCCATGCCCCCAAAGGCCGGCGGCGGGCCATCCCGGCTGTTTATTCTGCGCCCGGTGGCGACCACCCTGTTTATGCTGGCGATCCTGCTGGCCGGGATTATCGGTTACCGTGCCTTGCCGGTTTCTGCTTTACCAGAAGTGGATTACCCCACCATTCAGGTAGTGACCCTCTACCCCGGCGCGAGCCCGGACGTGGTCACTTCAGCGATCACCGCCCCGCTGGAGCGGCAGTTTGGCCAGATGTCCGGCCTGAAACAGATGGCTTCGCAGAGTTCCGGCGGAGCCTCGGTGATCACACTCCAGTTCCAGTTGGAACTACCGCTCGATGTCGCTGAGCAGGAAGTGCAGGCGGCGATCAACGCCGCCACCAACCTGCTGCCCAACGATCTGCCCTACCCACCGATTTACAGCAAGGTTAACCCTGCCGATCCGCCGATTCTGACGCTGGCGGTCACCTCTAACGCCATGCCGATGACGCAGGTGCAAGACATGGTAGAAACCCGCGTGGCGCAAAAGATTTCGCAGGTTTCCGGCGTCGGCCTGGTGACCCTTTCCGGCGGCCAGCGCCCGGCGGTGCGGGTTAAGCTCAATGCCGCTGCGGTCGCGGCCTACAAGCTGGACAGCGAAACCATCCGCACCGCCATCAGCAATGCCAACGTCAACTCTGCCAAGGGCAGCCTGGACGGCCCAACCCGCTCTGTCACGCTCTCTGCCAACGATCAGATGAAATCCGCAGAGGACTATCGTCAGCTGATTGTGGCGTATCAAAACGGCGCGGCCATTCGCCTACAGGATATCGCCACCATCGAACAGGGGGCAGAAAACAACCGCCTGGCGGCCTGGGCCAACCACGAGCAGGCCATCGTGCTGAACATTCAGCGCCAGCCGGGGGTCAACGTGATCACCACCGCTGACAGCATCCGTAAAATGCTGCCGCAGTTGATCAAAAGCCTGCCCAAATCGGTGGAAGTAACAGTGTTGACCGATCGCACCAGCACTATTCGTGCCTCGGTTAGCGACGTGCAGTTCGAACTGTTGCTGGCGATCGTGCTGGTGGTGATGGTGATCTACGTATTCCTGCGTAATGTGCCTGCCACTATTATCCCCAGCGTGGCAGTGCCGCTTTCGCTGGTCGGCACCTTTGCCGCTATGTATTTTCTTGGGTTTTCGATCAACAACCTGACGCTGATGGCGCTAACCATCGCCACCGGTTTTGTGGTGGACGATGCGATCGTAGTGATCGAGAACATTTCGCGCTATATCGAGAAAGGCGAAAAGCCGCTGGATGCGGCGTTGAAAGGCGCAGGCGAGATCGGCTTCACCATTATCTCGCTGACCTTCTCGCTGGTGGCAGTGCTGATCCCGCTGCTGTTTATGGGGGATATCGTCGGCCGTCTGTTCCGCGAGTTTGCGGTGACGCTGGCGGTGGCGATCCTGATTTCCGCACTGGTGTCTTTAACGCTCACGCCGATGATGTGCGCGCGCATGCTCAGCCATGAGTCGCTGCGCAAGCAGAACCGCTTCTCCCGCGCTTCGGAACGCTTTTTTGAGCGGGTGATCGCCCAGTACGGCGTGTGGCTGAAAGTGGTGCTGAATCACCCTTGGTTGACGCTGGGCGTAGCGTTCAGCACGCTGATCCTCACCGTGCTGCTGTACTTGCTGATCCCGAAAGGCTTCTTCCCGGTGCAGGATAACGGCATCATTCAAGGCACGCTGGAAGCGCCGCAAAGCGTGTCGTTCAGCAATATGGCCGAACGCCAGCAGCAGGTTGCGGCTGAGATCCTGAAAGACCCGGCGGTAGAAAGCCTGACCTCGTTCGTCGGCGTCGATGGCAGCAATGCCACGCTCAACAGCGGGCGATTGCAGATCAACCTGAAGCCGCTGAGTGAACGCAGCGATCGCATTCCGGCGATTATTACCCGCCTGCAACAGCAAACCGCCCAGTTCCCCGGCGTGAAGTTGTATCTGCAACCGGTGCAGGATCTGACCATCGATACTCAGGTGAGCCGTACCCAATACCAGTTCACGCTGCAAGCGATGTCCCTCGACCAGCTCAGCCTGTGGGTACCGCAGTTGATGCAGGTGTTACAGCAGGCACCGCAGCTTACCGACGTCACCAGCAACTGGCAGGATCGGGGGTTGGTGGCATTTGTGAATGTCGATCGTGATTCTGCCTCGCGCCTGGGTATCACCATGAGTGCTATCGACAACGCGCTCTACAACGCTTTTGGCCAGCGGCTGATCTCCACCATCTACACCCAGGCCAACCAGTACCGGGTGGTGCTGGAGCATGATGTCAGCAGCACGCCGGGGCTGGCGGCGTTAAACGATATCCGCCTGACCAGCAGCAACGGCACCACCGTGCCGCTGAGCACCATCGCCAAGATTGAGGAACGTTTTGGCCCGCTGACGATCAATCATCTGGCTCAGTTCCCCTCCGCCACCGTGTCGTTCAACGTGGCCGCGGGCTTCTCGCTCGGTGAAGCGGTGGATGCCATTACTCAGGCAGAAAAAACTCTCAACATGCCAAACGACATTACCACCCAGTTCCAGGGTGCAACGCTGGCGTTCCAGGCGGCGCTCGGCAGTACCCTGTGGCTGATTTTGGCGGCGGTGGTGGCGATGTACATCGTGCTGGGCGTGCTGTATGAGAGCTTTATTCATCCGGTGACCATTCTCTCTACACTGCCCACCGCCGGGGTCGGTGCTCTGCTGGCGTTGATGATGTCCGGCCATGAGTTGGACGTGATTGCCATCATCGGTATCATCCTGTTGATTGGTATCGTGAAAAAGAACGCCATCATGATGATCGACTTCGCGCTGGCCGCCGAACGCGAACAGGGGATGACGCCGTACGATGCCATTTATCAGGCCTGCCTGCTGCGTTTCCGCCCGATCCTGATGACCACGCTGGCCGCGTTGCTCGGCGCACTGCCGCTGATGCTCAGCACCGGCGTGGGGGCTGAGCTGCGCCGCCCGCTGGGCGTCTGTATGGTCGGCGGGCTGGTGATGAGCCAGATCCTGACGCTGTTCACCACGCCGGTGATTTATCTGCTGTTTGACAAGCTGGCGCGCAATACCCATCGCCAGCCGGATGCGCAGGAGCTGCCGTGAAACTCTTCGCCCTGTTCATCTATCGGCCCGTTGCCACCACCCTGTTGACGCTGGCGATCGCCCTCGCCGGGGTGATGGGTTTCCGGCTGCTGCCGGTGTCACCGCTGCCGCAGATTGATTTCCCGGTGATTGCCATCACGGCTTCACTGCCGGGGGCCGATCCGGAAACCATGGCGTCTTCGGTAGCCACACCGCTGGAACGTGCGCTGGGCCGCATTGCCGGGGTCAGTGAAATGACCTCGACCAGTTCGCTGGGCAGCACGCGGATCATTTTGATGTTCGATCTCGAACGCGATATCAACGGTGCAGCGCGCGACGTGCAGGCGGCAATCAATGCGGCGCAAAGCCTGTTGCCGACCGGGATGCCGAGCCGCCCGACCTATCGCAAAATCAACCCGTCCGACGCACCGATCATGATCCTGACGCTAACCTCGGACACCCACAATCAGGGGCAGCTGTATGATTTTGCCTCCACGCAGCTGGCGCAGAAAATTGCCCAGACCGAAGGAGTGGGCGATGTGTCGGTGGGCGGCAGTTCCTTGCCTGCGGTGCGTGTGGAACTCAACCCCGGCGCGCTGTTCAATCAGGGCGTATCGCTGGATGCGGTACGCCAGAGCATCGCCAATGCCAACGTTCGTCGGCCACAGGGCGCGGTAGAGGACCCGCAGCAGCGCTGGCAGATCCAGGCCAATGATGAACTGAAAACCGCTGCCGCCTATCAGCCGCTGGTGATCCACTATAACAATGGTGCGGCGGTACGCCTGAGCGATGTGGCCAACGTCGTTGATTCGGTGCAGGACGTGCGTAACGCCGGGATGACCAACGCCAAACCGGCGATTATCCTGACCGTCAGCCGATCGCCGGGTGCCAATATCATCGAAACCGTCGATCGCATCCGCGCCGAACTGCCCGCCCTGCGGGAAAATATTCCGGCCTCAATCCAGTTGAATATCGCGCAGGATCGCTCCCCCACCATTCGCGCCTCACTGGCAGAAGTGGAACGATCGTTGATGATTGCCATCGGCCTGGTGATCCTGGTGGTGTTTATCTTCCTGCGTTCTGGCCGCGCGACGCTGATCCCTGCGGTAGCGGTGCCGGTGTCGCTGATCGGTTCCTTTGCCGCCATGTACCTGTGCGGTTTCAGTTTAAACAACCTGTCGCTGATGGCGCTGACCATCGCCACCGGCTTTGTGGTGGATGATGCCATTGTGGTGCTGGAGAATATCTCTCGTCACGTCGAAGCCGGGATGAAGCCGATAAAGGCCGCGCTGCAAGGGGTGCGCGAAGTGGGGTTCACCGTGCTTTCCATGAGCGTGTCGCTGGTAGCGGTGTTTATTCCGTTGCTGTTTATGGGCGGTCTGCCGGGCCGGTTATTCCACGAATTTGCCGTCACGCTGTCGGTATCCATCGGGCTGTCGTTGCTGATCTCGCTAACGCTGACGCCAATGATGTGCGCCTATCTGCTGCGCTATCAGCCTGCTCGCGCGCAGCGGCGCGTACGCGGTTTTGGCAAAGTTTTACTGGCGCTACAACGGGGTTATGGCCGCTCGCTTAACTGGGTGCTCGGCCATTCGCGCTGGGTGCTGGCGCTGTTTTTGGCGACGATTGCCCTTAACGTCTGGCTGTATATCAGCATCCCGAAAACCTTCTTCCCCGAGCAGGATACCGGCCGTCTGATGGGCTTTATCCAGGCGGATCAGAGCATTTCGTTCCAGGCGATGCGCGGCAAGCTGGAGGATTTTATGAAGATCGTACGGGAAGACAAAGACGTGGATAACGTCACTGGCTTTACCGGCGGTTCACGCACCAACAGCGGTTCGATGTTTATCTCGCTCAAGCCGCTGTCAGAACGCAGCGACGATGCGCAAAAGGTGATCGCCCGGCTACGCGCCAAACTGGCAAAAGAGCCCGGAGCCAGCCTGTTCCTGATGGCGGTACAGGATATCCGCGCTGGTGGGCGGCAATCTAACGCCAGCTATCAGTACACGCTGTTAGCGGACGATCTCCGTGAACTGCGCCAATGGGAGCCGAAGATCCGCCTGGCGTTTGCCGATCTGCCGGAACTGGCTGATGTTAACTCCGATCAGCAGGACCGAGGCTCAGAAATGGATCTGTCTTACGATCGCGAAACCATGGCGCGGCTGGGTATTTCCATTACCGATGCCAACAATCTGCTGAACAACGCCTTCGGTCAGCGCCAGATTTCCACCATCTATCAACCGCTGAACCAGTACAAAGTGGTGATGGAGGTGGCACCGCCTTATACCCAGGACGTGAGTTCGCTGGAAAAGATGTTCGTGATTAACCAAGACGGCCAGGCGATCCCACTGTCCTATTTTGCCCGCTGGCAACCGGCTAATGCTCCGCTTGCGGTCAACCATCAGGGGCTTTCAGCGGCCTCAACCATTTCGTTTAACCTGCCGGAAGGCGGCAGCCTGTCCGATGCCACTACCGCCATTGAGCGCGCCATGACGCAGATCGGCGTGCCCTCTACGGTGCGTGGCGCGTTTGCCGGTACCGCGCAGGTGTTCCAGGAAACGCTGCAATCGCAGCTGCTGTTGATCGCTGCCGCCATCGCCACGGTGTATATCGTGCTGGGGATGTTGTATGAGAGCTATATCCATCCGCTGACCATCCTCTCCACCCTGCCTTCTGCCGGTGTGGGTGCCTTGCTGGCGCTGCAACTGTTCGGCGCGCCGTTCAGCCTGATCGCCTTAATCGGGATCATGTTGCTGATCGGCATTGTGAAGAAGAACGCCATCATGATGGTCGATTTTGCCCTCGACGCGCAGCGTAATAGCGGCCTCAGCGCGCGCGAGGCGATTTTCCAGGCCAGCCTGCTGCGTTTCCGGCCGATTATGATGACCACGCTGGCGGCGCTGTTTGGCGCGCTGCCGCTGGTGCTGACCAGCGGTGACGGGGCGGAGCTGCGCCAACCGCTCGGTATCACCATCGCCGGGGGATTGGTGATGAGCCAGTTACTGACGCTGTATACCACTCCGGTGATTTATCTGTATTTCGATCGGCTACAGATGAAGTTCCGCCGTGGTAAAAAATTGGCACCGCTGCCGCAATAAATGGCTATCAGGATAATTAACCCTCTCCTTCGGGGTTAGGGTGGGGGTGAGGGGAAGATCAGCGAACTACAAGCCCCTCACCCCGGCCCTCTCCCACAGGGAGCTGTCTCTTGTTCACATCTTGAGGTAGAGGAATGAGTGTTTATTTAGGTCGCTAAACATATTGTGTACACATTGGCAATGTGATGAACGCGCCGTCCGTGGCGCGGTCGCTTATGCGCCGTGTCTGCGTTCAGCGCCTTCAATGGCTTCAACATC
>JBAQHZ010000067.1:0-4150 GCA_049288585.1 Chania sp.
GAGTTACAACAACCGTCAAAGCAGTTCAATCAAGAAAACTTAATATATTTCTTTCATATTGCAACTATATCACGCTGATATAAAACAAAACCTAAACAACCATTCAAGAAATGTATGGAACAAACAACTTATATAAATACACTCATCTTTCCGCTTACTTCAGTGTTGCTACTGAGTGATATTTAGTCAAGTTATAGAGTTACAGAAAGAGGTAAAGTTCACTGTAATTTTTTGATCGCACTCAATGACTCTACCTACCATTGGCAATCTCATCACCTGCGTCGCGTTGTACAAGCTATAACACTACTACATCAAATAGGCTATCAATGCTTCGAATAGACGCTATTTTATTCATAAAAACGAAAAACCCCACCGAAGCGAGGCTTTTTTTGATTGGATAAGCCACTTACTACGTAGCCACTCTTATCACACTAAACTACATTTTGCGGACCGCGTTAGCGCTTTTGCATAAATATTTGGACGCTCGGTTTCCAGGTCCATCTCAAGCTCGATATCAAGAGCCGCCAGGCACCCTTCAACAAAGTTCTCTCCCATTTGTAAGGCTATGCGGATCAGCCTCTCATCCTTCTTATATGCTCTCGCCAGCGCACGCTTTGGTGTGTTGAAAACGTAGTGAGCGACAATCAACCTATACTCATCTGGCCGCCGAACCTTAAGTCTCGCCATGCACCCCTCAATAATTAGCCCATCGTCATCACAGCACGATAGGCGGGTTTTTGACGATTGCGGGAGCAACCCTTTAAAGCCAGCGGCGATCGGGGAGTAATCAACCCCACTATGATCGCCCGCAGCCCAACCGCCCCACCGCTCAAGAACTGCCTGAATGTCTCTCATGATTTTGCCCCGCGCTTGTTTGCTGTGACGATTGCCCCGATGCCGAACGCCCGATCCAGGGTGCGGGCAAGGTGATAAAGCTGGCTGCCGTGCTTTGCTTCCCATGCAGCCACATCTTTATGCAGCTCGTCATGGCACCGCCTGGTTAATGGGATGGTGAAGATATCGTGTGGTTTGGTACCGGTACCGCCGAAACCCTGATCGATGATGTGGTGCGGATCATCAGCAGGCATGCCGCAGCCACAACAGCACTTCTGCGACTTAACCCACTGGGTGTATTTCTCGCACTCCCAGCGCTTCATCTTCGGAATTAGCGCAAGGCCAGCAATAGGCTCAGGATCGATATCCATACCTAGCACCGGCTTAATCTGCTCAACGTATTCGTTGACGATCTCAGCCGGTGGACGCTCCCACACGATATTCGCTTCTCTCTTCGGGCCAGATTCAAACTCTGCTGGTGGAAGGCGCAGTGCTGAGCGCGCCACCGCATCAGGCAGCAGATCGTAAACCTGCTGAATGACAGCCCACCAACAGAGCTCCGGCAACGTTAGCTGGTGGTTTTCGTCGAAATTGAAGTGCGCCCGCGCCCGGCGCACAACGAAATCAGCCACGTTCTGTTCTGTCAGCGTATCGAGCGCTGGTATAGTTTGCTCGCGCAGGATGTTTTCGTGATGCCAGCACAACCGAACTGCCCCGCAACCGTAGCGGAGCGTGGTCATGTTCTTGTCGTGATAGTCTTCATCCGCTGCTGGCCATTGGCAGGTTGTTGAGCGCTCCAACCAAGCCACCAGCGAATCAACACCACCAGCAGCGGCAATAACTCTGGGCTGCTGGAAGAAGGAAGAAAGACGCGGATCCGCGGCTAACTGCTGCTCGTCCACTGGTACCAGCCCGGAAGGCAGCGGTTGTAACTCCGCTGGCTCACTGGCAATAAGCAGCCGCACGCGGCCACTGAAGTGATGTAGCAGTTCGCGACCAGGGCGCAGCAGCACCACGCCCAGATCACGCTGCAAGTAAGGAGTAAGCAGCATCCTCATGCAGCCACCTCCCGCCGTGGTACGCACATTTCCGGCAGATTGGCACGCACTAACGCCTCAGCAAACGGTGGCGGCACAGCATTGCCGCAGCGCGCTACCTGCTTATCCTTCGCATACTTCTTGCCGCGATAGTCCTGATCGATGATGTACCAGGACGGGAAGCCCTGGGCGGCGTAAAGCTCGTGTGGTTGCAGCATGCGCATGCCGATATCAACGATCTGGTAATCCACGCCCTCTACAGTAACCAAGCCAAAGCGATCGTTGGTTGTGACTGTATGCAACGGATCATTGAGGTCTACGCCTTCCTTGTCATTGCCGTAATACTTCAGCAGAAACGCCCTCACCTCACCAAAGTGGTTGCCACCGGCCGTTACGGTTTGGAGCGGATCGGTAACTTCTTGCCCGGTATTGGTACCGCGCATCTTGATGAGATTGGACGTAACCAGAGCATGGTGATCAACAGTTGTCACAGTGTGGGCTGGTTCCGCTAGATCCGCGCCGGGGCCGGTATAGTTACCGCCAAAGTGCTTGGCAAGAAACGCGGCCACATACTGGCTTTTGCCACCACCGCCAGCGGTAATCGTGCCGTTTGGCTCGTCAACTGCATGGCCGACGCTATTGCCAAACTGGCGTGCAATGACAGGAGCCACAACCAGGTGTTCAGCTTTAGTTGTGACGGTAGTCAGCGGCTTACCAGCTTCATACGCCAGGCGATCGCCACCAAAACCGGTCTGACCGATGCGGGCGATGATTGGTGCGACAACGCATGAGTGATTTGTATTACATAGCGTGTGCATAGGCTGATCTGCAGAGCGAGGCTTGGCGGAATACTTCGGGCCTCCCGCACCTACAATCATTGGGCTCACCAATGCATAACCATGGGTTTTCGTGATCGTCTGTAATGGTTCATCAAGCGGCTGCCCACGGAAACAGTCGTAATTGGTCTTGGTGCTGGTGTGGTTGCACTTGACGATGAACGGCGTGGGGTTGTCGATCACAAAACGCTGAATGCCACGGGCAATGCGTTTCAGTGTGTTTTCTGCCAGCGGTTTCTTACGCTCGAAAATGCTCGGGCATGGGATTGACCAGTCAATACACTCTGCAGCGGTGCGCCATGGTTTCAGCTTGCCGCTTTGGACGTCGAGAGATTTCGGATCGCCGTGTGTTTGCTCCGGCCATGTGATCGGCTGCTGGTCGCAGCGCATGACCATGAAAAACCTTTTGCGGATCGTCGGTGCACCGTAATCACATGCGCGTAATTCGCGATGATCGACGGCGTAACCAAGGCCGGTAACAAGGCGACTGACTTCATCACCACCTGGTTTAAGTCCTAATATTTCGCAGCATTCAGCTAGTGCTGGGTGGTTAGCTGCAATGCCAGTGGTCAGCATGCTCACGAAGGCGTCGAACGTCTCCTTAGCGCGCGCTGGGTCTGGGTAACTGCGTTCCGGGTAAACTGGCCCCATAAATTCAGCCATTAACTTTTTCGGCAAATCAGGCTTTGAAGGTTCGGTGATTAACGGCCCCCAGGTCTTAAACTCTTCGACGTTCTCCAACATCATTACGCGCGGCCGCTTAGCCAGCGCCCATCTGATCACAACCCACGCAAGGCCCCGGATTTCTTTCTTAACTGGCGCGCTACCCTTGGCCTTACTAAAGTGGCGACAGTCAGGACTAAACCACGCCAACCCCACAGCCTTACCTGCAGTGGCCACCGCAGGATCGATATCAAACACCGACTCGCAATAATGCAATGTGTCGGGGTGATTGGTTTCGTGCATGGCAATAGCATGCGGATCGTGATTGATGGCAATATCCACGCTTCGCCCGGTTGCCAACTCGATCCCGGTACTCGCCCCGCCGCCGCCAGCAAAATTATCAACAATGATCTCACGCATGATTACCTCCCATCGACTCGGCCATACCTGCTACTGCCGCCAGTATTTCGTGGCTTGGCATGCGCTCTAACCACATTCTGTTGATATGTGCCTTCAGCTTGTTCTGGTGTGCTGATGGCAATTTGATAGCTTGCGGTACCTGTTCAAACATCAAGCCGACCTCTAGGGGCCATACCTTGTTTTCCTCATGGTGCGGAATAATTTCTGGAGTATTTCGGGGTTGCTTTTGTGGTACCAGACGCTCAGCTTCGCGGCGGATCTGAGCCATGAACGCATTGCCGTGCGCTTCCAGTTGTTCGCGGCTGATGTAGCTCATCGCCGGGCCACGCCACGTTTTATCGAATATGGCCACCGCACCGG
>JBAQHZ010000068.1:0-2493 GCA_049288585.1 Chania sp.
GCCTCACCGTTCCCAGGCAGTAAACCCGGCTTAGCAAAAGTGGAGCGGTATTAGGCGCAGGCATTTAGCCTGCAGGTCCAAGGAATGAAAGAGAGTAAGACAATGCCTTACTGTTTGCTTCATAGCCTGTTATCTCATCTTTCTGAGAGAACTGAAATAGGGATGATGCCATTTTTTAAGGGCAAGCCCTGATTTTCAAAGAAAATCAGGGCTGACATACTTCTCTTTGGTTAGTACAGACTTTTTTAGTAACGTGCGCTGCTGGCACAATCCAGCGCACAGTATAAACGCCATTCGTACGATGCAGCCAAGATGCTCGGTGGTGCCGCTGAGGGTGATATTTCCATCCGTGCTCTGGTCGGTAATCTGCCCCCCGACGATCAAGATATCATTGTTCAACAGCGCGCTGCGGTAGACAGAAGTCTGATCCAACTTAATAAGTCCGTTAACCGTCGATATGAAAAAGCGAGCATCATCCTGACGTCAAATAAAGGCTTCACAGACTGGGGCGAGATGTTCGGAGATAACGTGTTGGCAACGGCGATCCTGGATCGGCTGCTGCATCACTCAACCACGCTGAATATCAAAGGAGAAAGCTACCGGTTAGAGGAGAAACGCAAAGTTGGAGTGCTGGCCAAAAACGCAACGCCAATCAGTGACGATGAAATGGCGGAAAGTGGACAGCATCAGTAAAGAAAGCATCTAGCGGGCATGAAAATGGCAAATAACGGTCAAAGATCGTGTCGTTGACAACTCTGCATAATCCTTTCCTTAAATACTGAGTCTGCTGCTGCGGGAAATGATGGCGGGAGGTGCCTCATGATGAGCCTACCCGTTGGCACACAAATCTGGATAGTGGCGGGTATCACCGATATGCGAAACGGCTTCACTGGCCGCTAAAGTGCAAATCACGCATCAAAGATGCACCCTGTCTGACCATGTATTTACCTTCCGGGGTCGTAACGGTAGCCTGGTTAAACTTCTCTGATCTACCGGTGACGGGTAGTGCCTGCTGACCAAACGGTTGGAGCGCGACCGCTTCACCTGACCGTCAGTTCGGGATGGCAAGGTGTTCCTGACGCCAGCCCAACTGGCGATGCTGATGGAGGGTATCGACTGGCAGCGTCCCAAACACCTGCTTAACTCGCTGTCAATGTTGTAAAAATGCCCTATCCCGGTATCATTCTGGGATGGACAATACGCCCCATGATGACATCCTTCTGTTAAAACAACTTCTGGCCGAATTCGTTCACATTGAAGGTTGAACCGAGGCGACAGGACTGCGTGGGTTACCGCCTGTAGAGCAACACACCGTAGGAATGAAGGTCAGTAAATTTTGAGTTATGAATGACAGGGACACAACGTCTCGATTTTCGACTTATTAATTCTAAATGGAGAGAAAACGATGGAAAAAAGTGAAGTCGGTGCCATCAGTGCAACCTACAGAATTGCTGTCAAAAAAGTCGCTGGAGCACTGGGCAAAGAAGCCCAACACACGAACAGCCCCAAAATTGACCTGGATGAAATAGTCGCTGACATTCCTGACACGATGAAAGAAAAGGCGATTGAATGGTACCTCCGTGGCATTAAACGGGGTATGACAAAAGCGACAGACCTTATGCTTACAGGAAAAATTTATATGCAGGGAGGCACTGTTATTGCCCCAAATACGATAACGGTAAAAGTCAGGACACGATTTAAGGATGAAGAATGGAGTTCAAGGTCATTTAAAATCAAAGCTTCTGATATAGGTTTTGATGATTAACGAAATGTGACGTCAAACACGATAGACCATGCCCGGCATGCTTGGTGTCTGTTTAAGCACTCTCTGCAAGCTGACGGGCTAGGCTTTGTCCCCATAAAACCATTTTTTTCTAAGAACGCCGATGCCATCTAATAGCCGTAGCGCGAACTGACTTTCATGAGCTTGACCCGCACTCAGCGCGATATTTAAAGGGAACCCGTTTCCGTCTGTTGCCAAATGGATTTTGGTGCCATAACCGCCTCGTGAGCGACCCAGGCCATGATCACTGGTGATATCGGGATGTTTTTTTGGGCTCCGGCAGCACAAGGCATTGCACGAATATTACTACCATCCAGAGAGATAGCAGACCAGTCGAGCAACTTGTGCTCATCAAGGATGGAAAGTAACTTGTTGAATATAGAGTTAATGATACCTTTTTTTCCCACCGGTTGAAACGGTTGTAGACGGTTTTCCATGACCCATAGCGTTCGGGTAAATCACGCCAGGGAGTCCCGGAGCACAGAACCCAAAACACGCCATTGATGACTTTACGGTGTTCAATATAGGGATGCCCAGGGCGCTGAGAGCGTTCTGGGGCTTTGTTGAATAAATCGAACTTTTACTGACCCGCAGGATCAGAGCACTCTCCTTCTGACAGAACAGCGACATACCGTGGCAAAGCAAAAGTTCAAGATCACCAACTGGAAGGCTTACAACAAGGCCCTTATCACTCGAGGCTCTCTCACTTT
>JBAQHZ010000069.1:0-2588 GCA_049288585.1 Chania sp.
AGTGACATACGGATTAACAGTCCGCCGTTCTACCGACTGAACTACAGAGGAATCGTGTGAACGGGGCGCATGATAACGGCGGACTGTGGGTTTGTCAAAGCACTAAAGTGAGAAAAAAGTGTGTTTGCTGGCAGATTGAGCACTCTGGATTGTTTTTCAGCACTTCTCATTGGTCAAGGGCAGTAAAAATAGCCTACTCATCTTTTAAGGTAATGATATTTATCAATTCGATGTTATTATTCTTTATGTTCCGCATGGATTATTTTTAAGATTATTCTATGCTATTCTGGAAGATGTTCTGTGATGATAAGGCTATTGTGACCTTTGCGGGCCTTGTCAGGGTTATGCCTGTTACTCTATGCTACGCAAAGTCATTTTTATGGCGGTAAACCACACCGTTCCTTTGTTTCCCGGAGTTTCCCAGTAATGAAAAAAACAATCGCGGTAGCCGCAGTGTGTGTGTTGATGGCAGGGTGCCAGAATATGAATCAGCGCCCTAAAGCCAACACTGCTCCTGTGGCAACGCCGCGCCCGGCCGCTGTGACTCAACCGGTGGCACAGCCTGTAATTTCTGAAAGCACAGAGACATTGGTCGGTTCATGCATGAAAGAACTGAATGCGTTGCAGCAGGTCAATCAAGCGATGTACCAGACTCGCAGCATTGAATTGAACCATATTCTGTCGGAAGCTAAGTTGTATATGCGGGTTCGTGACAACGTAAGCACCGATATCCATCAAATCATGGATGCAGCCTATAAATTCCGTATTTCAAAAACCTGCAATCAGATCAGAACCGACCTGACTAAAGCACTGGTTCAGCGCGTTGTTGGTTCGTAAAGCTTCTCTTTAGGAGCAGATCGTATTCAAGATTTCTTGGCATACGTGTTTTTACAGTAGAAACGCTCTCATTTGGGAGCGTTTTTGTTTTTATCCCTGCCATCGGCAGTGGCGATGCTGTTGAAAAAAACAGTGAAACCATAATGTGATCTATGTCGCGTTTTTACCGCTAATTGGCTAATATATCGACATTGCCCGCCCCTGCTATGGATCATCTTAATGGAAGATGTCAGTCCTTCCCGCTCAACTGCCTGGATGCGCGTGGTTGTTCTCGCCGTTTCAGCATTTATCTTCAATACTACCGAATTTATCCCGGTCGGATTATTGAGTGACATCGCCCAGAGCTTTGAGATGCAAACCGAACAGGTTGGCCTGATCATCACTATTTATGCTTGGATCGTTGCCACCGCATCGCTGATTTGTATGCTGCTGACCAGCAAGATTGAACGGCGCAAACTGCTGATCGGGGTATTTGTCCTGTTTATTGTCAGCCACGTGCTCACCGCAGTGGCGTGGAACTTCACCACGTTAGTCATCTCTCGTGCCGGTGTGGCGCTGGCGCACTCGGTGTTCTGGTCGATCACTGCGTCGTTAGCGATCCGCGTTGCTCCTGCGGGTAAAAAAGCGCAGGCGTTGAGCATGCTGGCAGGGGGCACTGCGTTGGCAATGGTGCTCGGGCTGCCGTTAGGGCGGGTGATTGGGCAACTGCTTGGTTGGCGCATGACCTTTATCGGTATTGCTATTTGCGCCACCCTGGCGCTGCTGATGTTGTGGCGTTTGCTGCCGGAGCTGAAAAGCGAGCATTCCGGTTCACTCTCCAGCGTACCCGTGTTGTTCAAACGCCCGGCGTTAGTCAGCCTGTTTATGTTGACCATTATTGTGGTGACGGCACATTTCACCGCCTACAGCTACATCGAACCCTTTATTCAGAACGTGGCGGCGCTGACGGCAAATTTTACCACGCTGATGTTGCTGCTGTTCGGGGCGGCCGGTATTCTCGGCAGCCTGCTGTTTAGCCGCTACAGCGAACGCTTTCCCTCGGGTTTCTTTATTGGCGCGATTGGGTTGTTGGCCGTCAGCCTGTTGCTGCTGTTACCCGTTTCGGGGAGTGAAACGGCGTTGACGCTGCTGTGCGTGGTGTGGGGCATGGCGATTATGGCGATTGGCCTCTCGATGCAGGCCAACGTATTGCGCCTGGCGCCGGATGCCACGGATGTTGCCATGTCGATCTACTCCGGCCTGTATAACTTTGGTATCGGTGCAGGTGCGCTGCTGGGTAACCAGGTCAGCCTGCATCTGGGGATGTCGAATATTGGTTTTGTCGGTGCGCCGCTGGCGCTGATCGCACTGGGCTGGAGTGTGCTGAGTTTTTACCGCAGCGAACGTTTGCAGCAGCAGCGGGTTTGATAAGAATTGGCCCCGCAGGGCCAGTTTCCTACCTTGAAACTCTCGAGCCTTGGTTTGTTAGTTACCGCTTAAGGGATTTTTTGCCTTCAACGCCGTTACCATCGTCGTTGATCAAAATATAACTGATACTGCCAGGTTGCCAGTTCGCTTCGCCATTGATATCCAGCGTCTTGCTGGAGAAAGGGGCCAACATACCTATATCTGCCGGGTAGGATTTACCTCCGCCTGCAAGGCTGGCTGCATTGAAGGTAGCGTAATAAGGTGAGGTATTTTCGACTTTAAGTTTCAGCACACCAGGCTGTCTGATCAGGCTGAACTGTTGCTGTTCTGTCAGTTTCTCGACA
>JBAQHZ010000070.1:0-4915 GCA_049288585.1 Chania sp.
CTATGGATTTCAAGTTGCAGCTAGGCACCAAGCTAACTCATCCCCAGGAGCTTACTCAGGTAAGTGACTGGGGTGAGTTAGCGCAGGTAACAACGCTGCGGCTTGAAAGACGACGGGGTTATGAGTAGTAGCGATCGCGATAAGCCAGTAACGCCTGCTCAAAACAGGCAAACGGCGGGTGAACAATACCGGCGCCGATCATGCCGATCCCCGCATCTTTATGCGCGATGGCGGTGTTAATCACCGGCAGAATGCCGCTGTTGCCAACCTTGGTGATATCGATCGCCGTCGGGATCCCCATAAACGACAGCAACGGAATGGTGACGTTGGGGTTTTCGCCCAGGGTGATCTCGCGCATCTGGCGGGAGAAGTCGATCGCCTCATCCACCGTGCCGCCCACCAGCGCGACAATCGCTGGCGCGGTCGCCATGGCAAAGCCGCCAATTCCGTAGGTTTCGGTAATTGCGCTATCGCCGATATCCAGCCCGGAGTCTTCCGCTTTGTAACCGGCAAACATCGGGCCGATCACCTGCTGCGCCGGGCCGGTAAACCACTGGCCCGGCAGCCCGCTGATGCGCAGGCCAAACTCCACACCGTTACGCGCCATGGTGGTGACCACGGTGCTGTACTCAATGCCGTGCGCCGCATCCATCGCCGCTTTACACATCGCCATCCAGGTCGGGCCAGAGAAGTAATCGCTGCTGGCGACAAAGTCGAACACCTCACGCTGCTGCTCCACCGGGTAACCGGTCTGAATGATCCACGGCGTCAGCGCCTGGATCAGCAGCGCAGTGCCCGCGTTGTTGCGGTTATGGCATTCATCGCCCATATGCAGCGCCTGGGCCAGCATCAGCCGCAGGTCGATCTCCCCCGCCAGCTTCATGGCGTCGCGCAGCATCGGGCCTTGCACATCACGCATCCAGTTCAGGCGGTCAATCACGCTCTGGTCGTTGGCCCCCATGCGCAGGATCTTCGCCATCTGCTCGCTCATATTGGTATAAGCACGGTTGCCGTAGGTTTTGTTTTCGACGATATGCATAAACATTGACGCGGAAGTGACGCCCGCCATCGAGCCAACGCAGTCATGCTCGTGGCACGGCGAGAAGACGATCTCGCCGGAGGCCGCCAGCTTGGCCGCGTCGTCCAGATTGGCCGCCAGCCCTTCAAATACCAGCGCCCCGGTCACTGCCCCTTTCATGCCACCGCACATCTTTTCCCAGCTGATCGGCGGGCCAGCGTGCAAAATGGTGTGGCGCGTCATGCCCGGCACCACGTTAATCGCCTGGTCGTAACCCACCAGCACCGGGTGCGACTGAATAATGCGTTCCAGCGCCAGTTGGTTCGCCGCTGCGATTTTATCGGCAAGATGTGGCGAGGCGATCTGATCCAGCGCTGCGATCACCGCCACGTTGCCCTGCCCCGGCGGCGTCCAGTCGAGATGGGTCACCGGCACATGCTGTTTTTTAAGATCGTCACTGAACATCGCCAGGCCAACGTTGATCACGTTCAACGGCTGGTTAAATAATGTATGGCTCATCAGGCTTTCTCCCCTTTGCAGACAAATTCACGCGCCAGTAACCCGGTATTAGTGCTGCTGCTGGCCCAGATCACGCCCGCGTCCGTGAGCATCTGGCACTGCTGTTGCAGCGATGGCGTATCAAGATCGGTCCCCAGCACATAGCCAAGGATCTCCAGCGGCCGCTGCTCGCGGGCGGCAATCGCCTTGGCCTCTTTGATCGCCTCGATCATCACCCCCACCGGATCTTCGTGGGCACCAAAGCCGAGCACAAAATCCATCACGATCACGCCGACTTCAGGATCGCGCGCCTCTTGCAGCAGACGGCTGATGCGGTTGGTGGGATCGATCATCGGGTGCGGTTTGCCATTGGTGAAATCGTCATCGCCAAAATCAAGGAAGGTATGCGCTACGCTCTTATTCAGATCTTTCAGGCGCATCGCCGGGTCGGGTTGGATATTGCTGTAAACGTCGCTGTATTTTTCCAGGGCAGCAAACATCGCCTCGTCACACAAAGTGCCACCACAGAACAGCCCGCGAATATATTTTTGCTGCGGCGTCAGTTTGGCGCGCACGTCTTCAATCAGCGGCCAGTTGAGCGGGTGAAGATCGAGCGATTCTTGCTTGATGCCGGTGAGCAGCACCGCTTTTAGCGCGGCCTCTTTAGTCCCACGCGCAAACTGCAACCCTGCTTCGTCGGCAGGCGGCGCATTGCGCCCAAGGAAACAGACCACCACCGGCTTGCGGCAGGCACGGGCGCGTTCCAGCACGGTGCGCGCCACCGCTGGCGCAGGCGGCTTGGAGATCAGCACAATCACCGCCGTTCCGCTGTCTTCCTCCAGCATTTTCAGGGCATCGAGCATCATCAGGCCGCCGATCTTTTCACTCAGATCGCGCCCGCCGGTACCAATCAGCTGCGAAATACCGCCGCCAAACTCATGGATGCGCACGCTCAGTTCCTGGCTGCCGGTGCCGGACGCGCCGATAATACCGATGTTGCCCCGGCGCACCGCATTGCCAAAGCACAGGGCCGCGCCGTTGATGATCGCGGTGCCGCAATCCGGCCCCATCATCAATAACCCTTTTTCATGCGCCAGCTGTTTCAACGCCAGCTCATCGTCAATCGAGACGTTATCGGAAAACAGCATCACGTTGAGATTGTTCTCCAGCGCCTGGCGGGCTTCGCGCGCCGCGTACAGGCCGTTTACCGCGATCACCGCGAGATTGCTCTCTGGAATGTTGGCCTTGGCGCTGGCCAAGGTGGCGTAGCGCGCCTCGTGCCGGGTGCCTTTATCTTTATGGGTGAATAGCGCTTCAATCGCTTGCAGCGTGGTTTCGTTCGCTTCCTCGCTGGCCCCTTTGATAACGATCATCAGATCGCCGTTTTTGGCCTCTTCAAGCTCCGGGGTTAACAGCCCCAGGTTCTGCAACACGCCTTTGTTCATTTCGGTGGCCATCGCCACAAACGCCTGTTCAACCCCGTCCAACTGGTTGGCTTTGGTTGAGATCGACATCAGTGAAACGGAATCAAACCAGGTGTTCTTTTTAACCATGATCCTGATGGGCATATTTTTCTCCAAAATATGAGGTCAAGAAACAGGCATCCGCCATGCCATGCAGCATGTCGTAACCTGAACTTGAGCCGATCTGTTTAATCTCGTTAATGGTGTGAGTAATAAGGTGGCGATCGTCATGCACTATTTGGGTTATCAGGTTGCTAATAACCTGCCGATAGCGCTGATTGATTGCCCCCGCTAAAGTGATTGCACTCAACAGCGTGGTTTTTTCTTTCGCCTTTTCCAGCACGGTGAGAAAATTATCGCGATAATTTTGCGCCGGGTGGCCAGGAATAAGCAATATCACACAAAGCCCAACCAGGTAATCATCACCGGAAGGTGTTAAACCAATCCCTAAACCAATAAGGGAATATATCACTTCGTCAGGAAATTCATTCCGCCGCATTGCCATTAATAACGCTTCACGATGCTGCTGTAATAACCTGGCTATTTCCTGATGAAATATATTTTCACCACGATAATGAAAAAGTGAATTACCGGATATTGCATGCTGATTAATCCATTCCCCCCATCGCTGCCAATCAATATATTTAATGCTTTCAGCCGTTAAAGCGTGCTCAGGCTGTTGCCATAACTGGCAGTGGGAAAAATCAATCCACTTATCCTGGCCAATTTCAATACCGCTCGGAAAAAACTGTACCCGTTCACCGGGGCTAAATACCTTGTCGCAGTGCCTGAGCGCTATTCGGCAGCTATTGGGGGCGTTATCGTACTCATCGCTTAATAACGTATAGAGCATGTGCTGCTCTGGGACGAACAGGTTTATCGCTCGGGAAAACACCTGTTCGACCTGCCCACTTAGCCGCTGGCGGGGGAAGGCCCCCTCCGCCGATAGCGCCGTGATGCACTGCCTGAGTGGCGGTGCGATAGCGTTTCTCCTTGATACCCAAAATAATTCGAGTTGCTTGTAGGCGGCAACTGAACGAAGCCCCAGAGCTTACTCAAGTAAGTGACTGGGGTGAGTGAAGGCAGCCAACACCCAAGCAACTTGAAGTATGACGGGGATATTATGCGCCAGCGGCAACCAGCAGCTCAGCAATGTGGTGATAGCCTTTTTCACGCGCCAGCGTCAGCGGCGACTTACCATATTTATCGGTCATATGGGGATTGGCACCGTGATCGAGCAGTAACTTGACAATTTCCTGCTGCTTGGCCCCGCCATCATTAAGCACAATCGCTTCCAGCAACGGCGTCCAGCCGACAAAATTGGTGTGATTGACGTTAATATCGGTGTGCGTTAATAATTCGCGTACAATTTCAACGTGGCCTTTTTCACTGGCGGGGGTAATACCTACACCACCGAAACGGGTTAAACGATCCAAATCTGGCTTGGCGGGCAATACCAAACGCAATAGCGTTAAATCGTTATTTAAACAGCTAAGCAGAAAAGGGTTAAAACAGGTTTGGTCCTGTTTATCAACATCCGCACCGGCGGAGATTAATAATGCCACGCAGTCGTAATGTTTATTCAAGCTGGCTAGCGTAATGGCGGTTCTGCCTTGACGATTGGTGGTATTAATATCCACACCGTTAGCCAAGCATTTTTTCAGCGCATCGCTATCGCCCTGTTCCGCAGCAAAAAGAAATGCGGTTATCAATTCTTGCTCTGGCATATTTTGGCTCCCTCTTTTCTTGTGGGCTTCTGATACTTTTGATTGCTACTGAGAATAGCAACAGACGCTGAAGAAAAACATCCGCTTAAAAATCATTCATCGCAAAGGGAAGCATTATTGAATGGTTTTCAACAATCAGGGCAAAATGTGCGGCAGCGCAGGCTTTCCCTGGCGTTTTCACTCTTTCATCAGAGTAAACGCCTCTGTGA
>JBAQHZ010000071.1:0-6220 GCA_049288585.1 Chania sp.
GACGTGGGCCTTATCAGGCAGTAATGTGGATTTAATTAATACCAATGCCAATACTTTCCTCGGCACGGTCAGTATCAACAACAGCTCAACACTCAATGTCGATAGTGCTAACTTGCTTAATACTGCCACCATCGTCGATATCGTGACGGGCAGCGACACCTTGAATATCAACAATAATGGTAATTTTGTTTTTGATAATCAGCTAATTGGTACGGGCGTGATGAATGTTACCACGAACAATAACCAATTTAGTTTTGGTACGAATATCGGCAATGGCTTTACGGGTACGGTCAACCTGTTCAATACCCAGTTCCTGCTTTCTGGTGATAACACCACAGGCAATACCCGTACTACGCTGAATTTAGATACAGGCAGTACCACCACGGTGGGAACAGGAACGCAATCCATCGGCGCGATAACCTTTAATGGCGGCACCCTGACTTATGACCAAATCATTGACAACAATGGGCAATTGACAGCAGCTGGCACCATCAATGCAACCTCAATTAATACCACAGGTGGCGGTACGGTGAGCGTGGCACTACCGGAGAATGTGCAGCCTGATATTACCGGTATTGGCTTATTAAGTCTGGATACCGGGGCGATCGTAGTGGATTTAATCCAAGGTACTGCAACTGGAACGGGTCAAGAGTTGACCTTAACTGATGGCACCAATACACCCATTACCTCCACTTATAAGCAAGGCATTCTCAATCCCAATAGCACCACAGTTGCAGCAACAGGCACCTTTGGTTTTGGTTTGACCACGGGAGAAGCGCTGGATGGGTTGTATGTGAATTATGGCTTGTCTGTCTTGGATCTTTTGACAACGGCTAACGACGCTTTAGTACTGACAGGAGCTTTGGCGGATAACGGCACGGCGGCTAATGAACTCACTGCACAAGTTATCGGTACGGGTGATTTGGCGGTGAACTCGCCTAACGATGGCTCCATCGTCGTGTTGTCTAATGACACCAACAGCTACACCGGCGCTACCTTGGTGCGTTCAGGTATTTTACAACTAGGGTCTAATTCCGCGCTGGGTAATACCGGCAACTTAAGTATTAGCAATGGCGCAACGGTTGATTTAAGTACCTACACACAAAGTGTCGGCACACTGAACACGGAAGCCAACGCGCTGCTGGATATGGGCGAAGGTACTCTAACCGTTGGCAATGGCGGATTGAGTAACGGCATGTTGACTGGCAAGGGTGGCTTAGTACTCACGGGTGGAATATTAACACTGACGAGCAACAGCCCTGATTATCGCGGTATAACCGATATTAATGCAGGTGCTACAACGTTATTGAAAGAAACCAAAGCGCTGGGTATTGGTGCGATTATTGTCGATGGCACTTTAAATCTCGATGATGCCGTTGGTAGTTTATATAACCCTCTATCCGGTTCTGGAAATACGCTACTGACCAATAACTCTGATGTTCTGTTAATGAATGATAACAGTAATTATAACGGTACTTTTACGCTGGAATCAGACAATGCGATGACGGCAACCGAAGCGAAAAACTTTGGTGCGGCGTCGGTGAACAATAACGGCAATCTCATACTGAGCAATACGAGCTACTGGAATTTGACTACGCCGATTAGCGGCACGGGCGTGGTGACCAAGCACGGTAACGGCATGGTATATATCGGTAGCAGCACTGTGACTGCCAATGCCACCGTGGTGCAGGCAGGGTCTTTGATCATTGGCACTGAACCAACGGTTAAACCTCAAGTTGTTGAACAGACTGCAATGCCTATGGCCTTTGCCACTGTAGCAGCTTTCAGCGCAGAGCCAGCTCTCATGCGCGCAGCCTTACCTGCGGCAAGTGGCCCGGTGGTATTAAATAGCGATGTCTTTGTACAGACCTATGGCACCTTCGGTGGTGATGGCACCATAACTGGTAACCTCACCAATGAGGGGAATGTTCTGGTAGGCCGCAGTGCTAGTGGCATTGATTACGGCACCCTCACCGTTAATGGTGATTATATTGGTCAAGGCGGTAACCTGACCTTTGATAGCGTCCTGGCCGGCGATAACTCCCCCACCGATAAACTGGTGATAGCGGGCGACACGTCGGGGACGGGGACCGTGACGGTGAATAATATCGGCGGTCAAGGGGCACAAAATACGAACGGCATTGAAATCATCAGTGTTGGCGGCGCCTCTGCCGCTACCTTTACCCTCAATGGCCGCGCGGTGGCTGGAGCTTTGGAATATTTCCTCTATCAAGGCACGACGGCTGACCCGACCAATGGCAACTGGTATCTGCGCTCGAACTATGTCCAACCGACTTATCGTCCAGAAGCGGGAGGCTATATCGCCAATATTGCAGCGGCCAATACTCTGTTTAACAGCCGCCTGGAAGACATGAGCGCCAGCAGTGCCGCCAATGGCACGGACGATATGGATACCAGTATGTGGTTACGTCAGTCTGCCTCACGCAACAAATTCAAGGATGCCAGCGGGCAGCTCTCCAATACCAGCAGTCGTTTTGTGACCCAGTTGGGTGGCGAGGTGTGGAATGGCCAGTTGACGGATAAGGATTACGTGGGTGTAGGCGTGATGGCCGGTTATGCACGCTCTACCGGTACCACCGACGCCACGTCACTGACCTATAAGGCGGATAACAGCCTGACAGGTTACAGTATCGGTGTCTACGGCACCTGGTATCAGAATGCCGTCAAACATAACAGCCCTTATGTCCATACCTGGCTGCAGTACGAGTGGTTTGAAGGTTCAGTGAACGGTGATCTGCTCTCCAGTGAAAAATACCACCTGCGTGGTGTGAGCATGTCGGTGGAGGGGGGCTATCCGTTCCAGGTCTATCAGGTGGCTGACAACAGTGGCTATATCACGCCGGAAGCCCAGTTCACTCTCAACGGTGCGAAGATGAGTGATCTCACCGAGGACAACGGCACGTTGGTACAGCAGAGTGGACAGAATAATCTGCAAACGCGTTTGGGTGCCAAGTTCTCTAACGATACGCAATTAGGAGCGGATAAAGCACATCCACAGATCCTGACCAGCTATCTGGAACTGAACTGGATCCACAACACCCGTCTGGCGGGTGTGACTATGGATGGTATGGGGATGCAACAAACTGGCAGCCGTCATCTGGTTGAAGTGAAACTCGGTGTCGAAGGTAAGGTCAACAACAACCTGAGTGTCTGGGGTAACCTGACCAACCAGATTGGGCAACAGAGTTATGATGACAAAGCGGTGATGCTGGGGGTGAGGTATAAATTCTAAGGGCTTGATCTGTTTTCTTTAATGTCTTGATGTGATGGCAGGTGTGCGGGGAACCGCACACCTGTTATGGCCTGATGGGAAGTAAAATAGTGTTGGTCAAATGAAAGTGCTTAAGAACGTTATCAAAGACAATCCCAACAAGAGGATTGTTAATGATATTTTTTATTATTTTATATGCTTTATGTACCGTAAAAGTTTGTTTATCTGTATGTCCACTTCTGAAGTGCTGGCATAATAGCCAGATGTACATCGTATCATAAATAAGACATTCCTTATCCCTATGGATTGTTTCACCGATTGAATATAGCCTGATGGTGTCGTAAAGCATTACACTGCGTATAGCGGAACTGTACCGAGAAACATAGCGATAGTTTCCACCGACTCTGCCTGCACACTTACACAGTTCCTCTATCATTCCACAATTACGTACAGACTTTACATTGGTAACGAATTTCATCTACAAACTGTTTGGCAACGAGTGTCATTGCCGTTTTTTTGCTGTATATCAGACTAAAGGTGCCATCAGGAAGCTTCTCTTTCACTGGCACTTTGCAGAAGGCTTTCTCGTTGTGGGGTTGGGTAAACATCATTTCCGGCCCGATAAAAAAGTAATCGAAATTTATAATAAGATGTTCCCCTATGGCTAGTGAGTCACTGAATAAATAACGTGAATTATAACGCGTGTATTATTGTAAAAGCGCAGCCTGACAACAAGCTACGCTTACGCAATAGAACAACAGCTAAAAATCTCAGGCTAAGGCTTTAGCCTTTAGCTGCAAGTATTCACTTTCCGTAATCGTCCCCTCATCCCACAGTTTTTTAGCATCTGCAATTTGCTCAGCGGGCGATTTCCCGGCAACTTCGCGAATATACTCATTGGTCGCCGAGACATTTTTCTGCACCAGCGCACGATGCCGCTCGGCCATACCTTTACCACGCGTAATCAGGTAAACCAGCGAGGTTAACAGCGGGACGAACAGCAGGAAAATAATCCATACGGCCTTATAAAAACCACTTAGCTCGTGATCTCGAAAAAGGTCGGAGACGACTTGGAACAGAATAAACAGGTAGGCAATAAAAAAGAACAGTGAGAATGTCGTTGCCAGAACATCCCAAATAGTCAGTAAATGTGCGGTCATTATCGTTCCTTAACATCAAACAAAGCATAAAAAATCTTTTTTAATCTAGGTCATGTCCGCATAATTTTAACAGTGGCTGAATTATCACCAACCTTTCACTTTCCTGTGCCCTTCGTTCTCCTGAAAATTAACGGTATAACACAACCCAGATCGACTTGATAACCACTATACCCGTCGCCCTTCAAGCTGCATGGGTGTTGGCTGCCTTCACTCACCCCAGTCGCTTGGTTTACCAAGCTCCTGGGGCTTCGCTCAGTGGCCGCCTACATGCAACTTGAAGTCACTTGGGTATATAACTATATGTCACGGTTTCATTTTTTCCATGTTGTGCATTAAAAATAGTCCGAGTTCCCTGCAAGGCGTTACCGCCAGGGAACCCGTGAATAATTTCCTGCCAAGGAATTTTATTGCGGTTTTTGCCTTATTTCCGGTTTGAAATAACCAATGCCGATAGTTTTACGAAGGTTGAAGGAGTCGCCGAAGCTACCTTCTCCGTGCGGCCGATGCTGTAGTCGCCCGAGCAACCAAAGCTCTACCAGGTTATGGCGTCACTGGGGCGAGATTGGGTGAGCGATCGCGTTGGTTTCCGGCAGATAGAGGTGGTGGGCACCGATATTCGCCTGAATGGCCGCTCGCTCTACCTGCGTGGAGTTAACTGCCATGAAGACGACCTGCTGCTGAGGAAAATGACCAGCGAAGCCGATATTCGCCGCCGCTTTCGCGATGCCAAGGAGTTGAACTGTAATTACCTGCGCCTAGCTCACTATCCGCACCATGAAATGGCCGCACGCATTGCTGATGAAGTGGGCCTGCTGCTGTGGGAGGAGATCCCGAACTATTGGGCTATCGATTTCAGCAACCCGGCCACGCAGCGCGATGCGCATAACCAACTGATGGAGCTGATCATACGCGACCGCAATCGCGCCAGCGTGATTATCTGGTCGCTGGGTAATGAAAACGCCGATACCGACGAGCGGCTGCATTTTATGACCACGCTGGTTGAGGCGGCGCGGCAAGCCGATCCCAGCCGGTTGATTTCAGCGGCCTGCCTGGTTAACCATGCCAAAATGAAGATTGAAGATCGCCTGGCGGAACATCTCGACATCATCGGACTGAATGAATACTACGGCTGGCATGAAGAGAACATAGGGGGTTTTCTTCATCCATTCATAACAGCTGGTATATAACTGATGGAACGCGTTCAGTTCAGCCGTTTCCACTTTATGGTCCAGCATATCGGTTAACCAACAGTGAAACGCCTGTTTTTCTGACAGACACATTTCGCGGCCAAACATCGCCAGCCCATGCAGGTTGACGGAATTGACCGAGTTAATCAGCAAGCTATTAGAAATCCATTCCCAACTGAGCCTGCCGGTGATGGCCTCCAGGCGATCGCCTGCCACGTTCTCACCCCAACTGAGCCACCTCTGAATTTCCTCTAGCAGATAACAAGGCAGCAGTGTCCAGCCATACTCCAAGCCCCACATGTCAAACTCGATCCACTTGATGCGGCCAGCCAACTGCGTAAGCAACGGGTTATTGGCAAACCCAGGGCGATAGCCGTTCGCCACCGCTTTTAATGACACCCGCACATCCGGCGGCAGAGCCTGCAACGCATTGATCAATTGCCAGGGTGCGGCGTCGTCATCCATGTAATCACGCAACACTATTTTCTTACCCAGGCCGCGGAGTGTTTGATAAAGGTAGGGGAGCGTTGATGACCAGTTGGCGCGATAAGCCTGATGCCGGGGCAGATCCCGTCGATACCGGGTAAATGTTGCAATGCTTCAACCAGCGCCTGCTGATAGAAATTTTTCCAGAACAGTTC
>JBAQHZ010000072.1:0-4848 GCA_049288585.1 Chania sp.
AAGCCCGGCGTCGCCAGCAGGTGTTCCTGCGTGGCTGGCAGGAAAAGTTGGATCAGTTCCTGCAATTTAATGACCGTGAAGTTCTACAGGGTGCTGGTACTGTCAGTAAGAAAATGGCAGATGAAAAAGCGCAGGCTGAATATATCCAATTTGCTGAGCAGCAGCGGCGCTTAAAAGAAGCAGAAGGGGAAAAGAATATCGCCGGTTTGCTACAGTGGAAAACAGACACCACGATCTGAACGGGCCATTCAATAACCCGCTCAGATCCGTGACTAAGACGGCTTTTTAGTGAATTTGCGGTAACACCACTGGCTAAAGTCATCAACGTATAAAAATATCGCCGGGATCACCAGTAAGCTCAGCACGGTTGAGGTCAACAAGCCGCCAATCACGGCAATGGCCATCGGTGAACGGAAGCTGGGGTCTGCATTACCCAGCCCTATCGCAATGGGCAACATACCTGCACCCATGGCAACGGTGGTCATGATGATCGGGCGCGCACGTTTATGGCAGGCATCCATCAGCGCCTCTTGGCGCGGTTTGGCCGCCACAGCTGGCCGCCCGTCGCTGCCATCATTGCCACGCCGCGCCACAATCGCGTACTCCACCAGCAGAATAGAGTTCTTTGTGGCAATCCCCATCAGCATAATCAACCCAATCAGCGAAGGCATTGACAAGCTTTGCCCAGCGACCAACAGGCCGACGAAGGCACCGCCCAAAGAGAAAGGCAGTGCGGCAAGGATGGTCACCGGGTGCAGGAAATGTTTGAACAGCAGCACCAACACGATGTAAATACAGAGGATGCCGATCAGCATGGCTAACCCAAAGCTGGCAAAGAGTTCGCCCATGGTTTCAGCATCGCCTACTTCCACCACACTCACCCCGGCAGGCAAATTCTGTATTGAGGGCAGTTTTTTAACCTCACTGACCGCGGTACCTAACGGAACATTGGAAAGTTCGATCTCCAGGTTGATATTGCGTGAGCGATCGTAGCGGTTGATCACCGCAGGCCCGCTTGCGATCGCGATATCGGCAACCTGGCTGAGCATCACCGGGCCTTTAGTACCGGGGATAATAAGACGTTTTAATGTTTCGATATCTTGCCGTGCTGCATCATCCAGTTTCACCACGATGTCCAGTTGCCTTTGGGGCAAATTCAGCTTTGGCAACGACATATCATAGTCCCCCAGCGTGGCGACCCGCAGCGTTTCTCCGATAGCGGCACTGCTGACCCCCAGATCGGCTGCGCGGGCAAAGTCAGGACGAATGACCACTTCGGGCCGGACGAGGCTGGCGGTAGACGCGATATTTCCCAACCCTGGAATTGTGCGCAAATCGCGCAGCACCGCCTGTTGGGCGGACGTCAGGCTGCGCGGATCTTCGCCACTCAGCACCAGAATATATTTCTCTCCAGATGCACCTAGGCCCACTTTGGTACGCACCCCGGGCAGTTGTACCAATAGATCGCGGATGCGTGCTTCAATATGTTGTTTACGCTCCCTCTCATTGCGCTCAATGAGTTGGATGGTCAAGGTCGCATTGCGCGGCTCCATCAGGGCGGAGGAGAAAGGGTCACCTCCCGCACTTCCGGCACCAATAGTGGTATAGACGCTGCGTATTTCAGGTATCTGACGGAGCAACTGACGCGCCTGTTCAGCCATCGCTTCCGTCTGGGTTAACGTCGATCCTGGCGGTAGCTCAACAGACACTTGAGTTTGCGAGTTATCATCCGGCGGCATAAATCCAGAAGGTAGCAGGGGGATCAACATCAGCGATGCAATAAAGAATAGCCCGACAGAAAACAGCGTTTTGATCTTATGATGAGTACACCAGTTGACGATGCGTAAATAGCGGGTGAGCCAGGCCGGATCGCGATCGCTTGCCACCAGGGGCTTGAGCATATACGCGGCCATCATTGGCGTAAGAATGCGCGCAACCACCAGCGAAGCAAAAACGGCGATCGACGCCGTCCAACCAAACTCTTTGAAAAACTTGCCTGCAATACCGCTCATAAACGCCGTGGGAAGGAAAACGGCGATCAGTGTAAAAGTGGTGGCAATTACCGCTAAGCCAATCTCATCAGCGGCTTCCATCGCAGCTTCATAGGGGCTTTTACCACTGCGCAAGTGGCGCACGATGTTTTCGATCTCGACAATCGCGTCATCAACCAGAACACCGATCACCAACGACAGTGCCAGCAGACTGATCACATTGATCGAAAACCCCAGCAAAGCCATACCAAAAAAAGCCGGGATCACCGACATGGGCAGCGCCACTGCCGAAATAAACGTGGCCCGCCATTCGCGCAGGAAAAACCAGACGACCAACACCGCCAACAGCGCGCCTTCATACAGCAGATTGAGTGACGAGTTGTACTCCGCTTTGACTGGGCTGACGAAGTCAAATGCTTGGGTGAAAATCAGGTGCGGGTATTCCACCTTAATTTTTTCCAACGCTTTTTCCACGGCGTCGCCAACTTCTACCTCGCTCTCCCCGCGGCTGCGTACGATCTCAAACCCAACGACGGGCTTACCGTCAACAAAGGCAGAAGCGCGGACTTCAGCCACGGTGTCGGTGACGGTTGCGAGTTGATCGAGGCTAACGTAACGCCCATCGTTAAGCGGGATCTGTAGTGCAGCGATCTCCTTGGCGGAGTGTTGCCCCCCTAGGGTGCGGATAGTCTGTTCGCTGCTGCCAAGTTCGGCTCGTCCACTGGGGGCATCCTGCTGCACTAAACGCAATTGTTGCGAGATTTGTGCCGCGCTCAGCCCCAGACTTTGTAGCTTTAACGGATCGAGCACAACCTGGACCTGACGATTGACGCCCCCGACTCGTTTGACTGCGCCGACGCCGCGGATCGCCTGCAAGCTGCGCACCAGCTTGTTATCCACAAACCATGACAGTGCTTCTTCGTCCAAATGTTCTGAGCGCACCGCATACACCAGCACCGGCGTTCCGGCCAGATTGACGCGTTGTACAACAGGATCACGGACATCGCTGGGCAGATCAGAGCGCACCCCCTGTACTGCCGAACGCGTATCATCCACGGCTTCCTGGACTGGTTTCTCCAACTGAAATTCCAGCGTCATAACCACGCTGCCTTCGGAGATCTTGGTATAGATGTGCTTTAGCCCCTGCAGGGAAGCAACGGAGTCCTCCAGTTTGCGTGCCACGTCGTTTTCCAACTGTTCCGGCGAAGCGCCCGGCAAGGCGGCGCTGACGGTGACCATCGGTAACTCGATGTCTGGAAACTGTTGGATCTTCATACTACGGAAACTGATGATCCCAGCGACGGTGAGTAGCACAAACAACATAGCCGCGGGGATGGGATTACGTATAGACCAGGTAGAGAGATTCATTGTGCTGTTTCCCCTGTGGGGAGGGGGTTAACGCGCACTCTTTCGCCATGATTGAGGAAACTGGCACCACTGGTAACGATGCGCATATCAGGCCGCAGGCCGGTGAGGATCTCAAACCGTCCTTGATATAACTGACCCACTTCGACTTTAATTTCGCTGATGTTGCCCGCTTCATCAACGGCAAAAAGGTAGTGAAATCCTTCGCGTGAGACGAGAGCGGATTGTGAAACGGTGAGCGCCGATGTTTCACCGACGTGGAACACCCCTTGGGCAAACATGCCCGCTTTTACCCCGAGCTGTTGTTGCTGCGTTGGGGTGATATCGACATAAACGATGGCGTTGCGTGTTTGCAGATCGAGTGCAGGGGCCAGGGCGCGGATGCGGCCAGTGAGCTCGGTTCCTGCTGTGGTACGCAAGACGGCACTCATACCCGGTTTGAGGTAGGGTAATTCTGCTGCGGTCAGTTCTGCGCGCCATTCCAGGCGCTCTTGACGGATCAGCCGGAATAACTCGTTGCCACGGTTGGCGACGTGACCAACAGTTGCGCTTCGCGATGAGATAATACCGTCGTCGGGAGCCAGAACGCGCGTTTTTTCCATGCGCAACCGCTGGTATTGAACTTGCGCTTTCGCTTGTTGGACGCGAGCACGTGCTGTTTTATCGGCGGCAAGATATTGGTCGATCTGCAATTCGCTGAGTGCGCCGGTATTCTTCAGTTGGCGTGCACGTTGTGCATTAGTGCTGGCTTCGTCTTTATTTGCCTGAGCTTCTGCTAAAGCCGCCTCTGCTTGGGCAAGGTCAGCGGCGACTGTTTCGGGATCAAAACGCGCAAGAAGTTGGTCTTTACGCACGCGGTCGCCGACATTGACGTAAATTTCAGCCAGGCGTAACCCATCAGCCTCACTACTGACGATTGCTTCCTGCCAGGCGGCAATATTACCGTTGGCGTTGATTTGGCGTGGTAAATTCTGTTGCTGGGGTATTTCGATATTAACGGTAAGTGCAGCCTGTTTCTCTGGCGGAGTATCACTCTGGGCTGGTTTGTTTGCACTTATTGTAAAGATAAAATAAGTGCTGATACCGATTATGAGGACAGCAGCGCCGAGAAAAATTCTATTTTTGTACCACGTCATTTTAATTATCAACCCAGTGGTGGTGATTAAAAAATCCATTTAATTCATCAGCATACTATGCCGCATTATCCGAAGAACCATTCGTTACGGCAATCAAGAAATATCTCAAAATCACACGTAGAGTTCCCACAACAAGAACAATACCCCATAGGTTATCTGATAGGGCAAGATTGTACTCCAGGTGAATTTATACCCGCCATACGGCTTTGTTGAATAAATCGAACTTTTTCTGACCCGCAGGATCAGAGCACTCTCCTTCTGACAGAACAGCGACATACCGTGGCAAAGCAAAAGTTCAAGATCACCAACTGGAAGGCTTACAACAAGGCCCTTATCACTCGAGGCTCTCTCACTTT
>JBAQHZ010000073.1:0-5367 GCA_049288585.1 Chania sp.
CCCGATCTACAAAGGGGAGATCCAGATCGCCGACCCGCAAAGCTCCGGCACGGCCTACACCGCGCTGGCCACCTTTACTCAGCTATGGGGTGAAGATGCAGCCTTTGATTACCTGAAGCAGCTTAACAATAATATCTCGCAGTACACCAAATCCGGCATCGCCCCGGCTCGCAACGCCGCACGCGGTGAAATCGCCATCGGCATTGGCTTCCTGCATGACTATTCACTGGAACAAGAGAAAGGTGCCCCGTTAACGCTGGTTTCACCCTGCGAGGGTTCCGGCTATGAAATTGGTGGCATCAGTATCATCAAGAATGCCCGCAATATGGAAAATGCCAAACTGTTCGTTGACTGGGCGCTATCTAAAGAAGCTCAAGAGCTCTCGTGGAAGAAAGGCCAGTCTTACCAGATTCTGACCAATACCACGGCAGAAACCTCACCTAACTCGCTGAAATTGGATCAATTAAAACTGATCGATTACGACATGGATACCTACGGCGCATCCGATATGCGTAAGAAACTGATTTCCAAGTGGGTGAGTGACGTGAAGATGGGCAACTAACCCAGCGCTACCCAGATCGGGCGTGTTTATCGTCACGCCCGTCTCATTTTAGTTAATCCGGGGAATATCATGTCTGAAGCCATTACCTTGCGCACTGCGCAGGGACGGGATCCTATTTTCTACTGGCTGCTGCTGGCACTGGCCGGTTTTGCCCTGCTGCCCTCTTACAGCCTGGACTACGGACTGCTGGAGGCCACACGTGAAGAACTGCTGGCCGCTTATGGATGGTCGCATAGCGGCCTGGCGCTGGTGTGGTTTGCCGCACCGCTGCTACTGGTTTTGCGCCCGGCACTTACCGCTGGCCGCGAACAGCGCACCCGCCATCTGTTTGACGCTGGCTACGCGCTGGCCTGCGGGGGGCTAGTATTTATCACTGCCGCCTTAACCGGCACCGGTATGGGGTTCGCTACGCTGCCACTCCTGCTGGCATTGGGTGCCGTGATCACCCTGGCGCTTTCCAGGCTGGAGTGGCTGGGAGGAGATCGTTTCGTGCTGGGCTCACTGGTGGCGGTGATTGCGCTCATCACCCTGTTTATCATTTACCCCAGCATCGCCATTTTTATCCCGATGTTCACCGATGAAGCCGGTGCCTTCGCTCCATTGGGATTTATGCAGGTTCTTGGTCAAGCGCATATTCTGCAGGTGATCTGGAACTCCTTCCTGTTATCTGCTGCGGTGGGAATGGGTTGTACCTTCTTCGGTATGGTGCTGGCGATTTATACCACGCGCATTGCCCGCCGTTCTGCGCTGATTGGCCGCATCTTTTCGATCCTGCCGATCGTCACGCCGCCCTTTGTCGTCGGATTAGGCGTTACCCTGATGATGGGGCGGTCCGGCTACATTACCGAGTTTATGGTGACCTGGTTCGGCCTGACCAATACCAACTGGCTGTATGGTTTTACCGGTATCTGGCTGGCGCAGGTGCTGGCCTTTACGCCGATGTCGTTTATGATCCTCGACGGTGCCATCAAGACCATTCACCCTTCACTGGAGGAAGCCTCTTACACGCTGCGTGCCAACCGTTTTCAGACCTTCACACAGGTCTTCTTGCCACTGTTGAAACCCGCGCTGGCCAACTCGTTCCTGATCGTTATCGTCCAATCGCTGGCCGACTTCAGCAACCCGTTGGTGCTGGGCGGCAACTTCGACGTTCTCGCTACGCAGATCTACTTCTACATTACCGGCGCACAGCTTGATTATCAGGCCGCCAGTACCTTGGGGGTGATCTTGCTGTTGTTCTCATTGTTGGTGTTCTGTGTGCAGTACATGTGGATCGGTAAACGCTCCTACGTGACCATTTCCGGCAAATCGAACCATGGTGACGTACAGCCTTTGCCAAATCTGCTGGTGTGGGGCGTTTCACTGATGCTGTATGTCTGGATCGCCTTCAACCTGTTGCTGTACGGCAGCATTTTCTACGGCAGCTTTACCGTCAACTGGGGGGTGGATTACACCCTGACGTTGGACAACTTCAGCAAGCTGTTCGGCCAAGGATTCAGCGATGGCGCATGGCCTTCTCTGCTCGATACCTTGCTGTATGCCGGGATTGCCGCCCCGATTACCGCCATCTTTGGTCTGCTGATTGCCTACATCGTGGTGCGCCAACAGTTCCGTGGCAAAAAGGTCATCGAGTTCAGCACTATGCTGTGCTTCGCAGTGCCGGGTACCGTCGCCGGGGTTTCCTACATTCTGGCGTTCAACAGCGCGCCGGTTTACCTGACGGGTACCGCAGCGATAGTGATTATCTCCATGGTGATGCGCAACGTGCCGGTAGGGATCCGTGCGGGTATCGCCGGTTTGGGGCAGTTGGACAAATCGCTGGATGAGGCTTCGCTCAGCCTGCGCGCCGGCTCACTGCGCACCGTGCTGTATATTCTGCTGCCACTGTTGCGCCCGGCGATCCTCTCGGCATTGGTTTACAGCTTTGTGCGCGCCATGACCACCGTCAGCGCCATTATTTTCCTGGTAACGCCTGATACTCGTGTCGCCACCTCCTACATCCTTAACCGGGTCGAGGACGGTGAATATGGCGTGGCGATTGCTTATGGCTCAATTCTGATCGTAGTGATGCTGGCAATTATTTTCCTGTTTGATGCCCTGGTTGGAGAAGCGCGGGTGGCGCGTTCCAAAGCCAGGAATGCTGCCTGATACGCGGCACATAAGGATGAACAACATGTCTGACAATCAAGATAAAAAAACCTTTGTTGAACTGAAGAATGTCGCCAAACGCTTTGGCAACAACACCGTGATCGGTGATTTGAGTCTGGCGATCCCACGTGGAGATATGGTCACACTGCTTGGCCCTTCCGGCTGCGGAAAAACCACGGTATTGCGTTTAGTCGCCGGGTTGGAAAAACCCAGCAGCGGGCAGATCTTTATTGATGGCGAAGACGTGACCGATCGCTCCATTCAGCAACGTGATATCTGCATGGTATTCCAGTCCTACGCGCTGTTCCCGCATATGTCGCTGGGGGATAACATCGGTTACGGTTTGAAAATGTTAGGCCGCCCCAAGGCCGAGATCCGCGATCGGGTACGTGAAGCGCTAATGCTGGTCGATCTGGAAGGTTTTGCAGAACGCTATGTCGATCAGATTTCCGGCGGTCAGCAGCAGCGTGTGGCCTTGGCGCGAGCGCTGATCCTGAAACCCAAAGTACTGCTGTTCGATGAACCTTTGAGTAACCTTGATGCTAACCTGCGCCGTAGCATGCGCGAGAAAATCCGCGAGTTGCAGCAACAGTTCAATATCACCTCGCTGTATGTCACGCACGATCAAAGCGAAGCCTTTGCCGTTTCGGACAGCGTACTGGTGATGAACAAAGGGGATATCATGCAGATCGGCGCCCCGCAGACGTTGTACCGCTACCCTGCATCGCGTTTTATGGCGGGTTTTATGGGGGATGCCAATATATTCCCGGCTACGGTCACCAGCAACGGCGTAGAGATCTTCGGCTATCAGGTGCCGCGCCCGCACGGTTTTGCCTCTGGATTACAGCAATGCACGGTCGGCGTACGCCCCGAAGCGATTACTCTCAGCCAGCAGGGGGAACCCAGCCAACGCTGCACCATCTGCAAAGTGGCCTATATGGGGCCGCAATATGAAGTGCTGGTGAATTGGCACGAACAGTCACTGTTGTTGCAGGTTAACGCCACTCAGCTGCAACCGGAACCGGGGGACAGTTATTATCTGCAAATCCATCCGTTCGGCATGTTTATGTTAGCTGACGAGTAAACACCGCAGTCCCCCGCGATAAAAAGCGGGGGACCTCAGCTTAACAAACAAGGCATTACAGTCAGGTTGTTGTTGATGAAGCGTTAATGAGCGCCTTGCCAATGCAAGTAAATAGCCCCTGCTAATCGTGTCAGATAAGCAAAGAAAATGGTGATAGCGAAGAAATTAAAATAGAAAAAATCCTTGGACTCTTCAAAATCAAAAAAGGCAAAATCGACTTGAATAAGCAAATAAGGCAGTAAATTGCGGCAAATGAAAGCATACAACCCATACGCTGCAATACTGAAGAAAACGGCGGGCATCAATCGTGTAGTGAAAAACGAGATGGGTGAAATATTCCAAACTTTACAAAAAAAGTTGGCCAGCATTTTCCAGTGCATCCCCAAATGGACTGCAACAATAATTTGCCCCCAATGAACACTGGTCATGTGGATCTTTCTGACCAGATCAGAAGAACTATGAATCGCTAAATCAGGCAATAGATATTTTGACAGCATTACCCCACTGATAATGGCCATTGAAAATAGCAGCACCAGTAACAGGTTTACGGTGACTAGCATGAACCTGAAGGCGGAAAACTCCCCCTGAGCCAGTTTTCTAAGCCAGTGAATGTTCAAGCCATTGTGGAGCAGGATGATCATTAAAAAAGCCATGCCCAACCACTCATGGATATTTTCTCCCCACAGATGAAAACCCATTAGCGATAACAGGATAATCACCATTACGACGTCCTGGACCACCTGGAATTTATATTTTGCTTTCATTCACTGGCCTGCTATTACGGCATGTTCGGTAATTTTCTTAACCAGTTGAGTATTTCCGTTGGCGTATCATCATCCGTCACATCATCTCTTGAGATGGCGAAACCCTGGGTGACCAGTTGCGCATTGGGCTGAAGGCGTTTGATCTCGCGTAGAGAGTCAGAGAAACGACTGCCGCCGTGGGTGGTAAAAGGAATCAGGGTTTTGCCACTAAAATCATGCTGTTCAAAAAAGCTGTACATCACCATCGGCATTTTGTACCACCAGATGGGATAGCCAACGAATACCTGATCATAATCTGCAAGATTGGGTATTTTTTCTTTCAATTCAGGCCGAACCCCGTCTTTCACTTCTTGTTCTGCATACTTCAACAAGGGTTCATGCTGACGCGGATAGGGTTTAACCGTTTCAATGCGGAATAAATCGCCGCCGGTTTCCTTCTGGATAATCTGTGCCACATATTGGGTACTTCCCAGAATGACACCGTTTTTTTGCAAAATACTCGCACCTGAAACGCCATCAACCCCGTCTAACTTCACCGCTTCGGGTTGAGAAAAATAGACAATCAGGATCCGCCGTGCATTGCTGTCTGCAGCCTGAGCCATCACACTCAGGCTACTGACGGCAAGCGCCAGAAATAAAGTCAAACATTTAAGTAAAGTGAACCGTAATTTATTCATAGCGCGGCTTTGTTGAATAAATCATATTTGGACAAAAGAACCCCTTGAATGTGCATATACCTCAGGCAACGCGCACACTTTTTGGCATACCCGCGAGCGTCATCTTGTTCAATGCTCGGATCATCGCCATAG
>JBAQHZ010000074.1:0-2210 GCA_049288585.1 Chania sp.
TGGCGAACTGATCTACACCGCCAGCGATCTGAAAGTGGGCCTGTTCAAGGACGCTGCTGCATTCTAAGCACCATTACGGCGGCCTTTACCGGCCGCCGTCTCTTTTCCCTGTTGTTACATTATTTCATGCTGCAAAGCTGGCTTGGTTAACGATTAATTAGTGACTACAATAAAGGTAGTAATTAAAAAGGGAATGTGATGAAAAAAATCAGTTTCGAAAGTACCCCGTGCCCAATAGCGCGTTCTTTAGGCCGCGTGGGGGAATGGTGGAGCATCCTGATACTGCGGGACGCTTTTCACGGCTTATCTAAATTTGATGAATTTCAGCAAAGCCTGGGGCTATCCCCTACTCTGCTAACCCGCCGGCTTAAGTTTCTGGTGGAAAGCGGTATTCTGCACAAGCAGCAGTATCAAGCGCGCCCGGTACGTTATGAGTATCTGTTGACCGAACGCGGCAAAGACTTTTTCCCGGTGCTGGTTACGTTGTTTCACTGGGGCAACACGCATCTGGCGGATGATGGTATCGCCGCAAAACTGGTGGATCGCCGCAGCGGCCAGCCGATACAACCACAGCTGATTGATACCATGACTCAACAGCCCATCACTTTACAACACGTCACGCTGGCACCGGGCCCGGCAGCCGGAGAAGGCATGGGTTTACGCGCTTCACGGATGCAACAACACTACGCTTTACTCACCGAATCGTCCAAGGAGTCATTATGAGCAGTCATCGTATCGTTATCACCGGGATGGGAGCGGTCTCTCCTCTGGGCAGCGGCGTAGAAACTATCTGGCGGCGCTTGCTGGCTGGCCAATCGGGTATCAGCCCATTGCCAGAGCAGATGGTAGCGGATCTACAGGTTAAAATCGGTGGTCAGATTCCCACTTTGGCACAGGATGCCGAAGCTGGCTTCAATCCGGATCTCTCCGTTGCACCGAAAGACCAAAAGAAAATGGATCGCTTTATTCTGCTGGCCATGGCGGCCGCTGACGAAGCCATTCATCAGGCTGGATGGGTGGCCGACACCGACGATAAACAAGAGCGTACCGCTACGGTTATTGCTTCCGGTATCGGCGGATTCCCGGCTATCGCCCACGCGGTGCGTACTACCGACAGCCGTGGGGCAAAGCGCCTTTCGCCCTTTACCATCCCCTCATTTCTGGTCAATCTGGCGGCCGGGCATGTATCCATCAAACATCACTTCAAAGGGCCGATCGGCGCACCGGTCACCGCCTGTGCCGCTGGCGTACAAGCCATTGGCGATGCGGTACGCCTGCTGCGTAATGGCGAGGCAGATATCGCGCTGTGCGGCGGTGCCGAAGCCGCCATTGATACCGTCAGCCTGGGGGGTTTTGCCGCCGCACGCGCCATGTCAACGACACCAGCAGAAGAGGCAACTCAAGCTTCTCGGCCATTCGACAGTGCCCGCAATGGGTTCGTGATGGGTGAAGGTGCCGGGATGCTGGTGATCGAAACGCTAGAACATGCTCTGGCGCGCGGAGCCAAACCACTGGCTGAAATTGTTGGCTATGGCACCAGTGCGGATGCCTATCACATGACCTCCGGTGCCGAAGATGGCGACGGAGCCTACCGGGCAATGAAGATCGCCTTGAAGCAGGCAAATGTCACACCGGGGCAGGTACAGCATCTGAATGCCCATGCCACATCGACGCCGGTTGGCGATCTGGGTGAAATCAACGCCATTAAGCACCTGTTTGGTACTGATGGTGGTATTGCGATCGCCTCCACCAAATCGGCAACTGGCCATTTGCTGGGAGCGGCCGGTGGTTTGGAAACCATCTTTACCGCTTTGGCGCTGCGCGATCAAATCGCTCCAGCGACGTTGAATCTGGATAACCCAGATCCTGCCGCTGCTGGCCTGCATTTGGTTGCTAACCGGGCAGAACCGATGGCGATGACCTATGCGTTGTCTAACGGCTTTGGCTTTGGCGGGGTAAATGCGAGTATTTTGCTGAAACGCTGGCAGGAATAAATTTATACCAGAAACGAAAACCTCCGCCTTGGCGGAGGTTGTTCCTTCTTCACAACAGGGAGCCGCTTAAGCGGTCACAGCCCTGTCCTCCATGGCTTGTCGCCAACCCCCGAGCCAGTGTGATCGGGCATCTAATGATTGGTACGGACAAATCTCTTTTGAGCGTCCGCCAATACCTGCTTGATATCCACGTGATTGTGCCCGTTCCAGGCGATC
>JBAQHZ010000075.1:0-25128 GCA_049288585.1 Chania sp.
GTAGCGCAGCTTGGTAGCGCAACTGGTTTGGGACCAGTGGGTCGGAGGTTCGAATCCTCTCTCGCCGACCAATTTTAAGAAACCTGCTTTATAAGCAGGTTTTTTTACGTCTGAAGCTCAAGAGGATGAGCACCTCCGAAGGAGGTATTGAGCCGAGCGAAGCGAGACAACGTTGCTTTAGCAACGGCCCGCAGGGCGCGCATCGGAGATGCGAGTCATCCTCTCTCGCCGACCAATTTCAGAAAAGCCCGTTCAGCAATGAACGGGCTTTTTGCTTTCTGCGATTATATTTTCGTCCTTTGGCCAGTACTTCGCTTTCTGTTTTCCCTCTATTACGACGTTGTTTCTCGCCATGTTGTTTTTCGACGACAACGGCACCTATCGTTGTCGTCAGTTTGAGACACTTAATTAATTGATTTTAATGAATAAAAATCAATTTTATTTATGACGTCGTGTTAAGGCGACAGATTGGTGCGAGAGTAAAAATACCCAATGGACAGGTGGAAATGAGGTGATCAATGCGTAGAATTAAAATCCTTTAAATTCAATTGGATAATTTATTTTTCATAATTCTGTGTAAGTTGGCACGCGAAGTGCAATATCTATCTCGTAGATGCTCATTCCATCTCTTATGTTCGCCTCTGGCTTCATAAACCCAGGAATGATGCAGAGCCAATTTTAGGGTGCCTATTGTCCACCAGAACGATGAAAGCAACTGCTTCATCACACTCCGGGCATAACGTTGAGTGAGGCACCACCCCTGTTGTTCTAGACCTGATTGCTTCTTATGCACTTGCCTTTATGGCAAGTGTTTTTTTTTGCCTTTATACCCTTCATACTTCAAGTTGCTTGGGTGTTGGCTGCGCTCTGTCGCCCCAGTCACATAGTGGCCTATTCTCCTGGAGTCCCCAGCGCTTGCCGCGTTACTCGACCCAACTCGAATTATTTTGGGTATATCTTCTGAGTTAACGACATGTTTTAGAGAGGGGGAAAATTAAGCCGAAAAAAAACGCGGCCCAATGCAATGGCCGCGTTCTGATGGTATGAAAGAGAAGGCTTACTCGCCGTTTTGTTTCAGCGTCAGCATCAGCCCTTCGCGGCGCATCTGCGCGGCCTCATCAGGGCGGTGTAGTTTTTCCAACGCATCAGCCAGCCAGGCGTAGTCATAGGCATCAGGGCGTTGCTTCAGCGCTTCATTGAAGGCATCACTGGCCTGCTGCCATTCGCCATGCTTCATTAGCAACTGACCCAGCGTACTGCTCAGCAGCGGGGTCGCCCCGTGTTGCTTGATCTGCTGGCGCAACGCTTTTTCCAACTGTTCCGGGTTACCAGACTTGATGCGTGGGATCAGTAAGACCAGGCGTTCATCATATTGGCGTTTCAGACTGTTGAGCACGATATCCTGCGCCAGTTCATGGTCATCACATTCAATAAGGTGTTCCACCATCGCTACCTGCAGCGGGACTTCATGGCGTGTTTTGCGGCTCTGATCTTTCCACCAGAGTTTCAGGCCATCACTCCCTTCATCTGCCATCGCCTGGTTCATCAGGCCGATATAGGCTTGCTGCTGTAATGCCTGAAGTTCGTCTTCGGTGTGCAGGTTGATTTTGCTCATCGAAGGCAGGATTTCCAGCAATGACGCGTAAGCTCCGGTTTGCAGATAAGCTTGCTCAGCCAGCCGCAGCACTTCCGGGTGACGAGGCGCCTGATTCAGCAGGCGATCGACGCCGTGGCGTGCTGCATGTGCTTCGCCCTGAGCCAGTTGGATACGCACACGGGTAATGTCTACCGGCAACTGATCGGTGTCGGCCACTTCGGCCGCACGTTCCAGATACTGGTTGGTTCTGAAATCATCACCGCGCTGCTGTGCCGCTTCAGCCGCCAGCAGATAGTTCACTACCGGTTGTTCTGCATGATCGGCATTACGTGTCAGCAGTTTTTCGACCTGTTTGTAGTCACCTTCTGCCAGCTTGATGAACGCGGCTTTGGTCTGCTTGCGCGCACGGTTGCGTTTGCGGCCAAGGAACCAGCCACGGGTACGGGCACCGGTGTGGAAGATACGGCGCAGGATCCATTCGATCACAAACAGCACCATGAACAGCAGGATCACCATGATCACCAAGCCGGTGACGCTGGTTTCAACGTTGTAGTTGTCGGTCTGGATCAGCACATAGCCTTGATGGCCGGCCAGCATTGGCCCCACCACCACGCTGGCGATCAGCACCAGGAACAGGAATAACACGCGTAACATGGCTTATCCCTCCTGGTGAGTGGCAGGCGCCTGGGCTAACAGATTGCGTACCCGGGTCTGCATCAGTTTTTCCAACAGCGGCTGGCTCTTCAGCTGTTGTGGCACATCCATGGAAATCGACTGTTGGCTAAGATTGTCCAACTCATCCAGGAAGGCTTTGGTGGCCGGATCGGTGGTATCGAAGTAGGCGCGTACCCAGGTAGAAACGGTTTCCAGCGACTGTTTATACACTTCGTTCTGATGACGAGGGATCGCCTGTGCCGCCACCAGCAGGCGCGAACGGATATTTTCACGCAGATAGATATCCTGGTTCGGTGCCAGCAGCGGTTCCGCATTGGTATCACGGCGGCGGATGGTGACGAAGTCAGCCATAAAGTTGTGCCAGCTCTTAGTCAGGTTCTGGCGCCATTCGCTCAGTGAACTGGAAAGCTCACTGCTGTCTTGGTCCATCGGCGTTTCGTCTTTGTTGTTATCCGCCAGGCGCAGGTTATCTACCTGATTGGAAAGCTGATTTACCTTTAGAATAATGCCGTCAAAATCCACTTGGGCAACGGCGGAGAGTGAGCCGATGTCTTCAGTGATGGCGCGGCGAATGTCGATCAGGCTGGGATCGTTCATCTCTGCCAGGCTGGCGTCGGCACTTTTGAGCAGCGTGGCCGCGGTGGTGACATCCTGATCGCTCCACAGCTTACGGCCAGCCATTTTCACCAGGAAGTCGGCCTGGGCCAGCAGCCAGGTTTTGGCATCGCTGCCGGAAATCGTGGTGACTTTCTCCTGCAATTCATTCAACTGGCGAGCCAGGGTGGTTTGCTCGTGATCGGTAGCATCCAGCGTTTTAGCCTGCTGCTGCATTAACGCTTCCAGCGCATTTTTCCCCTGCAACTGGCTTTGTCTTAGCTCGGTCAACTGCTGCACCAAGGCTTGGTTGGCTGCGATCAGCGCCTGCGCCTGTTTGTGCGTGTGGTAATAGCCGCCAACACCCAGTGCGATGACCAGCACGATAGCGATCGCACCCAGTACCGGGCCGGTACTTTTACCTTTACGGTGGTCAGCGTCTGGTTGTTGGGGGCTCTTGACCGCAAGGGTTGGCTCTTCAACCGGGGCGGATGGAGTGTTTTGTTCCGTCATTGTGGCACATCCCATAGTCTGGTTATTGTAGCGCGCGCATCAGCGCGTCATTATCAGCATTATCAGCTACCCGAATCGAGCTCCAGCCCAATTCTTGCGCGAGGGTCGCCAAACGTTCACTGACGACTATCAGGTGGCAGCGTAACAGCCATGAAGAACGATAGTAATCAGGAACTAAAGTATAGAGCTGTTGTAACATTTCACCGCTGGTCACTACCAGTGTATTGACACCGGCACGCTGCCAGTGGGCACTCTGTTCTGTGCCATCATAGTGAACCGGGCTGCGTTGGTAGCATTCATAATAGCGGACTGCGGCACCGCGCTCACTCAGCGTGTCACCCAGCAGCTCGCGGCCACCGTTGCCACGCATGATCAACGCCTGTTTGCCCGCCAGTTTCTGCAAGGCCGGCAGCAGCAACAGCGTTTCGCTGATTTCACGTTCGCGTGGATACTCTACCGGCAGGCTGCTGATACGATGCATCGCCAGCGCGGTGGTGCGGCCTATAGCATAATAAGATAAGTGGGTGGGCCATTGAAGCCCGGCACGGTTGATCACGGAATTGGCATAGCTGACGGCGTGCTGCGACAGCACGAACACCAGATCGCCTGCGCTCAACTGGGCCAGCGTATCGGGCAGCTTAATCAGATCCGCACCAGGGGCGAAATCGATCAGCGGCGCATGGTAGGCAACCCGACCGAGTGCGCGCAGGCGGCCCACCAGCTGTTCTCCTGCCGGAGAAGGGCGGGTTACCAGAATGGTCATGCCGGGGGATTTCCCTGATAAACGTCATGCAGGATTTCACGTGCACCAGCTGCCAGTAGCTCTTCTGCCAGTTCAACGCCCATCTGCTCGGCCAGAGCGGCCGGGCCGCGGCGTTCACCGCGCACCATCTGGCTGCCATCTGGCGCTCCGACCAGCGCACGTAACCACAGTTGATCGCCTTCCAACTCAGCGTAGCTGCCGATCGGCACCTGACAGCCGCCTTCCAGCCGGGTATTCATCGCCCGTTCAGCACGAACGCGGATTTCTGTGGCGCGATGGTTGAGCGGTGCGAGCAGGGCGCGGGTAACGTCGTCATCAAGGCGGCATTCAACACCCACTGCGCCTTGGCCGACGGCGGGCAGGGATTCTTCCGCACTTAGCGGGCAACGGATTCGTTGCTCCAACCCCAAGCGCTTCAACCCGGCGACGGCCAGAATAATGGCGTCATAATCGCCGTTATCCAGTTTGGCCAAGCGAGTGCCTACGTTGCCGCGCAGATCGCGCACGATCAGATCCGGGCGACGTTCACGCAGCTGACACTGGCGGCGCAGGCTGGAAGTACCCACTATACTGCCCAGCGGCAGTTGATCGAGAGAAGCAAAACGGTTGGAGACAAAGGCATCGCGGGGATCGTCGCGATCGCAAATGGTCACCAGCCCGAGGCCGTCAGGGAAAGCGACTGGCACATCCTTCATGGAATGCACGGCGATATCCGCTCGGCCCTCCAGCAGAGCCAGCTCAAGTTCTTTGACGAACAGGCCTTTACCGCCGACTTTGGCCAGCGGCGTATCCAGAATAATGTCGCCGCGAGTCACCATCGGCACCAGTTCTACCTGCAGGCCAGGGTGGCTTACTATCAGACGCTGTTGCACATAATGCGCTTGCCACAGTGCCAGTGGGCTTTGTCGGGTGGCAATTCGAATAATTTTGTCTAACATGCTGGTTACCGTTTTTATAATTCGCCGTCCATCCTACCACTGAGCACGAAAACTGTCAGTGCCAGAAGCCACAGGCGGAGAAAGGACAACGGAATCAATGAGACGTGAGGGAGTGTTAGTGCCGGGCAAATCGTTTAAAGAGGCGCGAGAGTAAGTGTGTCGCTTTACCTCCTTTACGGTCAATCGGCAAGGTGTTAGATTGATCACGTTTCCAGCAATAAGTCGTCAAATATTCTTCTAAACTCAAGACGCGGATGGAATACGGGTTTTTTTCAAGTACCAGGATAATCAGGCGAGACGTCTTGTACCTCTACATCGAGACACTGAAACAGAGACTGGATGCGATTAACCAATTACGTGTTGATCGTGCCCTGGCGGCCATGAAGCCCGCGTTCCAACGGGTGTATAGTCTGCTGCCTACCTTACTGCACCACCACCATCCACTGATGCCGGGTTACCTCACGGGTAACGTTCCCCACGGTGTGTGTCTCTACGCCCCTGATGAAACCCAAAAAGATTATATTGATGATTTAGAAGACAAATGGGGTAGCCCGTTTGAGCAAATGGCCTGCGGCGAACTGCCGATCACTGGCGTTTACACCATGGGCAGCACCTCGTCGATCGGCCAGAGCTGTACCTCGGATCTGGATATCTGGGTGTGTCACCAATCCTGGCTCGATAACGAAGAGCGTAACCGTTTACAGCAGAAATGCAGTCTGCTGGAAAAGTGGGCGGCATCGATGGGGGTGGAGGTCAGCTTCTTCCTGATTGACGAAAACCGTTTCCGCAATAACGAAAGCGGCAGTTTGGGTGGTGAGGACTGCGGTTCTACCCAACATATTCTGTTGCTGGATGAGTTTTACCGTTCTGCGGTTCGTCTAGCAGGGAAACGCATCCTGTGGAACATGGTGCCGGGTGAAGAAGAAGCGCATTACGATGAATATGTCCTGTCGCTGTATGCGCAGGGGGTATTAACGCCGAACGAATGGCTGGATCTCGGCGGGTTGAGCACGCTGTCAGCCGAAGAATACTTCGGGGCCAGCCTGTGGCAGTTGTACAAGAGCATCGATTCGCCTTACAAAGCGGTGTTGAAAACGCTATTGCTTGAAGCCTATTCGTGGGAATACCCCAATACGCAACTGTTGGCGATGGATATCAAACAGCGCCTTCATCAAGGGGAGATCGTCTGCTTTGGCCTCGATGCCTATTGCATGATGCTGGAACGCGTCACCCATTATCTGACACAAATCAACGATACCACCCGCCTCGATCTGGTCCGCCGCTGTTTCTATCTGAAAGTTTGCGAAAAACTGTCGCTGTCCAAAGCCTGCATCGGCTGGCGGCGAGAAATTCTTGGTCAGTTGGTCAGCGATTGGGGCTGGAGCGAAGAGCGCCTGGCGATCCTGGATAATCGTGCCAACTGGAAGATCGAACGCGTCCGCGAAGCCCATAACGAACTGCTGGACGCGATGATGCAGAGCTATCGTAATCTGATCCGCTTTGCCCGCCGTAACAACCTCAGCGTCAGCGCCAGCCCGCAGGATATCGGGGTTTTGACCCGCAAGCTGTACGCCGCATTTGAAGCGCTGCCGGGTAAAGTGACGTTGGTGAACCCGCAGATTTCGCCGGATCTTTCGGAAAACGATTTAACCTTTATTCACGTACCGGCTGGCCGCGCCAACCGTACTGGCTGGTATCTGTATAATCAGGCTCCGGCCATGAGTGCTATCGTCAGCCATCAGCCGCTGGAATATAACCGCTACCTGAACAAGCTGGTGGCCTGGGCCTATTTTAACGGCTTGCTGACGCCGCAGACCCGTTTGCATATCAAGAGTGGTGATATCTGCGATCCTGCTAAATTGCAGGAGCTGGTCGCTGATGTATCGCATCATTTCCCGCTGCGCTTGCCAGCTCCGACGCCGAAAGCGCTGTACAGCCCTTGTGAAATTCGCCATCTGGCGATTATCGTCAACTTGGAAAACGACCCGACAGCCGCCTTCCGCAATCAGGTGGTGCATTTTGATTTCCGCAAACTGGACGTTTTCAGCTTCGGCCAGCAACAGCAATGCTTGGTCGGCAGTATCGATCTGCTGTACCGCAACTCGTGGAACGAAGTGCGTACCCTGCATTTCAGCGGTGAACAGTCGGTGCTTGAAGCGTTGAAAACCATTCTCGGCAAAATGCATCAGGATGCCGCGCCGCCAGAGTCGGTAGAGGTGTTCTGCTACAGCCAGCACCTGCGTGGCCTGATCCGTACCCGCATTCAGCAGTTGGTTTCTGAGTGCATTGAGCTGCGTCTTTCCAGTACTCGCCTCGAACCGGGCCGTTTTAAAGCGGTGCGTGTTGCCGGGCAAACCTGGGGGCTGTTCTTTGAGCGCCTGAGCGTGTCGGTGCAAAAGCTGGAGAACGCGGTGGAGTTTTACGGTGCCATTTCTCATAACAAACTGCATGGCCTGTCGATCAAGGTGGAGGCCGATCAGGTACATCTGCCAGCGGTGGTGGATGGCTTTGCCAGCGAAGGGATCATCCAGTTCTTCTTCGAAGACACCAAGGATCAGAAAGGTTTTAACATCTATATTCTGGATGAGTCGAACCGGATTGAGGTCTATCACCACTGTGAAGGTAGCAAAGAAGAGCTGGTGCGCGACGTCAGCCGCTTCTACTCTTCATCGCACGATCGTTTTACCTACGGTTCCAGTTTCATCAACTTCAACCTGCCGCAGTTCTATCAGATTGTGCAAATCGATGATCGTACCCAGGTGATTCCATTCCGCAGTAATACCTTATCGAGCCTGTGTGTCACGCTTTCTGACGGTAATACCGTCCAGCCTCTAAAACAGCAATTCCAACTGCATTAATCTTGTTAGAGGGCGCGATGATTCGCGCCCCTTGGTAGCACTCAACCAAAACTGACCGCTTCCCCTGCCTGAGCGCTGGCGGCTTCGCTAAGCAATGCATAGAATTCACGATCGCTGCGATCGCAGAACCAGGCACCGTCACGGTAGTTAAAGTGATAACCTCCGGTTTTGGTGGCCAGCCATACCTGATGCAACGGCTCCTGGCGGTTGATGACAATCTTGGTACCGTTTTCGAAGCTCAGCGTCATGACGCCGCCGTTAGTTTCGTAATCGATGTCCGCATCGCCGTCAAAATCATCCAGTGTCTGTTCAATATCAAGCATCAGTTGGTCGGCTAACTGGTGAAACTCGCTGTCGTTCATATTCGATTCCTATTGCAATTCATGATCCACCTGCGATTATAGTGAGCTTGGACGCATGAATTACAGGCATTAATGCAAATGAAAAAACAACTACGCTATGCGCTGATGGCCGTTCTGCTGGCCGGGCTTTCTGGTTGTGGTCTGAAAGGCCCGCTGTATTTCCCACCTAATGACAAGCCAGCAGCACAACCGACGACAAATGCTGATAATGTAGGCAAAAATCAACAACAAGCCGCTGGCACTCAGCAATAACCGTCGATGAGCAACCAGTCACAACCTACTTACGGTGGCCGAGGTTACCGTGGATGTCAGACGGATAGCGCGTCCAGATAGCGGAGTATGATATGCAGTTCTCCAAAATGCACGGTCTGGGTAACGACTTTATGGTGGTCGATGCCGTAACACAGAATGTCTACTTTTCACCTGAGTTGATCCGCCGCTTGGCCGATCGGCATTTGGGCGTTGGTTTTGATCAGATGCTGATCGTAGAACCGCCTTACGATCCAGAACTCGATTTCCATTACCGTATTTTCAATGCTGACGGCAGCGAAGTGGCGCAGTGTGGCAACGGAGCCCGCTGTTTTGCCCGTTTTGTGCGCCTGAAAGGGCTGACCAACAAGCGTGATATCCGCGTCAGCACCCAGACCGGGCGTATGGTATTGAGCGTGACCGACGACGATCTGGTGTGCGTCAACATGGGCGAACCGAACTTCGATCCGCAGATCGTGCCGTTCCGCGCCACTAAGACGGAAAAAACCTACATCATGCGCGCAGCAGAGCATACTGTGTTGTGTGGTGTCGTCTCGATGGGCAACCCGCACTGTGTTTTACAGGTGGACGATGTCAAAACCGCCAAGGTCGAGTTTCTCGGCCCGGTGCTGGAAGGGCACGAACGTTTCCCTGAACGCGCCAACATTGGTTTTATGCAGGTGGTGAGCCGTGAGCACATCAAGCTGCGTGTTTATGAGCGCGGAGCAGGCGAAACGCAGGCCTGCGGCAGCGGCGCTTGTGCGGCGGTGGCAGTCGGCATCCAACAAGAATTGTTGTCAGAAGAGGTACATGTAGAACTGCCGGGCGGCAGCCTGCATATCCGCTGGAAAGGGCCGGGCAACCCCTTGTTTATGACCGGACCTGCGACCCATGTCTATGACGGATTTATTCATCTATGAAGAGCGTAGAGAACCAGGCAGTGACGGATATTGAGCTTGATGACGATACCGTCATGCAGTATCTGCTACAGAATCCCGATTTCTTTATTCGCAACGCGCGTCAGGTTGAGCAAATGCGTGTGCCGCACCCGGTGCGTGGCACGGTGTCGCTGGTGGAGTGGCATCTGGCGCGGCAGCGCAACCACATCACCCAGTTGGAAGAAGAGATCACCTTGCTGATGGAACAGGCCAGCGGCAACGAAACGCTGTTCGCCCGTCTGTTGCATTTGCAGGCCGATCTGGCTACCGCCAGCAGCCTGCAGGATATGCTTAACCGCTTGCAGCGCTGGGCGCGTGGCTTTGGTCTGGTGGGGGCTAATATCCGTCTGTTTAACGATCGCTGGAAGATTGGTGCGCCATCTGATTTTACCCATCTTGGCCTGGCGCGTTCGGCGTTTGAACCCTTGCGTATTCAGCGCTTGGGCAGCCAACCGCATTATCTCGGCAGCCTCAATGGCCCTGAACTGTTGCTGCTGTTACCGCAGGCGAAGCAGGTCGGTTCGGTGGCTCTGTCACTGCTCGGGGAACATGGCGAACTGGGCATGGTGATTTTCAGCAGCCGTGATACGCAACATTATCAGCAGGGGATGGGCACCGTGATGCTCGACCAACTGGCGCGCATGCTGCCGGAACTGATAGAGCGCTGGATCGAACGCGCATGACGCTCTCAGCGGCCAGCCTGCAACCGCCGGTGGACGCTTTCCTGCGCTATCTGAAGGTAGAGCGCCAGCTCAGCCCACTGACCCAAATCAGCTATTCGCGCCAACTACAGGCGCTGATTGCGCTGGCGACCGATCTCGGCGTCAGCGCATGGCCGATGCTGGATGCCGCCCGCGTGCGCCAACTGGCAGCACGTAGCAAACGGGCCGGGTTGCAGTCTTCCAGTTTGGCGTTACGTCTTTCGGCGTTGCGCAGCTTCTTAGATTGGTTGGTCAGCCAAGGTGTGCTGAGCGCCAACCCGGCGAAAGGGATCCGCACGCCGCGCAGTGGTCGCCATCTGCCGAAAAATATCGACGTTGATGAAATGAATCAATTGCTGAACATTGATCTCAACGATCCACTGGCGGTACGCGATCGCGCCATGCTGGAAGTGATGTACGGTGCCGGGCTGCGTCTTGCCGAACTGGTAGGGCTGGATTGCCGCTATGTCGATCTGGCCGCCGGTGAAATCTGGGTGATGGGCAAAGGCAGCAAAGAGCGCAAACTGCCGCTCGGCCGTATGGCGATTACTTGGCTACAACATTGGCTGGCGCTGCGCGATCTGTTTGCACCGGCTGACGATGCGATGTTCCTCTCCAACCAGGGTAAACGCATTTCGGCGCGCAACGTGCAGAAGCGTTTTGCCGAATGGGGCGTCAAGCAGGGGGTCAACAGCCATATTCATCCGCATAAGCTGCGCCACTCTTTTGCCACTCATATGCTGGAATCCAGCGGCGATCTGCGCGCGGTGCAGGAGTTATTGGGCCATGCCAACCTGACCACCACGCAAATTTATACCCACCTCGACTTTCAACATCTGGCGAAAGTGTATGATGCTGCGCATCCACGTGCCAAACGGGGGAAATCCTGATGCATTTTTACCGTCCACTGCGCCCGCTGGCGGCGTTGACCTTCGATCTAGACGATACGCTGTATGATAATCGTCCGGTGATCAAACAGACCGAGCAGCAGTCGGTGGCTTTTTTGCAGAGTTACCATCCGGGGTTGAGCAGTTTCCAGTCGGCAGATTTTCATCGCCTGCGGCAGGAACTGCGTGAACAGGATCCGGAGATTTACCACGATGTCACTCAGTGGCGCTGGCGTGCGGTCCATCTGGCGCTGAGCCGTCAGGGCCTGCGCGACGCTGAAGCTGCGATAGGCGCGGACGCGGCAATGCAGAATTTTGCCCTGTGGCGCAGCCGAATTGAAATACCAGAGGCCACCCATACCACCTTAAAAGCGCTGGGGCAGCGCTATCCGCTGGTGGCGATCACCAACGGCAATGCCGATCCGGCGCTGTGTGGGTTAGAGGGTTACTTCCAGTTTGTGTTGCGATCGGGGCCGGATGGCCGCGCCAAGCCGTATCAGGATATGTACCAGTTGGCCGCCGCAAGGCTGGGCGTAGCGCCAGCGCAGATCCTGCATGTTGGCGACGATCTGACCACCGACGTGGCTGGCGCACTGCGTTCGGGTCTGCAAGCCTGCTGGATCAACGATCGACAACGCAGCCTGATGCAGGCGGATGACAGCCGTTTGCTGCCACATATTGAGATCACTCAGTTGGCATCGCTGACAGCATTGTTATCTCCCCTTCATACTTGAAGCCGCAGCTGTGTTAGCTACGTGCGCTCACCTCAGTCACTTACTTGAGTAAGCTCCTGAGGATTCACGCACTTGCCGCCTTGCTGCAACTTCAATTATTTCGGGTATAATCCCAGTTTGAATCTGTATAAATCTCCAGTGGAAAGTACGCAAAATGCACACTTTCCCTTTACCAATTAATGGTGCCTATGGACGTTTCCGATCTGCTCGACAGCATGAATGATAAACAACGTGAAGCCGTGGCTGCGCCACGCAGCAACCTGTTGGTGCTGGCGGGCGCGGGCAGCGGCAAGACCCGGGTGCTGGTGCATCGCATCGCCTGGCTGCTGGCGGTGGAGAACTGCTCGCCGTATTCGATCATGGCGGTGACCTTCACCAACAAGGCGGCGGCGGAGATGCGCCACCGCATTGAACACCTGATTGGTACCAGCCAGGGCGGCATGTGGATCGGCACCTTCCACGGGCTGGCACATCGCCTGCTGCGTGCCCACCATATGGACGCCAACCTGCCGCAGGATTTCCAGATCCTCGACAGCGAAGATCAACTGCGCTTGATCAAACGCATCGTGCGTGCGCTGAACATCGACGAGAAGCAATGGGCACCGCGTCAGGCAATGTGGTACATCAACGGCAAAAAAGACGATGGTCTGCGCCCGCAACACATCGAAAGCTACGGCAATCCGGTAGAGGCCACCTGGCTGAAGATTTATCAGGCCTATCAGGAAGCCTGCGATCGGGCGGGGCTGGTGGATTTCGCCGAGCTGCTGCTGCGCGCTCATGAACTGTGGCTGAACAAGCCGCATATCCTCAATCATTACCGTGAACGTTTCACCAATATTCTGGTGGACGAATTCCAGGATACCAACCGTATTCAGTACGCCTGGATCCACATGCTGGCGGGGGATAAAGCCAATGTGATGATTGTGGGTGATGACGATCAGTCAATCTACGGCTGGCGTGGTGCTCAGGTGGAAAACATTCAGCGTTTCCTGAAGGATTTCCCAGGGGCGCAAACCGTCCGGCTGGAGCAGAACTATCGCTCCACCAGCAATATCCTGAAAGCAGCCAACACCCTGATCGCCAATAACGACGGGCGCTTGGGTAAAAACCTGTGGACCGAAGGGGCCGAGGGTGAACCGATCTCGATCTATTGCGCCTTCAATGAATTGGACGAAGCGCGCTTTGTGGTAAACCGCATCAAGTCCTGGCAGGACAACGGCGGGGCGCTGAATGATTGCGCCATTCTGTACCGCAGTAACGCCCAATCGCGCGTATTGGAAGAGGCGTTGCTGCAAACTGCGATGCCGTATCGCATTTATGGCGGCATGCGCTTCTTCGAACGCCAGGAAATCAAAGACGCGCTGGCCTATCTGCGCCTGATGGCGAATCGTAACGACGATGCCGCTTTTGAGCGCGTGGTGAATACCCCAACGCGCGGCATTGGCGATCGCACGCTTGACGTGGTGCGCCAAACGGCGCGCGATCGGCAACTGACGCTGTGGCAGGCAACGCGCGCGCTGTTGCAGGATAAGGTGCTGGCGGGCCGTGCGGCCTCTGCGTTGCAACGCTTTCTTGAACTGGTGGATTCGCTGGCGCATGAAACCGCAGAGATGCCGCTGCATGTACAAACTGATCGGGTGATCCGCGATTCCGGTTTGTTCATCATGTATGAGCAGGAAAAAGGTGAGAAAGGTCAGGCGCGTATCGAAAACCTGGAAGAACTGGTGACGGCAACCCGCCAATACAGCTATCAGGATGAAGATCAGGATCTGATGCCATTGCAGGCGTTTCTCTCCCATGCCGCGCTGGAGGCGGGCGAAGGTCAGGCGGATGCTTATCAGGACGCGGTACAACTGATGACCCTGCACTCGGCCAAAGGGCTGGAGTTCCGCCAGGTGTTTATCGTCGGCATGGAAGAGGGCATGTTCCCGAGCCAGATGTCGCTGGATGAAGGTGGTCGCCTGGAAGAAGAACGCCGCTTGGCGTACGTCGGCGTGACCCGCGCGATGCAGAAACTGACGCTGACCTATGCGGAAACCCGCCGTCTGTACGGCAAAGAGGTGTATCACCGCCCATCGCGCTTTATTGGTGAAATCCCGGAAGAGTGCGTGGAAGAAGTGCGCCTGCGCGCCAGCGTTTCGCGCCCGGTGAGCCACCGCCGCATGGGTACGCCGATCAGCGAGAACGATACCGGTTACAAACTGGGCCAGCGCGTGCGCCATCCGAAGTTTGGTGAAGGCACGATCGTTAACCTGGAAGGCAGCGGCGAACACAGCCGGTTGCAGATTGCGTTTCAGGGGGAAGGTATCAAGTGGCTGGTGGCAGCTTACGCCAAGCTGGAAACCGCTTAATATATACTCTAAATAATTCGAGTTGCATGTAGGCGGCCGATTCGTTATCCCTTGGAGCTTACTTTGGTAAGTGACAGGGGATAACGAGTGCAGCCAACAACGCTACGGCTTGAAAGACGACGGTGAATAGCGATCGCCGATTTTGGCGGTGGCATACCAGCGCATTACGGCGGCAGTCCCCTCACCACCCTCCGGCGGAGCCCAAGCCATACAATCTTCTTCTGCCAGCGCGCGATAAGGGCCTTGTTTCACTTCAAACACCACACCACCGGGATCAACGGACAGCACGGCATGCCAGGTCGATGCGGGCATCTCCAGCACTTTGGTTTCTTCGCCCAGCAGGGTGCGTTGGGTAACGACGCCGTCTTCATTGAACTGCAACACTACAAAACGACCTCGCAGCGGAGTCAGTAATTCCCAGGTTTGCGGATGGCGATGTGGGCGGATATAGGTACCCGGCTCCATAGCGATCGCCAAGCGTTGCACCGGATCGCTTAACTCGTCATGCAAAGTGCGGTGTGCGCGCAGACGTGCTACTGTGGCGGCCTGCTCGCTCATGGTCGTCAGGTCGTGGGCGGTAATCTGTTTCATAAGGTTATTCCGCAAGGGTTTTGTGCCCTAATCTTAGCAATTTTCCTGTGTGCAGTCAGAGATCGCCGCGTGTTTTTCGACAGCGCCGGGCCCCTGTTAGCAAATTGTTACAGCTCCACAGCCAGCGTGATGAATTGTTGCGCAATTATCCTGTCTACGTGTTGACAGGCTTTTTCTTCTCGGCGTAACATGCGCGCACTATTATCAATGAGGACACACGCCTTGGACACACCCAGTAGATACTGGCTCAATGACCTGGACAACAACAGGTACAACTTCTAAGGCTATCCCATCGCGCTGATACCCTTCGTGGTTGTCGGCGACCTTCTTTGTGTCGCTCTGAGTCAGATCTCTTCATGGTCTGGAACGAGCTGGTAATCAATTCCTCCCTCGATCTCTGTGCTTCAACGCGTTGTCTCTACCCGTCACCATAGGGGAGTTTTGGCACATGCTAAGCGCTTTTAAATTAGATAACGGCCGCTTATCCCGTCTGGAGTTGGATGACTCAGACGATTTGACCATGTCGCTGTGGGTTGACCTGGTTGAGCCAGAGGAAGGCGAACGTGAGCGCGTGCAAACAGAGTTAGGCCAAAGCCTGGCAACACGCCCGGAACTGGACGACATCGAAGCCTCCGCCCGTTTCTTTGAAGATGAAGACGGCCTGCATATCCACTCCTTTTTCTACTTTGAGGATGCCGAAGATCACGCGGGTAACTCCACGGTGGCCTTCACCATCCGTGATGGCCGCCTGTATACCCTGCGTGAGCGCGAACTGCCTGCGTTCCGGCTTTATCGTATGCGTGCCCGTAACCAGAGAATGATGGAGGGTAACGCTTACGAGCTGTTGTTGGATCTGTTTGAAACCAAGATCGAACAACTGGCTGATGAGATCGAAAACGTCTATAGCGATCTGGAAAAACTCAGCCGGGTAATTATGGAAGGCCATCCAGGGGATGAATATGACGCAGCGCTATCAACGTTAGCGGAACTGGAAGATATCGGCTGGAAGGTGCGGCTGTGTCTGATGGATACCCAGCGTGCGCTGAATTTCCTGGTGCGCAAGGCGCGTTTGCCTACCGGCCAATTGGAGCAGGCGCGTGAAGTGCTGCGCGACATCGAATCCCTGCTGCCGCACAACGAATCGCTGTTCCAGAAGGTGAACTTCCTGATGCAGGCGGCGATGGGTTTTATCAACATTGAGCAGAGCCGCATCATCAAGATCTTCTCGGTGGTGTCGGTGGTGTTCCTGCCGCCAACGCTGGTGGCCTCCAGTTACGGGATGAACTTCGACTTTATGCCGGAGCTGAAGTGGTCATTTGGTTATCCAGGGGCCATTATCCTGATGCTGTTGGCGGGGTTGGCGCCTTACCTGTATTTCAAGCGTAAGAATTGGCTTTAAACTATGGTGTAATGGGCTGAATTTTCAGCCCATTTCGCTAATGGCCTTTTACCTCTTCAGTGTGCGTTCTCATGCGATTTTTTTTGTCAGAACGCTGTTTTTAACCACCTGCGCAGGGATCACTGCTACCAGTAGCAAGGTGAAGGCAATTGCAATACCGGCGACCCCCAATAGTACCGGGATGCTGAATAGTGAAACCAGCCAAGCACCGATTAATGCGCCACTGCCAATTGCCCCATTAAAAAATGTCACGTAGATGGCCGTGGCTGGAAAGGCGTTATCCCCAGCCAGGCGTAGCACCCAAGTCTGAAAACCGACAAAAATGCCCGAGACCGCCAAACCCCATACGATCACCAGCAACAGGATTTCACTACTGGTGAGGCTATGACTTAATTGCCCCAGTACAATCAGTGTGGTAGCAATCAGAATCACAGAAAGCGCTACCATCGGTTTCAACCATCTATCTATCAACGCGCCGGTGAGGAAATTACCCGCCAGACCTGCCAACCCGAAGACGAACAGCACCACCGGGATCATGCTGGCCGAAACGGAGGCGACGCCGTGTAGCCAGGGTTCGATAAAGGTGAATGCGGCAAAGTGAGCAGTAATGGCCAGCAGGGTCGCTGCGTATATTTTCCACAGTTCGCTGGAGCGCATGACCTGCCGTAAGGCTGACAAGCCTAACGAACTCTGGTGTTTTACCGCCGGTACAAGCAATGCGATGCCGACAAATGCTACGACGCTTAGCAATGACATCAACCAGAAAGCGGTACGCCAGCCGATGTTCAATCCGATGTAGTTCGATAGCGGTACACCGAAGACGCTGGCTGCAGAAACACCGCCAAATACTATTGACGTTGCTAGGCCAATAAATCGCACTGGCACCAGCGAAACGGCCGTTACCCCAATCATCGCCCAAAATGCCCCATGCGCCAGTGCACCAAACACGCGGGCAAACAGCAGCCACGCATAATTATCTACCGTGGCGCACAGGCTGTTGGAAATCAAAATGACTAAGGTCAGGAACAGCAGCAACGGTTTTTTTGGCAAATTACCGAGAAATAATGACGATAGCAGCGCACTGATAGCGCCGACCCAGGCATAGAGGGTCACCGTCAGCCCAATCATTGATTCAGGCTGACCCAAACCTTCGGCCATAGGTGTCAGTAAGCCAATGGGGGCCAGTTCGGTGGTGACGATGGTAAAGGTTGATAGAGCAAGAATGATCAATGCCAGCCAGGTTTTCAATGTTAGTCCCTGGTGGTCATGCGTTCTAGTGTTCATGGTGTTCCTATCGATTTTTCTGTGGCAGTTTTGCAGCGCGGTGAATTGCTGAGTATTAACGTGGTTTTTTTAGCGGGGATCCGCTAAGCAGGGCCTATTTGGCCGCATGGTGAAACCTCATTTGTCAGTGTGTTGAGGCTTTACAATAACGAGCTAATAAAACTAGAGAAGTGTTAGTTTTGTAATATAACTATTGTATCAACGCGGAACGTTGTGGATTGCTTATGTGCATTTATGGAAAGCCAAACCCTAGGTTTTAGCGCTTCCTAGGTAACAATGGCAACACGATGTTGGAGCCAGTAATTGATGAATTTTAATGTAAAATTGCCGACTATCAGGCAATTGCAGTGTTTTCTTGCCGTTGCCCATGAACTGAATTTTCGTCGTGCTGCCGAACGCATGCGAATGACCCAGCCCCCGCTGACGCGGCAAATTCAGTGTCTGGAAGAGGTGATTGGCCGCCCCCTGTTTACCCGTGATACCCATCAAGTTCATCTGACGGATATTGGCAGGCAGCTGGAAGAACAGGCGAAACAATTGATTAGCCAACTGACTTGTTTGGTGAAGGGACTGCAAGTAGAGAGCGAAAAGGTGAAGATTGGAGTGACCCGCACGTTGGATTTTACCCAGATCCCAACCCTCTACAGAGCCTTGGAACAACTGACGAATGTTGATGACATTTCTTCCCACCAACTGACGTCTAGGCAGCTATTGCAAATGCTGGTGCGCGGTAATCTGGACATGGCATTGGTGGGGGAAACTACGGCCGACAATACGCAAGATTTCTGTTTCCATCGCCTATATCGTGAACCGCTGATGTTGGCGATGCCTGCTTCACACCCAGCCAGCATTCAAGACTATGTTGCGTTGAACGAGGTGGCTGACTTACCCCTTTATTGGTTTGCTCGCAGCGCTAACCCTGTTTATTACGATAAATGTGAGGCTTATTTGCAGCGGTTGCCCTTTGTGCTAAAACGCCAATCGGAACCCGATGATTCGCTGATTATGCTGGCAAATATTGCCCGTGGAAAAGGCATGGCATTGATGCCGCAATCGATGTGTGTCTCCACTCGCGAAGGGTTGTGCTATCGCAAACTGGAGCCGGAGGCGAATGAGAAGTTAAATATCGATGTTTATCTGGTGGTTAGGCTCGATGAAAAGAGGGCTAACGTATTGAATGCCAGAGATGAGTTTTTGTCCCTTATCCAAGACAATTGATGCTCTCTTAGTTACCTGACTATTTGCAACAGGTTCACCCTTAGCCTGCTAAATAGGGGTAGAATATTTCCCCTATTTGGTAGTCCGTAAGGCATGGGTTTTGATGGAGCGTTTCCCCCCTTTAGTTCAATGGTTGATCCTGTTACTGGCTTCGCTGGTGTTGGGTTTTGGCTTGCAGGTCTTCCACATTCCCGCCGCATTGCTGCTGGGGCCGATGATTGTCGGTGTCGCTATGGGGTTGCTCGGTGCCTCAGTACGCATTCCCGAACCCTTTTTTATTGCCTCGCAGGCGGTGTTGGGCTGCATGATTGCCCAAAGTATTTCCCCTGCCATTATTACCCCTCTGCTGGCTGACTGGCCGCTGGTGCTGCTGGTGTTGATCGCAACGCTGATGGCCAGCGGTCTCTCGGGCTGGTGCTTGGTGCGCTTCAGTGATTTACCCGGTTCGACCGGTGCATGGGGATCTTCCCCCGGCGGCGCATCTGCCATGGTGGCGATGGCAGGGGATTACGGGGCGGATGTGCGGCTGGTGGCGTTTATGCAGTATCTGCGCGTACTGTTTGTCGCCACCGCGGCGGCGATGGTGGCACGCATCGGCTTGGGTGATGAAGCTGGGCACGGCAGTGTCAACCTGGTGTGGTTCCCACCGCTTGACTGGCGCTTTTTCGGTACTTTGGCGATTGCCGCCGCAGGTTGCTGGTTGGGCCCACGCCTGCGCATTCCTTCCGGTTCGCTGATGCTACCGATGATTATCGGTGCGGCGTTTCATGCCACTGGCACCATGACGCTGCAGGTGCCGGAGTGGTTGCTGGCGCTGGCTTACACGCTGATTGGCTGGAGCGTTGGCTTGCGTTTTACCCGGCCGATATTTTTGCTGGCGTTGCGTACCTTGCCGCAGATGATGGTGTCAATCATCGGGCTGATGCTATTTTGCGGCGGGCTGGCCTGGCTGTTGACGCAGTTTCTCTCGGTCGATCTGCTGACGGCTTATCTGGCAACCAGCCCAGGCGGGCTGGATACCGTGGCCATTATTGCCGCTGGCAGCCGGGTGGATATGTCATTTGTGATGGCAATGCAGACGCTGCGTTTGTTCACCATCCTGCTCACCGGCCCGGCGATGGCGCGGCTTATTACCCGGCTCTCACCCACTCTTGAGCAGAATCCCAAAAAACCGCAGCAAGCCCGGCAGCGCTGAGTTAACGCCGCTTGCGTTGGTGGTAGAGCGCATCCAAAGTGAACAGCAGCAGCGCAGCCCAGATAAAGCCAAAGGTGACCAGTTTGTCCCGGCCAATGGTTTCATCATAGAAGGTGACGGCCAGCAGGAACATCAGCGTTGGCCCCAGATATTGGAAGAACCCGAGGGTGGAGAGGCGCAGGCGGGTCGCCGCTGCGGTAAAGAACAACAGCGGCACCGTCGTCACCACCCCGGCGGCGGCCAGCAGCAGGTTCAGCGACCAAGGGTTGGCGCTCAGGTGGCTGGTTGGGCTGTCGGCGATCAGGAACAGGTAGATCGCGGCCACCGGCAACAGCCACAGGGTTTCGATCAGCATGCCGGTTTGTGCATCAATGGCAATTTTCTTGCGCAGCAGGCCGTAGAAGGCAAAGCTGAAGGCCAAACCCAGCGCGATGATTGGCAGGGAACCGAATTGCCACAGCTGTAGCAGCACCCCGGTAAACGCCAGCGTGACGGCTACCCATTGCATGCGGCGGAAACGCTCGCCGAGAAACAGCATCCCCAGCAGAACGTTGACCAGCGGATTGATAAAATAGCCCAGGCTGGCTTCCAGCATATGATGGTTATTTACCGCCCAGATAAACAGCAGCCAGTTGCCGCCCACCAGCAGTGCTGTTACCGCCAGCAACAGCAGCCGTTTGCGGTTCTTGCAAGCGGCGCGCACCTGCGGCCAGTGATGCCCCAATGACACCAATAACAGCATAAAGAAGAATGACCAGATCACCCGATGGGTGAGGATCTCGTCGGCAGGCACCTGCTGGATCAGCTTGAAATAGGCCGGGGCAATACCCCAAATAAAGTAAGCGGCCAGAGCAAAAAGAATGCCCTGCCGCGTTTGTTTCACATCCATGACAGTTACCGGGTGGGGAAAAGAAGATGCGGCGATTTTACTTGAAGAGGGCAGGTTGTGTCCCGTTATTGCGGGACACAATTTAGAACCTATCCCAGTAGGCCAAAATGGCAAGTGAAATAGCCCTAATGGGGTAGGTTATTAGCTTATCCCACCAGATAAGTGGCGGTGGCACTGGCGATATGTAAACCATCGTGGTTGTGCAGCTCAACGCGGGCGACTGCGACTTTGTTGCCGCTGCGCAGCACGCTGGCGGAGGCAGTAAAATGCTCGCCACGGCCAGGGCGCAGATAGTCGACGCGTAAATCGATGGTGCCCATGCGCGAGAGGCGTGAAGCCAGCTCTTCTTCGATCAGCGGATCCTGGCGCATTAGCACGCTGCCGACGCAGACCAACCCGGCGGCTACATCCAGAACCGAGGCGATCACGCCGCCATGCAGGATATTCTGCGCGGCATTGCCCACCAGTTTAGGCTGATTGGTGAAGGTGAGTTCGACAATGTCGTCGTCGAAGCGGCGTAGTTCTAGCCCCAGCTCACGGTTAAACGGCATGTGGTAGACAAAGATCTCGCCTATCTTCTGGCGTGCGGCTTCAAGGGTGAGTAATGTATGCGACATAGTTCCTTTCTTCTTAACTGTTGTGACTGGGCTAACTGGTCAGTCCAGGTTAATCATTTGTGGATTTTATGCTTATTTTTTGTTGCTTTCCAGGTTTATCCTGTTGACGTATTCCTAGTGCGGTAAATGATTCTTTGTGTGTAAAATGGCCTGCTTTTATTTCAGGTCTTTTCCTAATCTTTCTGGAGTGATGAAAATCATGCGTGTTCTGTCTGGGGTTGTTATGGCGATGCTGTTAGCGCCAACGGTGGTGCAGGCTGATGAGGCCAAGAAGCAAGCAGGTTTGGTGCGTGGCAGCATTATTTCCGGCATGCTGCAGAATTATGACGGGCCATTCACCTTTTATGCGTATGAACCCAACTATTTGATCTATACCGAAACCAGCGACCTCAATAAGGAAGCCATTGAATCCTATAGCTGGGCTAAGAATGCCAACAAGGATGAGGTGAAATTCCAACTCAGCCTGGCTTTCCCGATCTGGAAGGGGATTGCCGGTGAGAACTCGCTGCTGGGGGCATCCTACACCCAACGTTCCTGGTGGCAGCTCTCCAACCATGAAGAATCAGCCCCGTTCCGTGAAACCAACTATGAACCGCAGATTTTCCTCGGCTGGGCAACGGATTACCAATTTGCTGGCTGGACGCTGCGTGATATCGAAGTGGGTATCAACCATGAATCCAACGGGCGCGAAGATCCCACTTCCCGCAGTTGGAACCGTGGCTATGCTCGTCTGATGGCGCAAAGCGGTGACTGGCAGGTAGAAGTCAAACCCTGGTTCCGTTTTTCAGAAAGCGACAGCAATGACGACAACCCGGATATCACCAAATACATGGGTTATTACCGCCTGAAAGTGGGCTATGCCTGGCGTGAAAGCGTGTTCAGCGTTGATGGCCACTACAACTGGAACACCGGGTACGGCGGCGCAAAACTGGGTTGGAGCTATCCGATCACCAGCCACGTGCGTTTCTACACCCAGTTGTTCAGCGGCTACGGTGAATCAATGATTGATTACAACTTCCAGCAGACACGGTTTGGCGTTGGTGTCATGCTTAACGATATTATGTAATTTTGCCGTTCAAATAGCGGTGCCCATGGGCATCGCCGTAGTGTAAAAATGGGGAAGTATGTGTCAACCGCAGCAGTGATAAACAGAGAATTGCTGGCAGAGCAGGTATTGCGCGATACCTTTGGCTACCAGCAGTTCCGTCCGGGCCAACAAACGATTATCAATGCCGCCATCGGCGGGCAGGATTGCCTGGTGGTGATGCCTACCGGCGGTGGTAAATCGTTGTGCTACCAAATCCCGGCGCTGGTGATGGACGGGTTGACGCTGGTGGTCTCCCCGCTGATCTCGCTGATGAAAGATCAGGTCGATCAGCTTCTCGCTTATGGCGTTTCTGCCGCCTGCTATAACTCGACGCAAACGCGCGAACAGCAACTGGAGGTGATGGCCGGTTGCCGCAGCGGCAGGATAAAACTGCTGTACATCGCCCCCGAGCGTTTGATGATGGACAGCTTCTTCGATCTGCTGCAGGATTGCCCGCCCGCGCTGCTGGCGGTGGACGAAGCGCACTGTATTTCCCAGTGGGGCCATGACTTCCGCCCTGAATACCGCGCCCTTGGCCAATTGAAACAACGCTTCCCGGCGATGCCGGTGCTGGCGCTGACGGCCACGGCCGATGACGCCACGCGCAGTGATATTGTGCGGCTGCTGGCGTTGCAGGACCCACTGATCCAGATCAGCAGCTTTGACCGCCCGAATATCCGTTACACGCTGGTAGAGAAATTCAAACCGCTCGATCAACTGTGGCGCTTTGTGCAGGATCAGCGTGGTAAGAGCGGCATTATTTACTGCAACAGCCGCGCCAAGGTAGAAGACACCACCGCCCGTTTGCAAAGCCGTGGCTTGAGCGTGGCGGCCTATCACGCCGGGCTGGAAAACGAACGCCGTTCTCAGGTGCAGGAAGCGTTCCAGCGTGACGATTTGCAGGTGGTCGTCGCGACCGTCGCCTTTGGTATGGGCATTAACAAACCCAACGTGCGCTTTGTCGTGCACTTTGATATTCCACGTAATATCGAATCTTATTATCAGGAAACCGGTCGTGCCGGGCGTGATGGCCTGCCTGCGGAAGCGATCCTGCTGTATGACCCGGCCGATATGGCCTGGCTGCGCCGCTGCCTGGAAGAGAAACCGGCGGGCCAGCAACTGGATATCGAACGCCACAAGCTGAATGCCATGGGCGCGTTTGCCGAAGCGCAAACCTGCCGCCGCCTGGTGCTGCTGAACTACTTCGGCGAAGGCAAGCAGCAGTCCTGCGGCAACTGCGATATCTGTCTCGATCCACCAAAGCGTTACGATGGGCTGGAAGATGCGCGCAAGGCGCTGTCGGCGATTGGCCGTGTCGGGCAACGTTTCGGTATCGGTTATGTGGTGGAAGTGCTGCGCGGTGCCAATAACCAGCGTATTCGCGAATTTGGCCACGAAAAGCTGCCGGTGTACGGCATTGGCCGCGATAAAACCACCGAACACTGGACCAGCGTGCTGCGCCAGTTGATTCACCTGGGCTTTATCAGCCAGAACATTGCGATGTATTCGGCACTGCAACTGACCGAGGCCGCGCGTCCGGTGCTGCGCGGTGAAGTCGAACTCCCCCTTGCAGTGCCGCGTATTCAGAGCCTGAAAGTGCGCAGCAGTGCCAATCAGAAATCCTACGGCGGCAATTACGATCGCAAGCTGTTTGCCAAACTGCGCAAGCTGCGTAAATCGATTGCCGACGAAGAAAACATCCCCCCCTACGTGGTCTTTAACGATGCCACGCTGCTGGAGATGTCAGAACAGATGCCGATCAAGGCCAGCGACCTGCTGAGCGTGAACGGCGTCGGCCAGCGTAAGCTGGAGCGTTTTGGTGCGCCATTTATGGCGATGATCCGCGATCATCTCGACGATGATGATGAATAAGGACGGTCAATCATGCTGATATTATTTCTGACCGTGGCGATGGTGCATTTGATTGCCCTGATGAGCCCGGGGCCGGATTTCTTTTTTGTTTCGCAGACCGCCGTCAGCCGCTCGCGCCGCGAGGCGATGATGGGTGTGGTCGGGATCTCGCTGGGCGTTATGGTGTGGGCTGGCGTGGCGCTGCTGGGGTTGAACCTGATCCTGCAAAAAATGGCCTGGCTGCATCAGATTATTATGGTGGGCGGTGGCCTGTATCTGTGCTGGATGGGCTGGCAACTGCTGCGTTCTGCCCGCGCACAGAATGCACAAACTACGCCAACGGAAGAAGTCGCCGTGGTGTTGCCGAAGGCGGGCCGCAGCTTTATCCGCGGTTTGTTGACCAATCTTTCCAACCCGAAGGCGGTGGTTTACTTTGGCAGCGTGTTCTCGCTGTTTGTCGGAGAGGATGTGGGTGCCGGTGCGCGCTGGGGGTTATTCATGTTGATCACCGGCGAAACCTTTATCTGGTTTAGCCTAGTGGCAGTAGTATTTGCGCTGCCGGCCATGCGTCGGGGTTATCAGCGTTTAGCCAAGTGGATCGACGGCGTGGCGGGGGTGTTGTTCACCGGTTTTGGCCTGCATCTGATTTTTACCCGCTAGGCTATTTTACTTGCCAGTTTGAGCCCGGGCAGTGCTCGGACTCCTCACGTACTTAATGTACGCTCCGGGTCCTGCGCGCTGGCCGTGCCCAACCTGCCTGCGACAATAACGCCTATACCCGTCATACTTCAAGTTGCTTGGGTGTTGGCTGCCTTTACTCACCCCAGTCACTTACCT
>JBAQHZ010000076.1:0-9466 GCA_049288585.1 Chania sp.
TACCCTTCATACTTCAAGTTGCATGTGCGTTGGCTTTCCTCGCTCACCCCAGTCACTTACTTGAGTAAGCTCCTGGGGATTCACTGCGTCGCCGCCTTCCTGCAACTCGAATTATTTTGGGTATATACCGCCTGGCAGGATCCAGACGCCATTGCACTTTACTCGTGATAGGCAGGGAAAGCGTGGAGAAAAAATGGAGATAATGTAAATAACAGTGCTCGTCATCTACATTTATTGCAGAGTGAATCAAATTATCGCAGCAGGAGTTTGGCATGGAAATTAACCCGGTATTTGCCCGTCGTCTTTATCTGTGTTGGCTAATCAACCACACTGAACGGCCTAATGTTCCGCGCCTGATGGAGTTGACCGGTTGGCCGCGCCGTACATTACAGGATGTGTTAAAAGCCTTGCCCGGTTTGGGCGTGGAATTGCAGTTTGTTCAGCAGGGAGTGCGTAATAACGACGGTTTCTATCAGCTTGAAAACTGGGGTCCGTTGAATAAAAGCTGGGTTAACCAGCATCATCTGGCGCTGCTGGCTGCGATCGAATAAATGTTCCCCGGCACGCCGGGGACGCATTATTGACTCTTGTATTCCAGATACAAGACGGTGGCCGCCACGCGCGAACGCACGTTGAGCTTACGTAGCATGTTGCGAATATGCACCTTCACCGTTTCTTCAGAAATGTGCAATTGCGCCGCCACCTGCTTGTTTGACATACCGCGCGCCACTTCCTGTAACACATCCAATTCACGCTCGGTCAGATCGGCAAACGGATCGTGCTGTTCGCTGCGCGATGCCAGATAGTCGACCACCGCTTCGCTTATCACGTTCTTGCCTTCGGCGGCTTCACGGATATGCTCCAGCAACTGCTCGGGCTCGCTGTCTTTCAGCAGATAACCATCGGCACCGGCATCGATTAACGCATACACATCGCTGCGCGCATCGGAGACCGTCAGCACGATGATGCGGGCATCCACATCATCGTCACGCAAGGCTTTCAGCGTATCCAGCCCGGAGAGGCCTTTCATGTTGAGATCAAGCAGAATAACGTCTGGCGTCAATTGCCCGGCTAACGTAATGGCTTCGTTACCATTGCTGGCTTCCGCCACAACGGTAAACGTGGGATCCAGCCCAAGTAACTGTTTGATGCCCCGGCGCATCAGTGGGTGATCGTCAACGATCATGACTTTGTAATTTTTCATCACCATGAAACATGCTCCCTGTAGCGAGTAAAACCACACAAGTGCCGGAGAGGGCACTTGGCTGTTAATCACAGAGCGGCGTTGGGTGCCGCAGATATTTTTAAAGGGTTACTACTGCTCAGCAGCAACGGATAAACCATCCCTTAAGGCGGAAAAGTCAGGCAGATTTCTGTGCCTTTTTCTTTGCCGCGCCGGATGTGCAACTTCCCCCCCAGGCGTGTCGCCCGTTCGCTCATAATGGTCAAGCCGTAATGGCCTTCCGGTTCGTCCAGGCTGTCGATGCCGGAGCCATCATCGCAGATAGTGATCTGATTATCGCCCTCTGGCGAGAGTTCGCAGCGAATCACAATTTCCTGCGCATCGGCGTGCTTGATGGCATTCAGTACCGCTTCACGCACAATCTGTAGTGCGTGAACCTGTTGCTGTGCATTCAGCGCCTGTGAGGCTAGTCGGCAGTGTAACTGAATCCGTGCGCTGGTCAGAAGCTTTAATGGCTCCAGCACCTGCTTCAGCGCCGCATTGAGATCGGCGTCCTGAATACTCAGGCGGAAGGTCGTCAGCAATTCCCGCAACTGGCGGTAAGCATCGGCCAGTGCCCGGTCAAAGTCATCAATAATCTCGTGAGCGGCAGGCGGGCTATCCACCAGCGTACGTTTCAGCAAGGTGAGCTGGATACGCAGAAACGTCAGGGCCTGGGCCAGTGAATCATGCAGTTCGCGGGCAATGGTGGCGCGTTCTTCCATCAGCAGAAATTGCATATGCTGCTTCTGCGCGCGATTGAAGTAGACGCTGCGGCTGAGCATATTCGCCACGCTCTGCATCAGGTGCGGGTGGGGTGGTTGCTGTTGTTGCTGCCAACTGAGGCTACCCAGCGGTTTGTTGTCCTGCATAATGGCGATCGCCTGCCACTCCTGCTCCACCAATGGTTCACCGCTGCCGATCTGCCATTGGCTGAGGTTGTCTTCCACATTCAGCCGAATGCATTGCAGTTGTTCACTAAGGCGCACAATACGCAACACTTTCTCGAATGCCCGTTGGTCAAGCTGCCCGGCGCTCAGCGCTTGTGAACAGCTGTAAAGCACTTCCAGCGTGCGGTTGGCCTGCTGTAGGCGCTCGGTTTTTTCCTGCACCTTATATTCCAGCGACTTATACAGCTTGGACAGTTCGCCGGACATGGCGGTGAACGCCTGCGATAACACCCCCAGTTCATTCGGTAACGATATGTCGAGCGGCGGATGGTTAAAATCGCGCTGCTGCATACGCTGGCTGGCATCCACTAAACGTTTCAGCGGCGTCACCACCTGGCGGCGCATAAAACGGATGCAGAACAGCACCAAGGCCACTATTGCGATATATCCCATAACGCTGATCGTCGCCACAATACTCAGTTTGGTTTCGGAATAGCGCTGTAGTGCCAGCACAAAATGGTCGATCTGATTAACGTAGCTGGCCACGTTGGCCTGATAGTTTTCTGCATGTCCGGCCTGGATCTGCTTTTCCAGCGTCAGCCAGGATTGACGCAGCGTCAGGTATTTTTCCCGCACGTCTCTTGGCACGTAAAAACGATCGAGCTTGAGCAGGGCAGGGGCCAGCAGCGATTGCTGATATTGCAACAGGTGCTCGTTCACCTCACCGGAACCGTTGGTCAGTTCGTACGCCAAACGGTAGCTCTGCATGCGTAGGGAACCGGCAATATTTACGGCTTCCGCATCGCGCAGGCTATCGGCCACGGTGGTCAGCGCCAGCCCGGTAGACAGCACCGAAAGTATCACGATACCGATCAGCGCCTTGGCCATGCTTCCTATCACTGAGCGTTTTACGAGCAATTCAGCATCCTTAATCCTGTGAGCGGGCTCTGAGCCATCAAATTTTATTCGCAAGCAAATGATAACCTTTACTGCGTAAAAGCACCGCGATTTTCGTCAAACCGTCTGGCGCGGCTTGGCGGCGCTATCGTTATATAACTAAATAGATAGCGACTGCGTAAAAATCCTCGTAAGAAACCTCTTTGTGCAATGCCAGAGATTGATCTGGCGCAATCAACCTAGTGATTTACCCCTAAAGAGTGATTATTTCGCCCCGGCGTTCAGCCTATTTTGTCCCTGCCCCTTCAGGGGTTTTGAGATAAAAAACAACAAAAATACCGGTTCACTTTTATACGCAGTGCGTATTTCTAACACTAAGGATAAACCGCATGGCCGAATTGTCGCGACGCAAACTGCTCAGCGGACAATGGCGTCATCATTCTGATGCGATCCGTCCCCCATGGTCGCGTGAAGCTCCTCTCTTTCTTGCTGGTTGCACCCGATGCCAGGCGTGTGTCAACGCCTGTGAAACCGGCGTGTTGATCGTCGGCAGCGGTGGTTTTCCTGAAGTTGATTTCCAACGTGCGGAGTGCACCTTTTGCCGCCAGTGTGCAAAAGCTTGTGAAGCACCGCTGTTTTATCCGCCGCAATACCCGCCTTGGCAGCAAGTGGCCACCTTTACCGCTCGCTGTCTGGCGTTGCAGGGCATTGAGTGCCGCAGTTGCCAAGATAACTGTGAAACCCAGGCAATCCGTTTCCGACCACAGTTGGGCGGGATCGCTAAACCGCAGCTCGATGTGGCGGCCTGTAGCGGTTGTGGTGCTTGTGTTGCCAGTTGCCCGGCGGCGGCGATCGCGATAACCCGGAGTGAAAATAATGAATAACGAATGGCATGTGAGCGGGTTGATGGTTCAGGCCCGGCCGGAAAAGTTTCCAGGGTTGATCCCAGCGCTGCTGGCGATCCCGGAGACAGAAATCCCGGTACAAGATCAACAGCAGGGCAAGTTGGTGGTGGTGATGCAGGCAGCGCGCTCTCAGGCGTTGCTGGAAAAAATTGAGTCGGTGCGTGATTTGGATGGCGTACTGGCGGTGTCGCTGGTTTATCACCAGCAGGATGAGCAAGATGAGGTAACGCCATGAAACTCAGTCGTCGAGACTTCATGAAAGCTAACGCCGCAGCGGCCGCTGCGGCGGCTGCCGGGCTGACGATCCCAACGGTCGCTCAGGCCGTGGTCGGTGGTGCCGATGAAATCAAATGGGACAAAGCGCCTTGCCGCTTCTGCGGCACCGGCTGCGGCGTGTTGGTGGGCACACAGAATGGCCGCATTGTCGCCTCGCAGGGCGATCCGGATGCGCCGGTCAACCGTGGCCTGAACTGTATCAAAGGCTACTTCCTACCGAAAATCATGTACGGCAAAGACCGCCTGACGCAGCCGCTGCTGCGGATGAAAAACGGCCAGTATGATAAAGAAGGTGAATTCACACCCATCAGTTGGGAACAGGCTTTCGATATCATGGCCGAGAAGTTCAAAGGGGCCCTGAAAGAGAAGGGCCCTGATGCGGTGGGCATGTTCGGTTCCGGCCAGTGGACGATCTGGGAAGGTTACGCCGCTGCCAAGCTGTTCAAGGCCGGTTTGCGCTCCAATAACCTCGATCCGAACGCGCGTCACTGCATGGCTTCAGCGGTGGTGGGTTTTATGCGCACCTTTGGCATGGACGAACCGATGGGCTGCTACGACGATATCGAGCAGGCCGACGCGTTTGTGCTGTGGGGTTCCAACATGGCGGAAATGCACCCGATCCTCTGGTCGCGCATCACCAACCGCCGCTTGGGCAACGACAAGGTCAACGTCTCGGTGCTTTCGACCTTTGAACACCGCAGCTTTGAGCTGGCGGATAACGCCATGGTGTTCACCCCGCAGACCGATCTGGCGATCATGAATTACATCGCCAACTACATTATTCAGAACAACGCGGTCGATCAGGAGTTCCTCAAGCAGCACGTCAATATTCGCAAGGGCGCGACCGATATCGGTTACGGCCTGCGTCCGACGCATCCGCTGGAAAAAGCCGCCAAGAATCCGGGTAGCGACGCCTCGGAACCGATGAGCTTCGACGATTACAAAGCCTTTGTGGCGGAATATACGCTGGAAAAAGCCGCTGAAATGAGCGGCGTGCCGAAAGATCAACTGGAAGCGCTGGCGAAGCTGTATGCCGACCCAAATGTGAAAGTGGTGTCTTACTGGACCATGGGCTTCAACCAGCATACGCGCGGCGTGTGGGCCAATAACCTGTGTTACAACCTGCACCTGCTGACCGGCAAGATCTCCAAACCGGGCTGCGGGCCGTTCTCACTTACCGGCCAGCCTTCCGCCTGCGGCACCGCGCGTGAAGTGGGAACCTTCTCCCACCGCCTGCCGGCAGATATGGTGGTCACCAACGAAAAACACCGCCAGATCGCCGAAAAAATCTGGCAGCTACCGGCTGGCACTATTCCAGAAAAAGTCGGGCTGCATGCGGTCGCTCAAGACCGGGCGCTGAAAGACGGCAAGCTGAATGCCTACTGGGTGATGTGTAACAACAACATGCAGGCCGGGCCAAACATCAACGAAGAACGTATGCCGGGCTGGCGCGATCCGCGCAACTTTATCGTGGTCTCCGATCCCTACCCGACGGTGAGTGCGCTGGCGGCGGACTTAATTCTGCCAACCGCCATGTGGGTCGAGAAAGAAGGGGCTTACGGCAACGCCGAGCGCCGCACCCAGTTCTGGCGCCAGCAGGTGAAAGCGCCGGGCGAAGCCAAATCCGATCTGTGGCAGCTGGTGGAATTCGCCAAGCGCTTCAAAGTGGAAGAAGTATGGCCAGCGGAACTGCTGAATCAGAAGCCGGAATACCGTGGCAAAACCCTGTATGACGTGCTGTTTGCCAACGGCGAAGTCAACAAATACAAGCTGGAAGAGATCCCGGCGGCTCAGTTGAACGACGAAGCGCGTGACTTCGGCTATTACCTCCAGAAAGGGCTGTTTGAAGAGTATGCCGGTTTTGGGCGCGGCCATGGTCACGATCTGGCGGCGTTTGACATGTACCACCAGGCGCGCGGCCTGCGTTGGCCGGTGGTCGATGGTAAAGAAACCCTGTGGCGTTACCGCGAAGGCACCGATCCTTATGTGAAAGCAGGTGAGAGCGTGCGTTTCTACGGCAAGCCAGACGGCAAAGCGGTGATCTTCGCGCTGCCGTTCGAACCGGCGGCCGAAAGCCCGGATCAGGAATATGACCTGTGGCTGTCTACCGGCCGCGTGCTGGAGCACTGGCATACCGGTTCCATGACGCGCCGCGTGCCAGAACTGCACCGTGCCTTCCCGGAAGCGGTGTTGTTTATCCATCCGCTGGACGCCAAAGAACGCAACCTGCGCCGGGGTGACAGAGTGAAAGTGCTGTCACGCCGTGGCGAAGTGGTGAGCACCGTGGAAACCCGTGGCCGTAACCGCCCGCCGAAAGGTCTGGTGTACATGCCGTTCTTTGATGCGGCGCAGTTGGTCAATAACCTGACGCTGGATGCGACCGATCCGCTGTCAAAAGAGACCGATTACAAGAAGTGTGCGGTAAAACTGGAGAAGGTATAAGGCCAACGCCATGAGCCAGCAACGAGATAAAACCCCGGCGCGGCGGCGCTTCCTGCGTGATGCCGCCCGCAGCGCCGCCGGGTTGGCAGGGATCGCCGTACTGCTCGGGTTGCAGCAGAAGCAGTCGCAAGCGCGTGACGGCCTGGCCTTGCGGCCACCGGGCGCGCTGGCGAATGAGGCGTTTGACAGCGCCTGCATCCGCTGTGGCCAGTGCGTGCAGGCGTGCCCGTATCAGACGCTGAAATTGGCTACGCTGCTTTCGCCGCTGGCGGCGGGGACACCGTACTTTGTGGCGCGGGATATCCCTTGCGAGATGTGTGAAGACATTCCGTGCGTGGTGGCCTGCCCAAGCGGTGCGCTGGATCCTTTGCTGACCGATATCGATCAGGCGCGGATGGGGTTGGCGGTGCTGCTGGATCATGAAAATTGCCTGAACTGGCAGGGGTTGCGCTGTGACGTCTGTTACCGCGTCTGCCCGCAGATCGACAAGGCGATTACGCTGGATCTACAGCACAACCTACGTACCGGCAAGCACGCGATGTTCCTGCCTACGGTACACAGCAATGCTTGCACCGGCTGCGGCAAGTGCGAACAGGCCTGCGTGCTGGAACAGGCGGCCATCAAGGTATTGCCAATGGAACTGGCTCGCGGCCAGTTGGGTGAGCATTACCGCTGGGGCTGGCAGGAAAAACAGCGTGCAGGGCATTCGCTGGTGCCGGAAGGGCTGACGTTACCGGTACGCGGTGCAAAGGGAGGTGAATGATGGCTAATCCTGTCGCACAAGCCGGGCGTGATGCGCGCCTGCGTCACGGCTGGTGGCGCAGCAACCGCTTTCTGATCCTGCGGCGTAGCAGCCAGTTGCTGATCTTGCTGATGTTTTTGTCTGGGCCGCTGTGGGGCGTCTGGATCCTGCGCGGTAACTACAGCGCCAGCCTGCTGTTGGAGACGATCCCGCTCACCGATCCGTTGATGATGCTGGAAAGCCTGCTGGCCGGGCACTGGCCAGCCTGGCTGGTGTGGGTGGGCACTGCAGTGGTGCTGATCTACGGCCTGATCGGCAATCGGGTGTTCTGTGGCTGGGTTTGTCCGTTGAATCCGGTCACCGATCTGGCTGCCTGGCTGCGGCGCAAGTTGGGTCTGCGGCAGTCGGCCAGCCTACCGCGCAGCTTGCGCTACGGCATTTTGATCGCCGTGCTGGTAGGCAGCGCCGTCAGCGGCACGCTGCTGTGGGAATGGCTCAACCCGGTTGCCCTGATGGGCCGTGGTTTGATTCATGGTATCGGAGAGGGGGCGCTGAGCTGGCTGAAAGGCTTGGTTGCCGCTTTTGGTGCCGGGATCTGGCTGATTGTGGCGCTGTTCCTGTTCGATCTGTTGGTGGTCGAGCACGGTTGGTGTGGTCATCTTTGCCCGGTGGGCGCCTTATACGGCGTCATTGGCAGCCAGGGGGTGGTGCAGATCAGCGCAGAGAAGCGCGAAAACTGCACCCGCTGTATGGATTGCATCCATGTTTGCCCAGAACCGCAAATTTTACGTGAACCGTTATTGCTGCAAAAAGGCGCGCCACAGGTGGCCAGTGATGCCTGTATTGCCTGCGGACGTTGTATCGACGTCTGTGCAGAAAATGTCTTCGAAATTAAGACCAAATTTCATTATTCGGGAGCCAAAAAATGAAAAGCAATGTCCTGAACAAGCCGCTTTCCCTGTGTGGTGCGCTGCTGTCGCTGGTAGTTGCCAGCTTCGCGTTTGCCGCCAGCGATGTGGACCTTCAGCAATCGCCAGAGGTTTCCGCCACTGTCGAAGGGCAGATCAAAATGCCGAAACAGCAGGAAAGAATGGCGCTGAACTATGTTAACCAGCCGCCGATGATCCCGCACAGCATTGATGGTTATCAGGTGACCAAGAACACCAACCGCTGTTTGCAGTGCCACGGTGTAGAGAGTTATCGCACGACCGGTGCACCGCGTGTCAGCCCGACGCACTTTATGGACAGTGACGGCAAAGTGCTGGGTGAAGTGGCACCACGCCGCTATTTCTGTCTGCAATGTCACGTACCACAAACCGATGCTGCACCGATCATCGGTAACGATTTCAAGCCCATGCCGGGCTTTGGGCAATAAGCGGGGGAGTTATGGCCGAACGTAATAATGAAACACCTGAGAAAAAGGCCGGGCTGATTCGCCGTTTATGGCGCTGGTGGCGCAGGCCGAGCCGCTTGGCGTTGGGCACGCTGCTGTTGCTGGGATTTGTGTCCGGGATTATTTTCTGGGGCGGTTTCAACACGGGTATGGAAGCGGCTAACACCGAGCAGTTCTGCATCGGTTGCCATGAAATGCGTGAAAACGTCTACGAAGAATATATGGATAGCGTGCATTACAACAACCGCAGCGGCGTTCGCGCCACCTGTCCGGATTGCCACGTGCCGCACGAGTGGGCACCGAAAATGCTGCGCAAGCTGAAGGCCAGCAAAGAGCTGTATGGCAAGGTGTTTGGCGTGATTGACACGCCGCAGAAGTTTGAAACACACCGGTTGGCGATGGCCACGAACGAATGGGCGCGGATGAAGGCCAATAACTCACAAGAGTGCCGTAACTGTCATAACTTTGAGTATATGGACTTCAGCGCACAGAAAACCGTGGCGGCGAAGATGCATGACAAAGCGATCGTCGAAGGCAAAACCTGTATTGATTGCCATAAAGGGATCGCGCATAAATTGCCGGATATGCGCGAAGTGCCGAGCGGTTTTTAAGTGATTGGCTGTTGTTAGCCTCCTCGCCTTTTTGGGCGAGGAGGCCTATACCCTTCATACTTCAAGTTGCCTGTGCGTTGGCTTTCCT
>JBAQHZ010000077.1:0-1907 GCA_049288585.1 Chania sp.
TACCCTTCATACTTCAAGTTGCATGTGCGTTGGCTTTCCTCGCTCACCCCAGTCACTTACTTGAGTAAGCTCCTGGGGATTCACTGCGTCGCCGCCTTCCTGCAACTCGAATTATTTTGGGTATATAACAATCAGTTCCTGCTACCGGGAAAATCTGCTTAAATAGCGCGCTCTGAACCAACAGGATGAACAATTGCGGGCCATGTTGGCGCAGGAAGCGCTGCGCTATAGCATTTACACTGTCGTAAAGATTGAAATACAGTGTGGGGGCGGTATGATGCAGCAGCCATCGTTCGATCTGCCTGCCAGATATTCTGCTGGCAAACCAACGCATTCAAGTTACCGCATAAGGGACAACCAGTAATGACACAAACCATTTTTATGGTAGGCGCGCGCGGAGCCGGTAAGACCACGGTGGGTAGCGCGTTGGCGCAGGCCTTGGGTTATCAGTTCATTGATACCGATCTGTTTATGCAGCAGGCCGCGCACATGAGCGTGGCGGAAATGGTGGCGCAAGAGGGCTGGCTAGGGTTCCGCCGCCGTGAAACTCTGGCTTTGCAAGAGGTGACTCAGCCGTCAACCTTGGTTGCCACAGGGGGCGGTGCGATCCTGGCGGAAGAAAATCGCCGGTTTATGCGCCAGCACGGTACGGTGATTTACCTGCGCGCACCCGCCAGCGTGTTAGCACGGCGGCTGGAAGAATACCCGGAAGATGCGCAGCGCCCGACATTGACTGGCCGCCCCATCGCTGAAGAAATGCTGGAAGTGCTGGCAGCGCGCGAAGCGCTGTATCAGGAAGCCGCCCATTATGTGATGGACGGAACCCTCCCTCCTGCGCAGGTGGTGGAACAAATCCTCGCGGTCTTGCAGTGTGAAACGGTGAAATAAATCCCCTCAGGGGCACATTTTCTGGTGCTCCGTTCTCTACCATAGCCCTATTTACTGAGGTAAAAAGTGAAGGGCTAACGTGTTCCTCTAATTCATTCTTATCATTTTTCGTTAGCCATAAAGAGTTAACCTTCGATATTAATAGCCTGTTTGACCATTCTTGGTGGAATTATCTTTATTAGCATTTTGTGCTGGAATTTATATTCCATAACGGACATCCACAAGTTTTTATCAGCAATAACTCTGCTATCTGTGCTGTGTTTTATTTATCTAAGCATTATTTTCTGCAATGGGTTGCGCATATAAAAAATAAACTGCTTGACGTTAAGGGGTACGGGTTTTAGTTTCTAAATATTGATTAGGAACTGAGTTCCATATAATGGAACAAGGCGTGCCATGACCACCTTAGAAAATGCCTCGGCGGTGTTAAAGCTATTTTCTCAGCGGCGTATGGCCTACGGCCAGCCGGGGATATCGTTCACTGATGTGGTCGAGCAGCTTGGCTTGCCGAAAAGCACGGTTTCGCGCCTGTTACAAACCATGGAAAACCAGGGGATGCTGGAGCGAGATCCGGTAAGCCGTCTGTATAAGATTGGGCATTTACTGCTTTCGGTGGCCAGCCATTATCTGTCAACGCCGCTGGTGGAAAGTGCGACGGTGCTGATGGCACAGCTCAACCAGCTGACCTTTTGCACGGGCTATATCGCGATGCTGGAAGGGAGTGAAAGCCGGGTGATGCGTACCTTCCCAGGGCGTCATTTTCTGCAGGTGGTCACACCGGTTGGTGTTTGTTCACCGGCCGCCGAAACCGCGGTAGGCCGGGCGATGCTGGCGCGGGAAAGAGATGAGCAGGTGCGTGAGCGCTTTGCGGCAGGCTATCAGGCCGCTTCTCCCAACTCGCCGCAAACGCTGGACGCGTTGCTGCAAAAACTGGCACAAGTCAGGCAGCAGGGCTGGTCATTGGCGCGTAACGAAACGCTGCCGGGGATCAGCTCACTGGCAACCTCGGTAACCAATAA
>JBAQHZ010000078.1:0-16482 GCA_049288585.1 Chania sp.
GGCCTGGTTGCCGTATCAAGGAGTGATATTTACTATTAATTATCATTGGGTTATTGATGTGGTATCGATCTCGCCCGCAGAGCATATTACTTTTCAAACCGGAAATCCCCGCTAAAAATCAGCAGTAAGCTCTGCAAAATGGCTTATTTTTAAACCAATATAGCGAAATAAATCTATTTTTAGTTTTTATCAAAACTGAGCTCTTTGCCAGATTCCGGTACCTAACGTTGCTGGGGAAAACTCGACATGTTTACCCTGCCAAGCGAATGCTTGCGGCAATCGCCACGCACGGGCCACATCAAAACGCCAGTAACGCTCGGCCCCTTCCACAGCTATCTTCCCCGGCTGCCATAGGATCTGGGTTTCTCCTTGCAGGTGCAAAATATCCCCCTGTTCGAAGTCGATAAACAGCAGTGCTGCACGCGGTTGTACCAGCAAATTTCCCAGCGTGTTCATATAACGATTGCCACGAAAATCCGGTATCCACAGGGTTTCACCATCAAGATGGATAAATCCCGGTTTGCCACCGCGGTGCGAAATATCCACTCCACCTTGTGGTAAGTCGTTCTGTGCATAGCTGGCAACAAAACAGGTATCAGCCTGCTGGATCATTTTGCGCGCCTGATGATCCCATCCGCTGAGCATATTCATCTGCGACGGGCCAGGGAGCACCGGGAAAAGTTCACGCCGCTGAATGTATTGCGGGCAGTTACCAAAGCTTTGATGCACTTCAATCTCAACGCGATTTTTGTCCATACGGCTGATGATACCGTTAACGCGGTTACGCCGTCGGTTACTGAAATCGAGCCCCAATGCCCCTACGGGATGGCCCACTTGCAGCGCGGCTTGCGCCGGGTCATCTAACCGGCGCGGTGAGATAATACGCAGATGTGTATCATCACGCGTTCGCAGGAACCCGGCAAAGCCGCTGAACACCGTTGCAACTGGCCAATGGTGTTCATCCAGCGTAGCGGCAAACAGATAAGGCAGTTGAGCAAAAAATTCACGATGCTGAGTGGGCATTGCTGAGTAAATACTGCCGCTGACAGCGTCAAACCCCGCCAGCGCCTGTGCCCGTAATTCACCAGCGTGAAAGAGAGATTGCGTCATTTGCTTGGCCTGTTAGCCGGTTCTGGCAAAGGTAATGCAGGCATGGGGAAGAACCTTGGTAACCCGGCAATCTGTCGTATCCAGCGTTGGATCTCGGGGTAAGGCTCCAGAGAAACACCGCCCTCCGGTGCTACCGCCACATAGCTGTAACAAGCCAGATCGGCAATGGTGGGCTGATGGGTGGCCAAAAACTCGCTGTGGGTAAGGTGCTGTTCCAACTGTGGTAAAAAGCGTTCGCTAATGGTGAGTGCGCTCTGGTAATCCTCTGCGACAGAGAACTGTTTTACCATTCGGCAGGATGCGGGGCCGTAACGCACTTCTCCTGCTGCTTTGTCAAGCCAGAGTTGCACCTGAGCGGCCGCCCAAGGCTCCTCCGGCAACCAGTGGCTGCCGGGTGCATAACGCTTTACCAGATAAACCAATATGGCGTTACTGTCGGCTAGCACTTTATCGCCATCAAGCAATACCGGGATCTGGCCAAAAGGATTGAGGCGGAGAAAAGCATCGCTAGAGCGGATCTCTGCGGGAGCCTGACAATATTCGTAAGGTAGATCGAGCATACGCAGCAACAGTTCTACACGGTGGCAATGGCCGGATATGGGTAGGCCGTACAACTTCAGTTTTTGCATAATATCTCTCCTGTTTGATGTGCAACCAGAATACTCTTGCGCTACCTGAAGAGAATCCGGGAAGATGGAAATTGATAATTTCATATATTGGAATAATTCATGGACCGTTTAGATGAGTTGGCAATCTTTGTGGCAGTGATCCAGCACGGCAGTTTGGCCGGAGCGGCTCGCAAGTTGCACCGTTCCGCACCGGCGATCACCAGGGCGATTGCTTCATTGGAGCAGCGCTTTGGGGCGCGATTGGTGGAGCGTACGACTCGGCGTTTGGCACCGACCGAGGCGGGGTTAAGGCTGGTGGAGCGTGCTCGCATATTGTTGCAGGATTATCAGGATGCGCTGATTGGCACCACAGAAACACAGTTGACCGGTTTGCTACGTATCACCGCCCCGGTGCAGTTCGGGCGTAAGCATGTTGCGCCGGTCGTGATGGCGTTTCTTGAACGTTACCCGCAGATTCAGATCGAGATGCAGCTTAACGACCGTAATCTGGACCTGGTGGATGAAGGGTTAGACGTTGCGGTGCGCATCGGTTATTTGCAAGACTCCAGCAAAGTTGCACGCAAGTTGGGTGAGGTAACGCGTGTGACGGTGGCTAGCCCGGCGTATTTGGCACAACGCGGAGCCCCCCAGGTGCCTGCGGAGTTAGCGGATCATGACACTATCGTAGGTACCTTGCACACGACAATGCGTGAATGGCGTTTTGGGCTGCGGGAAAACAGTGAACGAGTGCGGCTGACGCCACGGTTATTGTTAAACGAAGTCGAAACACAGTTATTGGCGGTGCGGGCAGGTAAAGGGGTTGCCCGGCTATTGTCTTATCAGGTAGCGGACGATCTGGCAGCTGGCACGCTGGTACGGTTACTGGCGGCATACGAACCTGCACCGATGCCGGTACAACTGGTGGCGAATAACGTGCAATGGATGCCGTTGAAGGTGCGTACCTTTTGGGATTATGCCTACCAACATCTCAGTCAATTAACGCAACTTCGACCACAGCATTTTTAATCAGAGTTTATTTTCGTGTTTCATGGATGAAACGAAAAATAAAGGCAATAAGTTTCACGGGTAAAACTTATTGCCGGAAATTTTAATTTTATATCGGCGATCACGCATTGCTGTTGCACCCGCCTTGACAATGTTTTTTCTGATTGCTAATAGTTAACGCACATCTTAAATAATAAACACAGTTTAATATATGAAACTTCTCGCAGGGAATTACGATAATGGTGCGGCGGTGGATGATGAAAATGCGATTCTGACGTCTTTTCAATCCCGCAGTCAGCAGGTTTATCAACAGGTGCGCGGTGAGCGTAATATCCCCTATGGCAATACATCGCGGGAGGTTTTTGATTGGCTATATTCCGCCGAAGAGCATAAAGGAGTCGTCATATTCCTGCATGGCGGTTATTGGCAATTTTGTAATAAAGACGATTTTGCTTTTATTGCCGAGGCACCACTGTCATTAGGTTTTGATGTAGTGCTGGTGGAATACACGCTGGCACCGGTTGCTACTCTGGATGATATTTGTCAGCAAATTGGTATCGCGTTGGATGCGATTGAGGCACGTGAAAAACAGCGTGGTAATAAACCAATTTATCTCTGCGGCCATTCTGCCGGGGGGCATTTAGCTGCATATTGGCAACATCACCCAGGCATTCAGGCGGTTTTCCCCATTAGCGGTATTTTTGAACTTGAGCCCTTGTTGAACACTTACGTTAACCAGCCATTACAGCTGACCGCACAGCAAATTGCAGCCCTGAGTCCGGCACGCAATATTCCTCAGCAGCTTACGCCGATGGTGCTGTTCTACGGAGCCGCAGAGTTACCAGAGCTGATTGGTCAGTCACTTTATTATTACGCGGCACTGAAAGAAAAAGGGCTGCCGGTCAGCCGCCATGCGGTCGCAGGAGCCAACCATTTTAACGTTCTGGATGCGCTTTTTGCTGCCGGTGGAGCTCTGAGCCGCCAATTGCTTAAGCAAGGAGAAACACCCGATGCGCAAAGTTATTGATACTGGCCTGCCTGAGATTGGGCAACCTTTTTCCTGGGCGACCAAAGGGGGCGGGATGCTATTTACCGCCCACGGCCCGGTGAATGCAGATGGCACCATTGAAACCGGCAGCCCGGAAAAGCAGATCGCTCTGACGTTTGATAATCTGGCCCAAACGCTGCGGGCCGCCAATAGCCACAGTGATAATGTATTACAGGTTATTGTTTATCTTACCGATGTTAATGACGTTAAGTTACTCGATCAGATATATAAAAATTACTTTAATTATCCGTACCCCAATCGCTCAACCGTCATTGTTGAGAAATTAGTTGTCCCCGGCATGAAAATAGAAATAACGGTTAGTGCAATCGCTTAATCGTTTTCCCCCTTCATTTTTCAAGTAGCGTTGCTTGAAACTCGTTGGGCATATCACAAAAATAATATTCACCTGCAAATTCATTTAAAAGTGAATTAAGGACATCGTATGTTTGATCATATTAAACCTTCTGCACCCGATCCTATTATGTCGCTGATGGAAGCGTATATGCAGGACCCAAATCCGCAAAAAGTTAACTTGGGTATCGGGCTGTATTACGACCATCAGGGCAATATTCCCTTAATGCGTGCGGTGCATATTGCCGAACAGCGTTTGCTGGAACAACAGCGCCCACATACCTATCCACCAATCGAAGGTTCAGCGTTGTTCGCCCGCCAGGTTCAAGCGTTGCTGTTTGGCGAAGCTGCGACTCAAACCCCACGCCACATCGCTACGGTACAAACCGTTGGGGGTTCGGGCGCGTTGAAACTGGGGGCAGATTTTCTTTGCCACTACCTGTCTCAGCGCGAAATCTGGGTTTCTGATCCGACCTGGGCCAACCATTGGGCCATTTTTGAAGGCGCGGGCCTCAAGGTGAATACCTATCCGTACTTTGATGATGCCAGCGGCGACCTGCGTTTTGACGCGATGCTCGACACGCTTTCCGCCTTGCCGCAAGGCTCAGTCGTGCTGTTACATCCTTGCTGCCATAACCCGACCGGCACCGATCTCAGCCAGGCGCAATGGCGAGCCGTGATTGATGTGTTGCAACAGCGCCGCTTGCTGCCGTTCTTTGATATCGCCTATCAGGGGTTTGGCGACGGGCTGGATGAAGACTGTTTTGCGCTGCGCGAGACGCTGAAAACCGATCTGGATTTCCTGGTTAGCAACTCTTTCTCCAAGAACGTGGCGTTGTATGGGGAACGACTGGGCGGGCTTTCGGTGTGCTGTGGTTCGGCGCAAACGGCAGCGAACGTGAAAGGCGCATTGAAGACGCTGATCCGCCGCAGTTACTCCTGCCCGCCAACGCACGGCAGCCAGATTGTGGAAACCTTATTGGCCGACGATCACCTGCGCCAACTGTGGGTGAGCGAACTGGCGAGCATGCGTCAGCGCATCAAGCAGATGCGTGTCAGCCTGGCTGCCGGGTTGGAGCAGGGCGGCACCACATTGGATTATCGCCGCATCCGCGATCAAAAAGGCATGTTCAGCTACACCGGCCTGAATGAGCAGCAACTCAGTCAGTTACGGCATCAATACTCCATTTATCTGGTTGCGCCCGGCAGGATGTGTTTGCCCGGTTTGAATCAGCACAACGTGGATTATGTGACCGCCGCCATCTTGGACGTTACCCTTCCGGCGTGAAAGAGGTGAGCAATCATGAAAGATTCAAAACGTTTTGACGAGATCGCTCAGCGGCAAGGGGGGCTAAAAAAGCAACTTACCGCCGGGCAAATGTCGATGTTAGCCATCGGTGGGGCAATCGGTACCGGCCTGTTTTTGGGCAGTGCTTATGCGATCCAGATGGCCGGGCCGAGCGTATTGCTGAGTTATTTCATTGGTGGCGTAATTGCATTGCTGCTGATGGGTTGCCTGGCCGAGATGACGTCTGAACACCCAACGCCGGGCTCCTTTGGTGATTACGCCGAGTTTTATATCAGCCCGCTGTTTGGCTTTCTGGTGCGTTATTCCTATTGGTCTTGCGTGGTACTGGCGGTGGGCACCGAAGTGACCGCCATCGGTATGTACATGCAGTTCTGGTTCCCCGGTACGCCGATCTGGCCGTGGGTGCTGCTGTTCTCTGCCGCGGTGATCATCATCAACGTGGTGGGGGTGAAATCATTCGGTCAGGTGGAATATGCGCTGTCTACCATCAAGGTGGTGGCTATTTCGGCGTTTATCGCCATCGGTATCGGTATTCTGATGTTCTCCTCCAACCCGACCTTCGGCATCCGTAACTTCACTGCCAATGGCGGCTTCTTCCCGTTTGGGATTAAGGGCATGTGGTTCGCAGTAATCGTGTCGATATTCAGCTATCTGAGTATTGAGATGATCGCGGTCGCTGCCGGGGAGGCCAAAAACCCGGTGGTTGCCGTCAAGAAAGCGTTTAAAGGCACCATTCTCAGGTTGTTTATTTTTTACATGTTGTCGATTGCTCTGATGCTGGCGATTGTGCCGTGGCGTGAATCGGGCACCGGGGAAAGCCCGTTTCTGATGGCGATGAATGTGATCCACTTACCCGCCGCAGCCGGGATTTTTAACTTTATCGTGCTGGTTGCCGCGCTGTCGGCGATGAACAGCCAGCTGTATATCACTACGCGGATGATGTTCTCACTGTCGCGTGCCGGGCAGGCACCTGTGGGGCTGGGCAAGATCAGTCAACGCGGGATCCCGGTGAATGCGTTGGCGATATCCTGCGTTGGCATTGTGGTTTCCATCGTGTTGAGCATTATCTACCCAGAAAAATCTTTTGCGGTGATGATGTCGATCTCGGTATACGGCGCGTGTTTTACCTGGCTGATGATTTTTGTCACTCATCTGTTTTTCCGCCGCCAGCATAAGGACACGGTGCTGAAGTTCCGGATGTGGGGTTACCCCTATTTCACCCTGTTGGGGGCGATTCTGATGACTGCGTTGATGATCACTACGCTGTTTACTGATTTCTTCAGAATGACGCTGCTGTTTGGTGTGCCCTTCACCTTGCTGCTGGTGGCGATCTATTTCTACAGTCGCCAAGCGCAGGCCGCCGTTGCGGCCAAGGTGCCGACGCCGGGCATGGAGTAAGCCAACGCCAAGCCGGAGGCCGAAGGGCCTTCGGCTTGGCGGTTATAGCTGGCTCTTAGGGATGATCGCCTCGCCAAAGCTCAGGCGCTGGCGACCAGGCTCTTCGGCGCTGAGCGGTTCCACTTCTTTCAGGCTGCTTTTACAGCGTTCTACCAGTTCCTGATACTGCTTGGTACCAACGCGTTTCCACGCTAACTCCTGTTCAGTCAGATCGCGGATAACCCGTGCCGGGCTGCCGATCACCAGTTTATTGGCGGCGATCTGCGCAGCCGCTTTCACAAAGGCTCCTGCGCCAACGATGGTGTTTTCACCGATATCGGCACCGTCCATAATCACCGCATTCATGCCGATCATCGCGTTGCGGCGCACCCGGCAGCCGTGCAGGATGGCGCTGTGGCCGATATGCCCGTCCTGCTCAACCACCGTGTCCTGCTGTGGGAAACCGTGCATCACGCAGTTGTCCTGCACGTTGGCACCGTCTTCCACCACCAGGCGGCCAAAGTCGCCGCGCAGGCTGGCATTCGGGCCGATATAGACGTTTTTACCGATAATCACGTCGCCAATCAGCACCGCCGTGGGGTGAACAAAGCTGCTGGGGTCTACCACCGGCGTCAGGCCGTCAATCTGATACACGGGCATAGTATTAATTCCTCAAAATGTAGCGCGATCGCGCGGTAGACCACCAAAGCGCCGATAATATCCAGCACCAGGGGCAGGTAGGGCACCGATGGTGGTTTCTGCCAACGCGTTGACATATTCCGTCGCCGCGCGATCCACCCGCTGATAGAGGTTGATGCACAGATTGCGCGCAATCTGCCCTTCCCATTGGGCGGGCAGCAGGGCATCGGGCAGTAGGGGATCTTTCAGCACCACGCGGCGGAAAAAGTGAATTAATAATAGCTTGATCTGGAAACAGCGTTTAGGCGTCAGCAGGCTGTCGTCAGCCTCGCGCAGCAGCGTCATTAACGGGCGGAAAGAAACAATAAACTCATGGTAATAACCCGCCACTTCGCTCAGCGACCAGCAGTTAGCCACCATGTGCCGTAGCGTCTGTTCGGAACGGTTATAAGGATAATCGGCGCGGAAGTAGATCACCTGCTCACTGGCATTGAGTTCCCCTAACAGCGCAGCTACGTCGGTTTGCGCATGGGTAGGGGCAGCCATCAGATTGTTGGCGATCTGGCCAAAACCCAGCCAGCCCAGCTCTTTTTTCAGCCGTGCACGCTCGGTTTTCTCAGCGTTTTCCAACAGCAGCAAATCCCATTTGCCATCCCAAGCCGGTTGCTCACTGAGGTAGATTTTAGATTCAGCATGGCGGAACTGGCGCATACCCTGATCGGTGACGCGGTAATAGCTGCGGCGGCCAATCTTTTCCACATCCAGCCAGCCTTCTTTCTGTAGGCGGAATACCGAGGTGCGCACAAACCGGTCGCCGAACCCCAGCGCTTCAAGCAGTGCACTCAGGCTGCCGAGCCAGATCTCACCACCGCGATGGCTCAGTGCGTCGCCGTATAATGAAATGATCAACGAAGTGCCACTGATGGGCTGTGCGTCTAAAGCATGGCGGATAAACTCATCCAGTTTATGTTCCATATTTTCTCATGGGTTAGCCTTGGCTGAAGCACAACATTAGCATAAAAGATGATGGGGTAAATATATGGCCCCTCACCCTGGATAGAGTGAGGGGAGAAACCTAACGCGGCCGCAGATCGATCACCCGCTGGGCCTTGCCTTCTGAACGCGGAATATCACCGCAGTTGGCAATGCTGACGTCGGTGCTGACGCCGACAATCGATTTAATATGGTGGCGCAGTTGATGGCAGATATCGCAACGCTGCTGGTGGCTGAGCGTGAGCGCCGACTCTTTCAATTCCACCCGTACCGCCAGCGTATCCAAATGCCCGGCGCGGCTCACCTGTAACTGGTAATGCGGTGAAAGGTGTTCAAACTGCATAATCTGCTCTTCTACCTGCGATGGGAACACGTTCACGCCACGGATGATCAGCATATCGTCTGAACGGCCGGTGATCTTGCCCATGCGGCGCATATTGCGCGCGTCCCCGGGCAGCAAGCGGGTGAGATCCCGCGTGCGATAGCGGATCACCGGTAGCGCTTCTTTGGTCAGCGTGGTGAAAACCAGTTCGCCATGTTCACCGTCTGGCAGCGCAATACCATTGTCCGGATTGATGATCTCCGGCAGGAAATGGTCTTCCCAGATGGTGGGGCCACCGCCGCTTTCTGCGCACTCCATAGCCACGCCCGGCCCCATCACTTCGGAGAGGCCGTAAATATCCAGCGCTTTAATCCCCATACGTGACTCGATCTCGTGACGCAGAGCTTCGGTCCAGGGCTCGGCCCCGAACACCCCCAGGCGCAGCGAGCAGTTGCGTGCGTCGCCGCCCATTTTGCGCTCCAGTTCATCGATCAGCGTCAGGCAGTAAGACGGGGTGACCATGATCACGTCGGGTTTGAAATCCAGGATCAACTGCACCTGCTTCTCTGTTTGCCCGCCGGACATTGGGATCACCGTTGCCCCCAGCCGTTCCGCGCCATAATGGGCTCCTAGGCCGCCGGTGAACAGGCCGTAACCGTAAGCGACGTGGATTTTATCTTTGGCGGTGGCTCCGGCAGAACGCAGGCAACGGGCGACGATATCCGCCCAGTTGTCGATATCCCGCTGGGTATAGCCCACCACCGTCGGCCGGCCGGTAGTGCCGGAAGATGCGTGAATACGCACCACCTGTTCCATTGGCACGGCGAAGGTGTCGAACGGATAGTTATCGCGCAGATCTTGCTTGGTAGTGTAGGGAAACAGCGCCAGATCGCTCAGTTGTTTGAGATCGTTAGGGTGAACACCGGCCTGATCGAACTTGCGCCGATACATCGGCACGTTGTTATAAGCATGGTGTAGGGTCCATTGCAGGCGTTCCAGTTGTAATGTTTCTATTTCGTCGCGGGAAGCAAATTCAATCGCGTCGAGTGGCCGTGGATTTGTGGTCATCTTTTTAGCCTCAGAAATTAGACACGTTCAATAATCATGGCGATACCTTGGTCAACGCCGATGCACATCGTGTTCAGGGCGTAGTGATTGGCTCGCCGTTCCAGTTCAACCGACGCGGCCAGCGCCATCGCAGATAAAGGCCAGATTCATGGTTGGTCTCCTAAAATACTGTGGCCCAAGCGATGGGCGCGACCACGGAACCAGGCGACAGTTTTACCCCGTTGATTGACGATTTCGACGTCATATAAACCGGTGGTTTTGCCCTGATGGCACACTTCTGCACTGGCGGTGAGGCGATCACCAGCCAGTGCCGGGCGGATAAAATCGATGGTGCAACCGGATGCCACCGCTGCCAGCCCTTGGCTGTTGCAGGCATAGGCAAACGCGGTATCCGCCAGGCTGAAAAGCTGGCCGCCGTGGCAGGTTTGATGGCCGTTGAGCATCTGTGGGCCGACGATCATGCTGACCTTAGCGGAACCGGCATCTATGGCCTCTACCTGAATACCCATGGCCTGTGCGCAGGTATCCTGCTTAAACATCTGTTCGGCGCAGCGCTGGGCCAGCGCGCGGGGAGTATTGGCATTCATCAGCATTTAGCTCCTGAATAATTTGCGGCATAGCGGCGCAGTAATGGCATTGGGCGATAGCGCGGTTCGGCGTAGTAGCCTTGCAGGTTTTCCAGCGTGGTGAGAATGTGCTGCCAACCGAGCTTTTCGCCCCAGGCCAGTGGCCCCTGTGGATAGTTAACGCCAAAGCGCATGGCGTTGTCGGTGTCGGCGGCGTTGGCGACGCCTTTGTTCACCACATCGAGTGCTTCATTGCTCAGCATGGCGACGGTGCGCATCACCAGCAGGCCAGGGTAGTCCGGCAGGTGGATAACCTGTTTGCCCAGTGATTGCAGCAGACGGATCACTTTGGCGGTCTGCGGCTCGGTGTTCTGTGCGGCGCTGCTGATAGCGATGACCGGTGCGTGCAGATAGTTGACGGACAGGTCGAACAACACCACGGGCGCTCCGATTTCTGCGGCGATCTGGCTGGCTGTCTTGCCGTTAGTTAACATAAATCTAACATCATCGATGCGTGCTGTCGGGCTGGTCTGGCCAGGATGTTTGATCGCAGCCGCATTTCCGGCTAATAACTGGGCAAGCTCGGCCATGGCTGACCAGTCGCCGTGCAGCGTAATCGACTGCGGCAATTCACCCGTTTCCAGCGCGGCAAAGATAGGCTGCGGTGCGGCATAATCGCTGCCATAGTGGTAAAAACCGCGCCCGCTTTTGCGGCCCAAATGCCCGGCCGCTACCCGTTCCTGCTGCATCAGTGAAGGGGTAAAGCGCCCGTCCTGATAGAACGCGTGGTAGATCGATTCGGTGACCGCATAGTTAATGTCTTGGCCAATTAAATCTGTCAGTTGCAGAGGCCCCATGGCGAAGCCACCGGCATCACGCAGCACCGCATCCAGCGTCGCCGGATCGGCAACTTGTTCTTCCAGCGCCCGCAGGGTTTCGCCATAGAATGGCCGTGCGACGCGGTTGACGATAAAGCCAGGAGTTGAGCGGCAATGCACGCTGTGCTTGCCCCAGAGCTGCGCCAAAGTTTGCAGCGTGGCTAAGGTGGTTGGGCTGGTTTCCAGCCCGCTAACGATCTCCACCAGCTTCATCAGCGGCGCTGGGTTGAAGAAGTGCAACCCGGCCATACGCTCTGGGTGTTGTAACGCGCTGGCGATGGCGGTGATCGACAGCGACGAGGTATTGCTGGCAAATAGTGCGGTAGGGGAGCAGATCATTTCCAGATCGCGAAACAGGCTCTGTTTGATCTCCAGTTTTTCCGCCACCGCTTCTATCACCAGACCGCTGTCGGCCAGTTCGCTCAATGAGTGGGCCAACTGGATGTTGGCCAGCAGAGCTTCGGTACTGTGGGTATCGGCTTTACCCGCCTCAACCCGTTTGCGCAGCCGTTGCCCGAGTAACTCAAGCGCACCAGCGGCGGCGGGCTGGGCGATATCGAACAGCTTGACCTGATGCCCTGCCGCTGCGGCCACCTGCACAATGCCGATCCCCATGGTTCCGGCACCGATCACCGCCACTGACATTTCCGTGATATTCATGGTTATTTCCCGCTGAAATTCGGTGGGCGTTTGGCGAAGAAAGCGCTGACGCCTTCGCGATAGTCGGCGCTGCGGCCACCCAGACGCTGCAAATCACGCTCTAGATCAAGCTGCTGATCGAGCGTGTTGCTGGCCGAGCTGTAGAGCGCTTTCTTAATTAATCCCAGGCCGTAAGTGGGCTGCATTGCCAGCTGTTTGGCCATGCTTTGCGTGTGTTCGGCCAGTTCTGCGGCGGGCACCATCTGCCAGATCATGCCCCAGACCAACGCCTGCTGGGCGCTGATTTTGTCGCCCAACATCGCCATGCCCATAGCCCGTGCGTGCCCGGCCAAACGCGGCAGGAACCAACTGCCGCCGGAATCCGGTACCAGCCCCAGTTTGCAGAAGGATTGGATAAAGCTGGCATTGTCGGCCGCCACCACGATATCGCAGGCCAGCGCCAATGCCGCACCTGCCCCGGCCGCCACGCCATTGACCGCACACACCACCGGTTTTGGTAGCGCGGTCAGGCGGCGGATCAGCGGGTTGTAAAAACGCTCCACCGACAGGCCAAGATCCGGCGCAGCCTGTTCCACGCTAACGTTGCGATCGTTCAAGTCCTGCCCGGCGCAGAAACCGCGCCCGGCACCGGTGATCAGCACGCAGCGCACGCTGTCGTCACGTTCGGCCAGGGTCAGTGCTTCGCTGAGCTGGTGGTGCATCTCATCGTTGAAACTGTTGAGCCGATCCGGCCGGTTTAGGGTGATGGTCAGCACCCCGGCTTCGATGTGGCTGAGAATTAATGCGTTTTCCATAAATCAGCGCCCTTTGTAATGCGGTGTGCGTTTTTCGAAGAAGGCAGCAATGCCTTCGCGACGATCGTCGGTGGCGGCCAGCGTGACAAACTGCTGGCGTTCCATCTGCAAACCCTGGCTAAGGCCGATTTCCTGCGCCTGCTTCAGTGCCTGTTTCGCGGCACGCAGCGCCAACGGTGCCTGCTGGCTGATGCGTTGGGCGATCTGTTGGGTGCGTTCCAACGTCAGTGCATCAACGCAGACTTCGCTCACCAGCCCGGCCTGCTGTGCACTGCGGGCGTCGATCGCCTCGCCGGTCAGCACCATTTGATAGGCACGGGATTTACCCACGCAGCGGATCAGCCGTTGCGTGCCGCCCGCACCGGGGATCAGGCCCAGGGTAATTTCTGGCAGGCCGAAACGGGCGCTTTCACCGCAGATCACGATGTCGCAGGCCAGCGCCAGTTCACACCCGGCACCGAGCGCGTAGCCGTTCACGGCCGCCAGCAGCGGTTTGCTGAATTGCGCCAAGCGTTGCCATAACACAGGGCGGCGATCGAGCTGGGCGGCGGCGACATCCTGCTGTTGCAGTTCACGCAGGTCGGCCCCGGCGGCAAAGAAGCGCGCGGCACCGGTGATCACCACGGCACCCACCTCAGCGTCGGCATCGGCCTGTTCCAGTAGATACACCAACTGCTCCAGGCATGGGGTGCTCAAGGCATTGCGGGCCTCGGGGCGGTGCAGCCGCAGCGTTACCACGCGCTGGTGCTGCTCACGTAAAATCCAGGTGGTTTCCATGGTGGCTCCTAAACGTCAAAGTCCAGCACCACGCCTTCACCGCGTGGCCAAGACTGGCAGCTCAAGACGTAGCCTGCCGCCAACTGATCCGGCTCCAGGCTGTAGTTGACCGCCATATCCACGGCACCGGCTTTCAGTTTGCATTTGCAGGTGGCGCAGACGCCGCCTTTGCAGGCGTAGGGCAGGTCGGCACCTTGGCGCAGTGCGGCATCAAGAATGCTGTCATCCTCGGTGCCGACTTCGATCTTCAGGCGGCGGCCATCGAGCTGAATCTCTACCTGAGTGGCATTGCGATTGCCGCTGTTGGCCGGGCGGGCAACGATGCCGCTGGTGTTGAAGCGTTCGCTATGAATACGTTCGGCAGGCATACCGGCCTGCTCCAGCACGGTATGCGCTTCGTCCATCATCATTTCTGGGCCACAGATAAAGGCATGGTCGAAATCGTTGAAATCCAGCAGCGTTTTACCGATGGCGGTCAGGTGGTCACGATCGATGCGGCCGCTCAGCAGCGGGCTGTCGAGGCTTTCCTGGCTGAACAGGTACAAAGGCTGAAAGCGTTGCGGATAGCGGTTTTTCAGGTCTGCCAGCGCCTCTTTGAACATCACCGAGCGGCTGGTGCGGTTGCCATAAATCAGCGTGAAATGGCTGCGCGGTTCCTGTTGCAGAGTGGCCTTGATGATCGACAGCATTGGGGTAATGCCCGAACCGGCGGCAATCGCCAGATAGTGACCCTGGGTATGGGGTTGCGGCTGATAACCGAAACGGCCCTGCGGCACCATCACGTCCAGTTCGTCGCCTACTTGCAGCGTTTGGTTGATAAAAGAAGAGAATCGCCCCTGATGAATGGCTTTCACCCCAATCTGCAACAGGCCTTCCTGCGGGGCGCTACAGATGGAATAGCAGCGGCGCAGCTCTTCGCCGTTAACCTTGGCTTTCAGCGTCAGGTGTTGGCCAGGGGTATAGCAGTAGTGAGACTTCAATTCGTCCGGCACGCGCAGCGTGATGGCTACCGCATCCGACGTTTCGCGTTCGATGGCTGCGACATTCAGGCGATGAAAGACCGTCATGGTGGCTCCTAAATACATTTGAAGTAGTCGAACGGTTCCCGGCATGCGCAGCAGCGATACAGCGCTTTGCAGGCGGTGGAGCCGAACTCACTGATTTTTTCTGTCGAGGCGCTACCACAGCGCGGGCACTGCACCGGGCCGTGAACCAGCGGTTTTTCACAGCTTTGCCCCTGTGGCGGTGCAACGCCGTATTCCCGCAGCCGCAGGCGGGCATCGGCATTCATCCAGTCGGTGGTCCAGGCCGGGCTGAGACAGATATCCACCTGCACCGGGCTGAAACCGGCTGCGGTCAGCGTCTGTTCAATGGCATGGAGCAGAAATTCGGTCGCCGGGCAGCCGGAATAGGTAGGGGTAAAGGTGATGCGCCAACCTTCACCGTCACGCTCCACATTGCGCACCATGCCGAGATCGGTAATCGACAGCACCGGCAGTTCTGGATCGCTAATCTGCTGCAAGCAGTGCCAAATCTGTGGAATTTCTGCGGGCTGTAGCCGGGTGATATGCATGTTTGGCCTCTACCAGTTGCAGTTCGGGTAAGCGCGTTGCAGGAACTGCATTTCTGCCAGCATCAAACCGAGATGTTCGCTGTGTTGCCCCTGCTTGCCGCCGTGGCGAAAGGCGTGTTCATTAGGCAGCGCCAGCGTGGCCTGTTGCAAAGTGCTGTTCACTAGCTCTTGCCAGGGAGCCTGCAACTGGCGCGGATCGACGGCAATACCCAGTTCGGCCAGTTCCAGCTCAATCGCATCGGCGTGAAACAGCTCGGCGGTGAAGCGCCACAAATCGTTTAATGACTGCTGGATTTTCTGATGGCTGATTTCATTGCCATCGCCCAGGCGGATCATCCAGCCACGGCTGAAGCGCAGATGATAGTCGGCTTCTTTCAATGATTTGGCAGCGATGGCGGCCAGTTGGCTATCTTTACTGTGGCTTAATTCACGGTGTAACAGCACGTGGTAGGCGTCCAACAGGAACTGGCGCACCAGAGTGTCATTGAAACCGCCGTTGGGTTGCTCTGCCAGCAGCAGGTTGCGGAATTCGCGCTCGTCGCGGCCAAACGCCAGGCGATCTTCGCTGTAGCCCGGCCCGGCCAATTGCGCCGCATAGCCCAGAAAGTTGCGGGCCTGCCCCAACAGATCCAGGCCGATATTGGCCAGCGCCAGATCGGTCTCCAACTCTGGCGCATGGCCACACCAGCCGCACAGGCGTTGAGCCAGGATCAGCGGTGTGTCACCTTGGCGCAGGACATAGGTAATTTTGGCATCGGTCATCGTTTTCATTGCCTGCCTCTACATGTTCTTGATGCCGTCGGGGATGGTGTAAAACGTCGGGTGACGGTAAATTTTGTCATCGGACGGATCGAAAAACGCTTCGCGGTCTTCCGGCTGTGAGGCCACCAAGTGGCAGGACTGCACCACCCAGATCGAGCAGCCTTCATTGCGGCGGGTGTAGGCATCACGGGCGTTTTCCAACGCCATCTGATCGTCTGCGGCATGCAGGCTCCCGACGTGCCGATGTGCCAAACCCTGTTTGCTACGGATAAACACTTCATACAGCGGCCATTCAGCGTGAGTCATGTTTCTCTCCTCGGTTAAGCAGCGTTTGCCGCACGTTTAGCGGCATGCGCCATAGCACCATCTCGTACCCAACTGCCTTCATCCCAGGCACGGCGTTTGGCCTGTAGGCGCTCGTGGTTACACTGCCCACGGCCTTTGATGACGTCGTACAGTTCGTTCCAGTCGATCTCGCCGCAGCGGTAATGGCCCGTGGCTTCATCCCAGGCGAGATCGGGATCTGGTGCGGTCATCCCCAGAGCCTCTAACTGCGGCACGGTGTTATCGATAAATTTCTGCCGCAGCTCGTCGTTGCTGTGGCGCTTGATCTTCCAGGCCATGCTTTGCGCACTGTGGGGG
>JBAQHZ010000079.1:0-3554 GCA_049288585.1 Chania sp.
GAATTGGGTTCCGTCTTCCAGAACCAATAGCGCTGACTTAATCAAAACACCCTCCAAGGAATAATCAATCATAATATTTGCATATTAATTCAGATTTCACCGCCTAAATCAATGCAAAAACCACCATCAAGGCTAATTTTTGGCAAATTGGGCGCATTTTAATGATGAGCATCTGACTTGTCTACTCAAAGCGCCATTTTTTATCGTATTTTTGCTGTTCTCACGGTTTTATGGGCTTCACACCGATAAAAACATACGGAAACTCGGGCTAGTAAACGGTTGCGAGACACAATGACACAAAAAAACCATGATGACCGCTAAAACAGAGCCCCAATGAACAAATGAAGAGAGAAAAAGGAGATAAAGCAAAAGATAACTGATTTTAAAAGGCCATACATCATAGATATTGAACGTAAGCCCTATTTTTATGGTTAAAAAAAAGGACAATAAAATTATTGTCCGATTATCATAGCACTATGATCAATACAACCACATCACGATGGCATGCAAAACATTATAACTGCTCTAAACCAAGGACATCACGCATATCAAACAGCCCTTTTTGCTGCTTGGTGATCCAGGATGCCGCGCGCACCGCACCATTGGCAAAAGTCATGCGGCTAGATGCTTTATGCGTAATTTCTATCCGCTCGCCAATATCGGCAAACATGGCGGTGTGCTCGCCCACGATATCCCCGGCGCGAATAGTAGCAAAGCCGATGCTCTTCGGATCGCGTTCACCGGTATAGCCAACGCGTTGGTAAACCGCGCACTCTTTCAAATCACGCCCCAACGCCCCGGCGATGGCTTCGCCCATTGCCAGCGCAGTGCCGGAAGGAGCATCCACTTTATGACGATGATGCGCTTCGACAATTTCAATATCGGTATAGTCGCCCATCACCTTGGCGGCTTTTTCTAACAGTTTGAGCATCACGTTGACACCAACGCTGAAGTTGGCCGCGAACACGATGCCGATATGCTGTGCGGCATCGCCGATCGCCGCTTTACCGACATCATCAAAACCGGTGGTGCCAATGACCATGCCTTTTTTATGTGCCACGCAGAACGCCAGATGTGCCAAGGTGCCTTCTGGGCGGGTGAAATCGATCAGAATATCGAAAGCATTAGCCACGCTATCCAGACTGTCGCTGACGGTGACACCCAACGCCCCAACACCTGCCAGTTCACCGGCATCGGTTCCCACCAGGCTTGATCCTGGGCGCTCCAAAGCCGCCCCCAACACCACGCCCTGCGCCTGCTGCACCGCCTGAATCAATTGACGCCCCATGCGGCCACCGGAACCCGCAATCGCGATGCGGATCTGTGAATCAGTCATACTTTTCTCTCTTCTTGATTTTGGTGCCCCTATGACGAGCATAAGGTTCAGAGTAACTGCCCTGCCTGATCACCGCCAGAGGATTTCATGCAGAATTAGAATATTATGTTATCCCGATGCTTTTATCAGTAACGCTATCAATTGATTAACAATCAGACAAGCAAGGTCGCGCGCATGACTTTACATAACTATGCAGCTCCTATGCAGAAAAAAGATCGGCGCGGGAGGCTGGACCACCGGACGGATACACCATTAAAAACCCGCCAATAAGGCGGGTGGGTTATGCCAATTAAAATGTTAAAAATCAGCTAAGCTCGGCGATAGGTTATGGAGCCGCAAGCCCCCGCACCACCTCAGCTTTTAACAGCTCAGCCAACAATCCGTGCGTTTTAGTGGTGGGGTGCATATTGTCCCAGAATACAAACGCCGCATTGCTGCTCTTACATGCCGCTTTCGCAGCGCCCCCCACGGCATAGCTGTAGCCACTTTGGGAAACATCCAGGCAGGTGTCCGTCTTATTCACAAAACCGTATTGGCCGCTGTTTTCCAACACCTGTTTAAAAGCCTCATCCAGCTGCAGCGTATAAAACGTCGTTTGAGGATATTCGGCGTTCAGCTTAGCGATAAGCTTCTCGACCTTGTCATTAAACTGAACGCTATTCTCTTTCAGCTTTGCCTTATCAGCGTCCGTCCACTTGGCAACGTTGGGTATCACTGAAAAATCTGGCAGCCGGAACACCGCCACCTGCTTTGCCCCTAATTGGGCCAAGCGATTCAGCTGTGTTGTGTATTGACCAATAACCTCGTCGGCACTTTTTCCGCCCGTTACAAAGTCATTCCCGCCAAACAGTACGGTAAACAGCGTCTTGCCAATGTCGTAACCTTTAGCGTGAGCATGATAATCCCTGAACGAATCCATCTGCTTACCAAATCCGTTAAAGAACGGTTTCTCTCCACTCTCCGCGTTGCCGGTCGCCCACACATAGCTTGGCAGATTCAAGGCCGTGGAAAGGTATTCATGCCAAAGTTTGCCATTAGAGAAGTGGCCCAATAGCCAAGATTTACTATTCGGCACGGTACCGTATGAGCCGTTATAGACGTTGATGGTATCGCTCAGACTGTCGCCAAACACCACCATACGGTCAAGCCCCCTGCCACCAACGTTGACAACCGGCTGGTTAGCCCCTTGATTCCAAATCACATAGTAATAGGACAGGGTGTAATCAGAGGCATAAGGGATAACAATAGTGGAGCTGACGCCTGCGGCCGCCAGAGTGCTGGTGCACAAGTTCATCACCTCCGCATTGGGTGCTTCGGTATAGAACATGTTTGCCAGCGGCATTGAGTTGTACCAGTACCCTTTCAGCTTCGCATAGTTGCTACCCACTTTCGCCCATAGCCAAGATGAGGTTGGATTGCTGTCATCCTGGCCGCCCACTTTGTAGACACATTTTACATAGGTTGTGGTATCACCCGCGAACAGCGCCCTGGCCTGTTTGCTGGGGGCCTCATACTGAGGTGGGGCCGACGTTGCTACAATACTGTCACTGGCAGCAAACGCGCCGCTTGATGCCAGAACCCCTGTTACAAATGAATAAATCGCTATCTTTTTCATGGTAATCCTCATCATTTCTTTAAATTTCATCGTTGTGGATAGAAGGTTATCGCCATACGCCAGGTACAAAAAAACCCGGGCAATGCCGGGCTGATAACGTGCTTTCAGCGGTTAACCACCACTTAATCACCCCTCTGCAGGTAGGCGCCGCTATCCCACTCCCTGGGTGCTAGCTACAGCGCCACACTGCTTAAACGAATGTACGCAGCAAACGATAAGTGTTCACCCGGTTGGGGTAGTGTGGCCGGTAGCAGAACCTGTATCGTCGGTTTAGCGGCAATTTGAGCAGGGATAGCGCAGATAAAAAAAGCGCCACGAATGGCGCTTCAGACTGCTGACAAAGCCGGTTATTAGGGAGAGCGTGCCGAGGCGTAAGCCGCCGGAGCGCCCCTCGGTGCGCTAGGCCCGGGTATCTCAGGCTTAAAGACCACTTTGTCATCAACCTCAAGCGCCACGAATGGCACTTGATAAGCTCTATACCCAAAATAATTCGAGTTGCTTGTAGGCGGCAACGGAGTGAAGCCCTGGGAGCATAGATAAGCTATGTGACCAGGGTGAACGAAGGCAGCCAACACCCAAGCAACTTGAAGTATGAAGGGTATA
>JBAQHZ010000080.1:0-3386 GCA_049288585.1 Chania sp.
ATGCAGTCTATTGCGGATGTTGATACCTTGGCGGTATTTTCAAAGCAAAGTGGCCAGATACCAGGGAAATACACCGTTGAAGTTTATCTCAATAATGACTTTATCGAACTCACAGAGATTAACTTTGTCAGTGTAGATGATAATGAATTATCACCTGAGCTGACTAAAAAGCAGTGGCTTGATTGGGGGGTGAACCCGAATTTTTCCTCTGAGTTATCAGGACTGGCTGACGATGCCAACGTAGATAAGATTAAAAACTATATTCCTGATGCGAGGGTGAAGTTCGACTTTTCTCAGCAAAAGCTGCTGATTAGCATACCGCAGATCGCCATAAAATCCACTGCCAGAGGGTATGTTCCCCCTGAGCAATGGCAGCAGGGAATGAGAGCACTTACGCTAAATTATGGGCTTAGCGGCTCGAAAACCTGGCAGAATGAATCAGAAGGCCAGAATGTAAACTTTCTGAGGTTGCAAAGTGGTACCAATATGGGCGCCTTTCGCTTGCGCAACTATTCAGTTTATTCCCAGAGTAATAGCGAACGTCGCTGGGAAAGCATCAGTACCTATTTAGAACGTGACATTGCTGCATTAAAGAGCCAATTTACAGTTGGGCAAGTGGCTTCGTCGGGTGATATTTTTGACAGCATTCAGTTTACCGGCGTGCGCCTGGCGTCTGACGAAAGTATGTTGCCCTACAGCCTACGCGGGTTTGCTCCCGTAGTTAAAGGTATTGCACAAAGTAATGCCAAAGTAACCGTGCGGCAAAGCGGCTATATTATCTATCAAGCCTATGTGTCTGCCGGGCCATTTGAAATTAACGATCTTTATCCCACGTCGGGTAGCGGCAACCTAGAAGTGAGCGTGGAGGAAACGGATGGTAGTGTACAGACGTTTATTACCCCGTTCTCATCCGTGCCTATTATGCAGCGTGAAGGGCAATTAAAGTACTCATTGATCGGTGGGAAATATAGAGATAACTCAACCCAGATTAAAGAACCTCAGTTTGTTCAGTCAACGCTAAACTATGGCCTTCCTTTAAATACCACATTATATGGTGGGGGGCTGTACTCACCTGACTATTTGGCTCTGGTATTGGGTGTTGGGTTCAACTTAGGCAGTTTAGGTGCGTTATCCTTTGATATTACCGATGCCAAGACTGACTTTTCTGGCGATACATCACGTGGGAAATCTTATCGCTTCCAGTATGCTAAAAGTCTGTTAAGTAGCGGCACCTCGGTCACCTTGGCTGGCTATCGCTATTCAACGGAAGGGTATTATGACTTCTCTGAAGCCAATAACGAGCAACTGGTACAGACGAGAATGAATAAGCGCTCACGCTTGCAAGTGAGTATCAACCAAACTTTAGGGAGCTATGGTTCTATCTATCTGAATAGCTACCAGCAAGATTTTTGGGGCCGCGCAGGAACGGAAAAAACCACCAGCGCCGGTTTTAATTCAAGCTGGAACTCAGTGACCTATGGCGTGAACTATGCTTACAGTGATATGCCCGGCAATAGCAAGGCTAACCACTTGGTCGCCTTTAATGTGAGTATCCCGCTTGACGCCTGGTTACCCAATAGCCGTATTAATAGCAGTATGGGGACGGATAATCGTGGTGCAAGTAACATGCAAGTTGGGTTAAGTGGTAACGCGCTGGATAACGCCTTGAACTATGGTATCCAGCAAAGCTATGGCAATAAAGACCAACAGAGTAATGGCAACCTAGCTCTGTCTTACAGAGGCAGCAACGGTACCGTGAATGGCGGCTATAGCTATAACTCGCACTCACAACGTGTTAACTACGGTGTGCAAGGCGGCGTTGTAGTGCATCCAGAAGGGATAACGCTCTCTCAACCGTTGGGGGAAACCGTGGCGATTGTCAGAGCGCCTGAGGCAGATAACGTTGCCGTCAAAAACCAGTCAGGTATTACAACTAACTCTCTGGGTTATGCTGTAGTGCCCTATTTGACGCCTTATCAGCGTAACAGTATCCAGCTCGATGTAGAAAGCTTGGGTAACAATGTTGACCTGGCGAGTACGAGCTCCACTGTGGTACCTACCCGCGGAGCGGTTGTCTGGGCCGATTTTGAAACGCACGTTGGCTGGCGAGCACTGATTAAACTGGCTACCCAAGGGCAAAGTATTCCCTTTGGTGCTGCCGTGTCCCTCGTAAAAGCTGACAGTTCCAAAGCTGAGAGCATCACCGGCATCGTAGGTGACAACGGTGAAGTTTACCTGAACGGCCTACCAACAAAAGGGCGCTTGCAGGTTAAATGGGGAGAACGTAGTGACCAACAGTGTTGGGCCGACTTCTCCTTGCCGGTGAATAAAAGTGTCTCGGTAATCCAAATGACGGCAATCTGTATCGCCGAGTAATCAGTGAATAAATACTGACTCGATGATCTGTTATAGATGAGAAAAATATTATGAAGAAAAAATTGCTATGCCTTTTATTGATGTTGCCCGCGTTTACGGGATACAGCTTAAATTTGACCCTGAGTCCAGCGAGCATCAATTATCAAAACCCCATCGATGCGGTGTATGATTTTAATTTATTAACGGGGGGATGGAACGCAACCGGTAGTCAGACAAGATTTTGTGAGAGTACCGGCATGTTAAATAAGGCAGTAATTACTTCGGTTAGTCCATCTTCAGGCTATACGACGACGATTAACGGTTCTACGTATACTATATTTTCTTCCAATATTCGTGGGGTTGGCTGGATTATGGGGGCACGAGATACTAATGCGCCTTTATGGACGCCATTAACCAATAGTGCGACGGAAGTTTATCCTTTTCCGGGGGGGCCAACTAACGGCTCAACTAGCCTGGGGGCAAATGTGCAGTTTGCTTTCGTCAAGCTCCCTGGTATTTTATCTGCTGGCGTGAATACGTTTCCTTCACAGAATATTGCAACCTTTACGTGCTATCAGGATGGTGTTTTTAAGCAAACTTCAAACATCGCTGTTAACGCATCGAATATCAATGTGCAGGCGTTGGCATGTCAGGTGACGACGGCCAAAAACGTAGCTATTCCACTCGGCCAATATGGCCTTGCGCAATTACCCCCAGTGAACGGGAATTTTGGCGCGTTTTCCACAACGGTACAATTAAGCTGTAATTCTGGGCTCACACCCTGGATGACCATTTCGGATGCGTCGAACGTAGGCAATACCTCAAACGTTATTAGCCTTTCACCCAATTCAACGGTGAGTGGCGTAGGGGTGCAGGTATTTTACAATAACCAAACCGTGGCAAAACCATTAGGGTTGGACACTTCATCGAAAGGTACCCCTAATCAATTCCAGGTGAATACTAAAACAACCAGTAGTGGGCAAATTGTTTCCGTGCCACTAACGTTTAAATATATTCGAACTGCTCAAGTG
>JBAQHZ010000081.1:0-4519 GCA_049288585.1 Chania sp.
GTGGTGCGCACCACCGCCCTGCCGATCCTATTGGGGACGTTAATTACCCTGTGGCTGACCAAGGCGCTGAATAGCCTAAGCATGGGCAGCGAACTGGCTGCTGCACTGGGCACCGGCATTGTGCGCACCCAGTTACTCGGCCTGCTGGCGATTACCTTGCTGTGCGGTAGTGCAACCGCCGCCGTTGGCCCAATCGCCTTTGTCGGGTTAATGATGCCGCATATTGCCCGGCGGTTTGCAGGGTCAGAACTGAGCTGGATGCTGCCCTGGACTCTGGTGTTAACGCCGATTCTGCTGCTGACAGCCGATCTGATTGGCCGCTTTCTGGTGCCGGGCGAGTTGCAGGTTTCTATCGTGCTGTCGCTGATTGGCGCGCCGGTGCTGATTATGCTGGTACGCCAGCGCCGCATGTTCCGGCGAGGGGGATAAGATGAGCCTAATGGTTTCTCACCAAACCCTCGCCAAAAAACCACTGCGGCTGGCGCGCCCGCTGGCAACGGCCTTGCTCTTGCTGTTCGCCTGCCTGGCGCTGGCGGTTTATGCCCTCGGTTCCGGTACGCTCAAGCTCAGTGCCATGCAAGTGATCGATGCACTGCGCGGCGAAGGCCCGGCTAATTTGGCCGTTATCGTCACCCAATGGCGCTTACCGCGCGTCGCTCTGGCGCTGCTGCTGGGAGCAGCTCTTGGCCTCAGCGGAGCGATCTTTCAATCGTTACTGCGCAACCCACTCGGCAGCCCGGACGTGATCGGCTTCAATACCGGCGCCTACAGCGGCGTACTGGTAGTGATCGTGCTGTTTAACGGCAGCATTCTTGGTATCACCTCTGGTGCTCTGGCCGGGGGCTTGATCACCGCCGGGCTGATTTACCTGTTGGCCTGGCGCAACGGCGTGGAGGCTTTCCGCCTGATTATTGTCGGTATTGCGGTACGCGCTCTGCTGTTTGCCCTAAACACCTGGATGATCGTCAGCGCGTCGCTGGAATCGGCGATGACCGCCGGTTTGTGGAGCGCGGGTTCGCTCAACGGCATCTCTTGGGCAAAAAGCCTGCCTGCCGTGCTGGTGATCCTGCTGGCGGTGATGCTGCTGGCCGCCCTGGCGCGGCGCATGCGGCTGCTGGAAATGGGCGATGATACCGCCTGCGCGCTGGGGGTGGCGGTTGAGCGTTCGCGCCTGCTGCTGTTCCTGGCCGGGGTGCTGCTCACTGCCGCAGCCACCGCCGTGGCTGGCCCGATCTCGTTCATTGCCCTGGTGGCACCGCAGATCGCCCGCCGCCTGTGCGCCAACCAGAACGTGCTGCTGCTGACGGCCTTAACTGGCGCGTTACTGCTGCTGGCGGCTGATGTCGTCGCCCAACGCCTGTTTATGCCCTACCAGTTACCGGTTGGTGTTTTGACCGTCAGCCTGGGGGGCATTTATCTGATCTGGTTATTAATCCGCGAGTCGCGAAAAAAATGAATGCTGAAAACCTGTTAACTGCGCCGCTGCGCGCCGAAAACCTGACGCTGAGCTACGACAAAAAGATCGTCGCACGCGATCTGTCAGTCTCCATTCCGCACGGCGAACTGACGGTGATTATCGGCCCGAACGCCTGTGGTAAATCTACGCTGTTAAAAACGCTCAGCCGCCTGATGCAGCCACAGGCCGGTTCGGTTTGGCTCAACGGCCAGCAGATCCGCGATTACGCCACCAAAGACGTCGCCCGCCAGCTTGGATTGCTGCCGCAAAGTTCGATCGCCCCCGGCGATATTACGGTGTTCGATCTGGTGGCGCGTGGCCGCTACCCGCATCAGCGTCTGTTCAGCCGCTGGCGGGAAGAGGATCAGCAGGCAGTTGAGCAGGCCATGCATTCTACCGGCGTAGCGCAGTTAGCGGATCAACCGGTGGATACCTTATCCGGCGGGCAGCGCCAGCGGGTGTGGATTGCGATGGTCTTGGCGCAGCAAACCCCGCTGTTGTTGCTGGATGAACCCACCACCTGGCTGGACATCACTCATCAGATTGATCTGCTGGAGCTGCTACGCCAGTTGAATCGGGTAAACGGTTATACCCTGGTGGTGGTACTGCACGATCTGAACCACGCCTGCCGCTATGCCACTCATCTGATCGCCATGCGCGGCGGTAAAGTGGTGGCCGAAGGCACGCCGAAAGATATCGTGACGCCCGAGTTGATCGAAGAGGTGTATGGGCTGAAGTGTATGATCATCGACGATCCTGTTTCGCATACGCCGCTGGTGGTGCCGTTGGGGAAATAGCTCACTGGTTCCACAGTGTCAAAACCGTTCGTGTTTTTGGCTACCGTGATGAAAATAAAACACTTCCTGATTAGGAACCGAATCTTACCCTCAACTCTGCGATCGGCACGATAGTAAGCCAGACCGTTGCTTACTGCGTCGCTGCCGCTTGCCCCGCATCACCAACCCATTTTTAAAATTTCTTGACGCAGATCTCAATATCCAAAAAAGAATAAAATATTCCTTTTACATTTTAATAATAGAATACATTATTCTCCCCGCTAAACAATAGCATTACATCACTATTAAAACACCAACGGGTTGAACATGAGAAAAATCATATTAAAAACAGTACTGGCATCCATTATTGCTAGTGGGACTGCTCACGCTGCAGTGATCTATAAGGAAGACAATGGCTCGAACGTTGAGCTTTATGGTCGCTTTGGATTCAATGTCTCTGACAAGAAAACCGGTAGCACACAAGGTGACTTTGACGGGCGTTTGGGGTTTATTGGTCGTCAGGTTGTCAATGATCAGGTTGCAATTATTGGCTTGGCACAATATCAGGTGAACGCCGCCGAATATGCCAATAATGTCGAGGGTAATAACGATAGCCTGACAGCTCGCTACGTCTGGGCCGGTTTGGATTTGGCGCAGTACGGCAAAATTACCGGTGGTCGAGTCTCTTCCGGCCTGATTATGTTTACCGACATCGGTGACGTTTTCGCCAGTTCAGATGTCGCTACAGGCCGCCAGGCTCGCTTTATTGATCCAACCGCAGTGCAGGTGTTCCGCCAAGATGGCACCGTTCAGTATCAGAATAATATCGGTAACCTTGACGTTTCTACCGCGTACATTATTGGTAACGGCACATCAGATCTGGACTATGGCTACAATGCCGCCACACGTTATACGTTCGATATGGGAACAGCGGGTAAACTCGTGCCGGTTATCGCCTTCCAGAAAACCCGTGCAGCACAAAATTTGGGTAATCGTACCAATGGGGCAGATACCTTCACCTACGGAGGTATTGGTACCCGCTATTATCTGGGCCCAGTTATGTTAGGCCTGCTGTACTCTTCAGATACCGTAAGTTATAGCAACGGCAGAGCAGACAGTAAGGATAAAGATTGGGAATTCACCGCCGTTTATAACGTGACTAATGATTGGGTATTACGTACTGGCTATCGCTATCTGAATAATACTGGCGGTGACGAATTAACTCTGCGTGATACCACGTTTGAAGTGCAATATAAACTCACTCCGCGCAGTTCAATTTACAGCGCCTATATTCTGCGTAATGGACAGAATGGAACAAACGTGGACACAGGCCGTAAGGTTTCATTTGGTGGCAGTTCAGCCGAAGATAGTTTCTATCACCTAGGTCTGCGTTACGAATTCTGACGTTATACCCGTCATACTTCAAGTTGCTTGGGTGTTGGCTGCCTTTACTCACCCCAGTCACTTACCTAAGTAAGCTCCTGGGGCTTCGCTCAGTTGCCGCCTACAAGCAACTCGAATTATTTTGGGTATATAACCGTCATATTTCAAGTTGCCTGTGTATTAACTTTCCTCGTTTATCAGAGTTGCTGACTTAAAAACAGCTTGCTCAATAAACTCAGGTCACACTCGCTGCTTATATTATAGAAGATCGAAAGGTGGGATCATGATGAGAATTACGTTTATATCTTTATTACTGTTAGGAGCTGTGATGAACAGCCATGCGGCGGTCACGCTTAACTTTGGTGACAACGTTAATATTCTGGCTGCACAATCAGCACAAATAAATGCTTTCAGTAATTCTGCTACATTACCCGACGGTGAACAGACGTTAATTGTGCGTTTTGATGCCCCTAACGATCCTAGCTCAATGAATGAAAGCCAAGGGCGTGTCATTTCGAACGCTCAGATATTAACCTTTACCGTAAGCCCTAATAGTCATATTGATTTAAAAACAGAAATACCGCTCAATGCGAATGAAACTCAGGCAGTGGCTAAGTCGCCAACGTTTTACCTGACGGACTCGCAGGGGAAGTCCATCCCTTTCCATACTCAACCTGTTTCACCGGCATATAATAGGTTCGGAACGGATTACGCCAAATTATTACCGGCTACCATTCAACAACCTGTCGCTGAAGTGAAAACACAAGACAAGGCAGAGGATAAGACCCCACCTCTCAGCACCCTGCAAAAACTTTATTTGCAGATGAGTGATGAGCAAAAGAAGGAGTTCTTACGTTGGGCAATCGGTCTTTAATTCCTTTATACCCAAAATAATTCGAGTTGC
>JBAQHZ010000082.1:0-14681 GCA_049288585.1 Chania sp.
ACGCTCGCGGGTATGCCAAAAAGTGTGCGCGTTGCCTGAGGTATATGCACATTCAAGGGGTTCTTTTGTCCAAATATGATTTATTCAACAAAGCCGCGTCTAATACCAATACCACGATGGATAGAAGGGACAGGGAAATAATATTTTTCTTAAAACCGGCTAACATAAGCTCTCCAGGAAATAGGGGCGTCACTTAAACATTGATTGACGCCATAGAAAACATCAGTCCATGATTAAATATAGAAAAACAAGAATAAAAACCGTCTATTACATCGAGGTTTCATTTTAGTGAACAATGCAATAATAGCTAATAAAAACTGATAGCTAACCACACCCTGCCCCGTTATCCAGCGATGTCGCTGGCTCTAAAACAAAATGCGCTGGTGATTCTGCTCGTAAATCGGGGGCAGTCTGAGGCGATAACCTTCCAGCCGGACCAACCTTTCTGCTTCAAAGCGATTGGACGTGCCTAGAGCCTTGAGGATTTCTGTTCGTTGGAAATGGGAGATTAGAGATAAAGGGATTCTTCTGCGGAGGTAATAGCGTGAGCCACGTTTAACCAGATGAGTGCGCATAGGGAAGCCCTGTGTAGCATCTGTGTGTAGCAATTGGGATTTTTTAGGGAGAAATCTTTAGGAAACAACTAGAAAGAAGAAATGGCGGAGGAGCAGAGATTCGAACTCTGGAACGGTTTCCCGTCGACGGTTTTCAAGACCGTTGCCTTCAGCCACTCGGCCACCCCTCCGCAACGAAGCGAACTATAAACACAGCCGATCCGCTTGTAAAGCCTGAAACCGTTTAACCGAGCGAAAAACAGGCATATAGCCACTGTACGCTGAAGAAATCGCCATTTATCATGTCCAGAGCCCCAGCGCGATCGCTAATGAGTAAAGATGAGTAAACACTCTTTAATCAAACGTTTGTGCTGCCTATCATCGTGGCTAATTTTGTGATGACCTGATAAGAGAGATCATTATGGACCGCATTGTCGTCTCATCCTCCTCGCGCGATTCGTTGCTGAGCACGCACCGAGTGCTGCGTAACACCTATTTCCTACTATCACTGACGCTGGGCTTTTCTGCCCTGACCGCAACGGCCAGTACCATGCTTGGCTTACCTGCTCCTGGGTTATTGTTAATGCTGGTCGGTTTTTATGGCCTGATGTTCCTGACTCACAAGCTGGCAAATAGCCCTGCCGGGATTCTGGCTGCTTTCGCCTTTACTGGCTTTATGGGCTATGCCCTCGGCCCGATCCTGAGTTCATTCCTCAACGCTGGCGCTGGCGACCTGATCATGCTGGCACTGGGTGGTACCGCAGCGGTGTTCTTCTGTTGTTCAGCCTATGTGCTGACTACCCGTAAAGATATGTCATTCCTTTCTGGCATGCTGATGGCGGGTTTCGTGGTACTGCTGGTGGCAGTAATTGCTAACCTGTTCCTGCAAATCCCTGCCCTGCACCTGGCGATTAGCGCACTGTTTATTCTGTTCTCTGCCGGCGCCATCCTGTGGGAAACCAGCAATATCATTCATGGCGGCGAGACCAACTATATCCGTGCCACCGTCAGCCTGTACGTATCACTGTACAATATGTTCATCAGCCTGCTGAGCATTCTGGGCTTTGCCCGCAGCAACTGATTGAGCGTTTGGCAAGATCCCAAGCCCTGCAAATCCTGCGGGGCTTTATTTTTTGCCGAAGCCAAAATTTGCTAGACTGATGCTCGCCATAAATCATTTGTTACCGAGGCAGTATGTTGGAGTTTGAAGGTCAGACAATTGAAACTGACGCCCAAGGTTACCTGAAAAACAGCGCCGACTGGCAAGAAGGCTTAGCCCCGCTACTCGCGGCGCAGGAGGAGATCGTGCTGACGGAAGCACACTGGGAAGTGGTGCGTTTTGTGCGTAGTTTCTATCAGGAATTTAATACATCACCCGCTATCCGCATGCTGGTGAAAGCCATGGCACAGAAATACGGCGAAGAGAAAGGCAACAGCCGTTATCTTTACCGTTTGTTCCCGAAAGGCCCGGCCAAACAGGCGACAAAAATCGCTGGCCTGCCAAAGCCGGTGAAATGCATCTAACATTCAGTAGCGGATGCTGAACCCTTTGTGATCGGCGACGCCTTGCGGCTCCACCAGCACGCGCTCAATGCGGGCACCACGTGGGCCACCGCTTTTTAACCATTCAACCAGTTGATTAACCTGCGGCTGTTCACCGCAGGCGACGACTTCAACGCTGCCATCATCCAGATTGCGTGCATAACCGGTTAGCCCTAGCGCCGTCGCTTTATGCTGCGTGTTATAGCGAAACCCCACCCCTTGCACTAGCCCATAGACATACGCGGCAATACAAACTTGTGTCATAATCGACTCCTTATCGATTTTTCGTTTATGGCATTTTCTGCGCTGATGCCCAGAGAGTGTGACTCTTTTTTATCTAGCTGGCAGCATACTTAATTATGACCGTACGCCTGTTTCTCGCAAAGGGACGTGAAAAGTCCTTACTTCGTCGCCATCCATGGGTTTTCTCTGGTGCAGTTCTGCGCCTTGAAGGTAAAGCCCTCTCTGGCGAAACCATTGATATTCTCGATAGCCATGGCAAATGGCTGGCGCGCGGCGCTTACTCGCCAGAATCACAAATTCGCGCGCGCGTCTGGACCTTCCAACAAGATGAAGAGATCGACATTGCGTTCTTTATCCGTCGTCTGCAACAGGCGCAAAGCTGGCGTGACTGGGTTGCAAAACGTGATGGGTTGAATGGTTATCGCCTGATTGCCGGTGAGTCTGACGGTATGCCGGGGATCACCATCGATCGCTTCCAAAACTTCCTGGTGCTGCAATTGCTTTCCGCTGGCGCAGAATATCAGCGAGCGCCACTGATTTCGGCCTTGCAGCACTGCTACCCAGAGTGCGCCATCTACGATCGCTCCGACGTTGCCGTGCGTAAAAAAGAAGGCCTGCCTTTAGCACAAGGCCTGGTTTTGGGCGATCTGCCCCCTGCTCTGTTGCCAATTACCGAACACGGTATGAAATTGCTGGTAGATATCCAGCAAGGCCATAAGACCGGTTTTTATCTCGATCAGCGTGATAGCCGCTTGGCTGCGCGCAACTATTCTGCTGGCCGTCGCGTACTGAACTGTTTCTCCTATACCGGTGCTTTCGCGGTTTCGGCATTGATGGGCGGTTGTACACAGGTCATCAGCGTGGACACTTCACAGGCGGCGCTGGATATCGCCAAACAGAACGTTGAGCTGAACCAACTGGATCTGAGTAAGGCAGAGTTTGTGCGTGACGATGTTTTCCAGTTGCTGCGCAGCTATCGTACACAAGGTGAAAAATTCGACCTGATCATCATGGATCCGCCCAAGTTCGTCGAAAACAAGAATCAACTGGCTGGTGCCTGCCGTGGTTATAAAGACATCAATATGTTAGCGCTACAATTGTTGAACCCGGGTGGTATTTTGCTCAGCTTCTCTTGTTCCGGCCTGATGCCAACCGATTTATTCCAGAAAATTTTAGCCGATGCCGCTGTAGATGCCGGGCGTGATGTACAATTTATAGAGCAGTTCCGGCAAGCTGCCGATCATCCGGTGATCGCAACTTACCCTGAAGGGTTGTACTTGAAAGGGTTTGCGTGTCGGGTGATGTAACTTGAAATACGCTGTTTTGCCCTCATATAGAAGGCAAAGCACTGTTTCTCAGGAGGTCATCATGATTGCCAGTAAGTTCGGTATTGGACAGCAGGTACGGCATAAACTGCTGGGGTATTTGGGCGTGGTTATTGATATCGACCCTGAATACTCTCTGGAGCAACCCAAAGCTGACGAGATTGCAGCCAACGATGAGCTGCGTCTCGCACCTTGGTATCACGTGGTGATGGAAGACGAAGAAGGTCAACCGGTTCACACTTATCTGGCTGAAGTACAGTTAGCGGGTGAAGAACAGGATGCCCATCCGGAACAACCCTCGCTGGATGAACTGGCGGAATCTATCCGCCACCAGTTACAGGCTCCACGCCTGCGCAACTGAGCACCAAAGCCTGAGAAACCTGCGTAAGGGCTTGGCATATGAGGCCAGGCCCTTATTTTTAGCGGATTCAGCGCTCAAGGCCCAAGCGTGGGATCTCTATTTTCGGGCAGCGATCCATAATCACTTTTAGCCCTGCATCCCCAGCCAGCACCGCAGCCTGTTCGCTGATAACCCCAATTTGCAACCACAGCACCTTGGCACCGATAGCGATCGCTTCCTGTGCCACACCGTAAGCCGCCTCAGCGTTGCGGAATACATCAACCATATCGATAGGATAAGGAATGTCTTCCAGTTTGGCGTAAACCTCCTGGCCAAGCAGCGTCTGCCCCGCCAGTTTCGGGCTGACCGGCGTCACTTGGTATCCTTGAGCCTGCAAATAGGCCATCACACCGTAACTGGGCCGACCAGGATTATCACTGGCACCCACCAACGCAATCGTTTTTACCTGCTTCAGCACGCCTGCAATCTCTTGATCTTGCATCTTTCACTCCCGATAGGGTGTAGGGGAAATTCCTTTCTCAAGTGTAAGCGAAGGCTCTATCTCAGTGAGTATTTCTTCGCGACACACCCGCGGTGCTTTAATTCAAAATATTTATAAATATGTTAAAATGTAAATTAATGAGTAATATTGAAAAACTTTGACACAACCTGCGCTGTACTCAACACTTATCACCATGTCCTACGAAAAGGAAATAGCGATGAAATTTGGTTTGGTGGTTGCGGGGCTATTCAGTCTTTCGCTGAGTGTATCGGCCGCAGCTACAACCCTGAAACTTTCACCGGATATCGATTTACTGGTGGTTGATGGCAAGAAAATAACCGGCTCATTATTAAAAGGCGCAGACAGCCTGGAGCTGGATGGTGGACAGCATCAGTTGCTGTTCAAAGTCACCAAATCCATACGCAAGAATGCACGGACTCAAGTGTTGTATACCTCACTGCCATTGATAGTAGTGTTCAATAGTCAGAATGTCAGTTCGGTAAGCATTGAACTGCCACGTATCGAAAATGAACGCGAAAGCAGGCACTTTGATGATGTGTTGAATTATAAAATCACTGATAAGAACGGCAAAGCGCTAGCGGTAAAACGCGATGTGCTGCCGATGCATACGTTGTCTGCCGATACCCATCTGGAAAAAGTAATAGCCGATTACAACGCTCAGGCTCGCCCAGCGTCTGTGCCCGCACTGGCACATCTGCGTGCCACCATCATCGCAGATCCGCCAAACTCCGCCAAGGCCAACCAGAAGGTGATTACCATGAAAGGGGAAAACGTATCAGAGCAGATGCTGCAATACTGGTTCTTGCAGGCCGATAAAGAAACGCAAAAGCGTTTTATCAATTGGGCCAGCCAACGTGTCACTCATTGAGATTCATTCACGCCTTTCTTATGCAAAGGCGTGTTTTACTCGCATTTTACGGCGTTAACGCTGGGCAGTGAAAAACAGTTTCAGTAATCTGTAGCAAATCATTTGAGTTGCCAAGGACACTGATATGGAACAGACCACCCGCACCATCGCCGCACGCAAGCACATCGCGCTGGTTGCACACGATCATCGTAAACAAGCTCTGCTGAAATGGGTTGAAGATCACAAGGCTATACTGACGCAACATCAACTTTATGCCACTGGCACCACGGGCAATTTGATCCAGCGCGCCAGCGGCATCCCGGTTCAAAGCATGTTGAGCGGCCCGATGGGGGGTGACCAGCAGGTTGGAGCACTCATTTCTGAAGGCAAGATCGATATGCTGATCTTTTTCTGGGATCCGCTCAACGCCGTACCGCACGATCCCGATGTGAAGGCGCTGCTGCGCCTGGCGACCGTCTGGAACATTCCCGTTGCCACCAACCGCTCCACCGCCGATTTCCTCATCGACTCACCGATGTTCAAACGCGAAATCGAGATCACCATTCCTGATTATCAAAAGTATCTCGAAGCTCGTCTGAAATAACCGCCAAGGCCTGGTGCTGCCACCAGGCCTGCATTCACGGCTTTTTCTGCAGCGGTACGCCGATATCCTGTAATTGCTCAACAAACACCGACGGGCATTCGCGATCCTGCAATAGCCACACCTGATGTTTGGCGCGCGTCAGTGCCACGTACAGCAACCGCCGCTCTTCAGCGTCAGGGAAATCTTCCGGCTGCGGTAATAGCACCTCTTCGATCAACGATTCACGGGCCATTGCCGGGAATCCATCACTGCCCTCGTGCAGCCCGGCAATAATCACATATTCCGCCTGCTGCCCTTTGCTGGCATGTATGGTCATAAACTCAATATTCAGCTTCGGCCAGCGCGTTGCTGCTTTTAGCAACTCATCGGGTTTCAGGTGATGGTAACGCGCCAACACCAGAATGCGTTCCTCTGGTTTTGCATAACCACTCATCTTGTCCAACAAGGCTTCCAACTGTTCCTGCGGTAAAATAACCACCGACTTTTTATTGCCTTGGGTCAGGCTGTTAAGCGGCTTTTTCAGCTGATGCGGGTTCTGCTGGATAAAGCTGTTCGCTACTTCACCAATACGATCGTTGAAACGATAGGTGGTATCCAAGGCACATTGCGCACCCTCGCCAAAATTCGCGGCGAATGCGGTCGTCAGCGTAAGTTCTGCACCGCTAAAGCGGTAAATAGCCTGCCAGTCATCCCCGACGGCAAACAGGCAGGCCTGCTTATTCTGCCTGCGCAATGCTGCCAGCAGTTGGGCCCGTTGCGGCGAGATATCCTGGAACTCATCCACTAGAATGTGTTTCCACGGGCTGATAAAACGCCCTTTATCCAGAATATTGACCGCCTGATGGATTAGCCCGGCAAAATCCACCGCGCCCTCTTCCTTCAGCGCGGCTTTCCACGCTTTCAGCAACGGCGCCATCAACCGGATGCGTTTGGCGAATAGATCGCGGATTTCTTCATCAGCCAGCGCGATCATCTCGGCCTGACTGCCGCCATAGGTGCGCATCAACCCCAGCCAACGCTCAAGACGCCCGGCCAAGCGCTCCGCCAGGCGCGAGTCATGCCAGAAATCCCCTTCAGGGATCTCCCATTCCAACTCTTCTATCAACCACTGACGCCAGCCTTTAGCCTGCACTTTTTTCTCTGTGCATTGCTGTTGCCAGTGTTTTATCAACAACGCCCGGCGCGCTTTGCTGTCGGTTTCCAGCTTGCTGATTGCCGGGGCTTTGCGGCTCCCTTCCTGAATCACCTGTAGCGCCAGCGCGTGGAAGGTTTTGGCCTGAATGGCGACATTCCCCAAGCGATCCTGAATGCGCTCGTTCATTTCATCAGCGGCTTTTCGGCCAAATGCCAGCAGCAGGATCTGCCCTGGTTCGGCCTCCTGACGACGCAACAACCACCCGGCCCGCGCGACCAAGACCGACGTTTTGCCGCTGCCCGCACCGGCCAGCACCAGGACGGAATCCTCACCGTTCACCACCGCTCGGCTTTGCGACACATTCAGTGGCGAAGTTTCAATAGTCTGGAAGAAATCGCGGTGGGTTTCCAACATACGCTCGGTCCACTGCTGGTTGCGCTGCACGACGCTACGTTGGCCATGCTGCAGCCATTGCAGACATCGCTGATAATCCTCGCGACAATTATCAAATTCATCCAGCCGCACAACCGGCATCGGTAATGCCCCGAAAGCCTGACGGATTTGTTGTTGCAGTTTGCTCAACTCAGAACGCTTGAACCATTTATCCTGCTGTTCGATAACACCAATGTGCTCAACCTGCTCTTGCAATACCCCCGCACTGACTGCGCTCATCTCAGCACTCCACTGCTGCCAGGATTGCTGCAGATAATGGTAGAAACGCTGTGTCTCTTGCCACTCTGTGCCATGCAGGCGAACCACCTTTTCATCAGGCAACTCGAACTCCAACTCGCCCCAGACGATGCCACGCTTGCAGCGCACCTGAATTAACTGATTGAAAGGGATAAGATATTCATGCTTCTCGCCGCTCACTTCAACGCCAGCATGCAACAGCCGCACGCGATTGTAGGGATGCTGCGCCAGGTGTTTGCCCAGCGATGTCGCTTTAAGTTCCATATGCTCGCGCCATGATTCTCTTGAGATTAATATCGCCAGTTTACCTGCGATAAGCAGTGGCACTCTAGCGTTAAAAACAGGGTAGAATAGTAGGTAAATATATCCGCCCTGCGGTTTATCCACCATTAGAGCAGAGTGTCGCCTATGCGTACCGTATTGAATATTCTTAATTTCGTGTTGGGTGGTTTCTTCACAACCCTTGGTTGGTTGATTGCCACCTTCTTTAGCGTAGTGCTGATTTTTACCCTGCCACTGACCCGTTCCTGCTGGGAGATCACCAAGTTATCCTTCCTGCCATTCGGCAACGAAGCGATTCACGTGGATGAATTATACCCAGAGAAGAGCAACGCACTGCTTGCCGCCAGTGGTTCGTTGCTGAATATCGTCTGGCTGGTGCTGTTTGGTTGGTGGCTGTGCCTGTCGCACATCGCTGCCGGAATTGCACAGTGTATTACCATTATCGGTATCCCGGTTGGTATTACCAATTTTAAGATTGCAGCCATCGCACTGTGGCCCGTTGGGCGACGCGTCGTTTCTGTTGAAATGGCCCAACTGGCGCGGGCGGAAAATGCGCGGCGTCAGTACCAGAAACGTTAATTTTTTCTCCGATTAAGGAGTTTTTGTGCTCTCTTTTGCACCAGCCATTAGGCGTTATACCTATAACAGCAATCTGCTTTACAACCTGCGGATCTTTATTGCCTTGGCGGGTGCTGCGGCGGTGCCCTGGTGGCTGGGAGTGCCAACACTGACCATCCCGCTGACGCTGGGCGTTGTGGCCGCCGCGTTAACCGATCTGGACGACAGATTGGCCGGGAGACTGCGTAACCTGCTGATTACGCTGGTGTGTTTTTTCCTTGCTTCAGCATCTATTGAATTGCTGTTCCCCTATCCTTGGTGGTTTGCTCTTGGGCTGACGACTTCAACCTGCGGATTTATCCTGCTGGGCGCGCTAGGGCAGCGTTATGCCACCATTGCTTTTGGTGCATTATTGATCGCTGTCTACACCATGCTGGGCACTTCAATGTATGACGCCTGGTATCAGCAACCGGCGCTGCTGATTATTGGTGCCATTTGGTACAACCTACTGACGTTGATCGGCCATCTGCTGTACCCGATCAAGCCATTGCAGGAGAGCCTGGCTCGCAGCTACGAACAGTTGGCAAACTATCTGGATGCCAAGGCCAACCTGTTCGATCCAGATGCCGAGCACGACAAGGATTTGCCCTGGATGGATGTCGCGATGGCCAACAGCGAGCTGGTCTCAACGCTCAACCAAACCAAAGCCTCTTTGCTTACCCGCCTGAAGGGCGATCGCGGCCAGCGCGGCACCCGCAGGACGTTGCACTACTATTTTGTGGCGCAAGATATTCATGAGCGAGCCAGCTCATCGCACGTGCAATATCAGGCACTGAGCCAACAATTCCGTCACAGCGACATTCTGTTCCGTTTCCAGCGGTTGCTGACCATGCAGGCTCGTGCCTGTCGGCAACTGGCGCAATCGATCCTGCTACGGCAAAAATATCTTCATAGCCCTCGCTTTGAGCCGGCATTCAGCCATATAGAAGAAGCACTGGCCCAGGTTGCGGTCACAGAAGAAAACCGTGAATTGGCCAGAGCACTCTCACACCTGTTGAAAAACCTGCGGGCAATTGATGCACAATTGGCCAATATTGAGTCAGAACAGGTGCTGGCCAATGAACAGGCGGAGGAGAACAGCCTTTCCGATGACCGGCTCACCGGCTGGAGCGATATTCGTCTGCGTATCAGCCGCCACCTGACGCCTCAATCGGCCCTGCTCCGCCATGCCGTTCGCATGTCAGTCGTGCTATGCGCAGGCTATGCCTTTATCCAGATAACCAATTTGCAGCACGGTTACTGGATCCTACTGACTAGCCTGTTTGTCTGCCAGCCAAACTACAATGCCACCCGCCGACGCTTGGCGTTACGTATCATCGGGACGCTGGCGGGGATTTTGATTGGCCTGCCGATCTTGTACTTTGTCCCCTCCTTGGAAGGGCAAATGATTCTGATCGTCATTTCTGGTGTGCTGTTTTTTGCGTTCCGTACCGTGCAATATGCCCATGCCACGATGTTTATCACCCTGCTGGTTCTATTGTGTTTTAACCTGCTGGGTGAAGGATTCGAAGTGGCGGCTCCGCGCGTTTACGATACCCTTTTGGGTTGCGCTATCGCCTGGGCGGCGGTGAGTTTTATCTGGCCAGACTGGAAGTTCCGCCAATTACCTGCGGTTGTGCGCAAAACGCTTAATGCCAACTGCCGCTATCTGGACGCTATTATGGTGCAATATCATCAGGGCAAGGATAACGGTTTGCCTTATCGCATCGCCCGCCGGGATGCACATAACAGCGATGCAGAACTGGCTTCGGTGATTTCCAACATGTCTGCGGACCCTAAAGCAGATAAAACCATTCAGGACGCGGCTTTCCGCTTGTTGTGTCTTAACCACACACTGCTGAGCTATATTTCAGCGCTCGGAGCACACCGCAAGCGCCTGAATAACTCCGCCGTGCTGGACTTGCTAAATGATGCCGTATGTTATGTTGATGGTGCATTGCACCACGATGCACAAGACCATCAACGTATCATGCAAGCTCTGGAGACACTCTCCGCACGTATCGAACAGTTAACGCCTGAACCTGAAAGTGAAGAACAACTGGTGTTGCAACAAATTGGATTAGTGCTTGAACTGCTCCCAGAACTGACGGCACTCAACGCACAGATCGGTAAAGCAGAATTAACTATTTAGGGGCCAAGTACCCGATTTTTCTCCAAACGCGGCTTCAAGCAAGGAAGCACCATGGTTTCTTCGAACCACTCGATCAACTCTTCCTTCTGAGAGGCAGGCAATGCGGCATGGTGATACCCCGCCAGTGCTCCAGCTAGTGATATCAACACTTTCATGCCGAGACCTTGTTGCTGCTGCAACAGTTTGAGGTAGCAATCTCTGGCACCCAGCAAGCGCAATTCATAAATACTCTGTATGCCAGCCCGCCATAGTAAGCGTTCCATTGCTACATCAATGTTCGGTAAATCTTTCAACCTACTATTGCTGCGGGTTTTCACCGTAATCTCTTTACGTGTTTCACACACCGCCTGCCAAGCGAGCGCGAACAGTTCCTGGCTTTCCTGCCATAAGGATTCATCCACCCAGTAATAGCGCATGGTCACGGGCGCCCCGCGCTTTAGATACGTCATATTTACCATCCCGCGCCCACGAAATGTCGACTCCAGGCTCTCGGTAGCACGCAAATACAATTCGCCCTCTGCAATGACGGCAAACATTGTGCCGTCGGCCAACAAGCCGTATCCGCCAAATTGCGAACGTGTAGTAATTTTTCCTAATGCGGCAAAGCAGACTTTTGCCTGTGCGATCCTTCCTGCAGACCTGCCTTTCATTAAAACCTCCTTGAGTGAATGATGATCTATACCCGCCGCATCTCAATATGCTGGGATGTTGCTGCTCACCTATATTTTGAAATCCATTAGGTATAAACATTCGTTACATCAATGAAATAAACGTAACTGGAACAACTAATTAGGGAAAATACGCATTATCCCCTTCGGTGCCAATCACAAAATCGAGGTGTATAAAAAAGAATCGCAAATATGCGAGGCGTCACGAAAATTTGAGTTGATCTTCTGTTTTGATAGCTATACTGTACATACATACAGTAACACTACGGGCGGGATACTTCATGCGTACTCAATCACTCTATCAACCCCAGTTCAGCCATACATCTTTTGCGGTTAACAAGGCTGCAGAAACGTCTCACAACGGTAAGGTCAATGGACTCATCAGTGAACTTGTTTACAGCGAGCACCAACCCGTTGTGGCGCAACTCCTTGTACCACTGCTGCAACAGCTGGGTATGCAGTCACGCTGGCTGTTATGGCTGACCCCACAACAAAAACTCAGCAAGCAGTGGCTACAGCAAGCCCAGTTACCTGTCGATAAAGTGGTACAGTTGAGCCAGATCAGCCCAATGGATACTGTCGACGCCATGGAGAAAGCATTGCTAACCGGTAATTACAGTGTCGTGCTTGGATGGTTGCCAGAACTGACCGAAGAAGATCGCCTAAAATTGAGTCGGGCAGCGGAATTGGGTAACGCTTATGGCTTCATAATGCGCCCGCAACCAGACGTAGATCCCTCACACGGACACTGTTCTACGCTAAAAATTCACTCTTCTTTGTATCATTAAGTAAATTTAGGATTTTTCCCACCGTTATTTACCCCTAGTGAGAGAACTCACATGGGATCATGCACAAAGCTAGGTTGGCTGGGGTTTCGCATCAATTATTGTACAAAAAAAAGACGCGATTCTTGTTGTAATATGTTAGCGAATATGTCTAATTCCATGTTTTTTTTTAGAGCTTTATCACATCACACTTGTAACTTTCGCGCCACGTTGTAGACTTTACATCGCCGAGGTTGCTCTATAAGGCCAGAAAAACTGGCAGAGTAACAAACGAGGGTACAAACCTAGGCGAATGAATTTAAACCAAGGGCTTAAAGCAGCTTTAAAGCTCATTGCCTATTTGGATGATAACGAGGCGCAAAAATGAAAAAGACAGCTATCGCATTAGCAGTGGCACTGGCAGGTTTCGCTACCGTAGCGCAAGCCGCCCCAAAAGATAACACCTGGTACACCGGCGCAAAACTGGGCTGGTCCAAGTATTATGACACTGGGTTCGACGGTAATGGCTTTGACAGCACTATCGGCAATGGTCCAACCCACAGAACTCAACTGGGTACAGGCGCGTTTGTAGGTTATCAAGCAAACCAATACCTGGGCTTCGAAATGGGTTATGACTGGCTTGGCCGTATGCCTTACAAAGGCAGCGTGGACAATGGTGCTTTCAAAGCTCAAGGCATTCAGTTGGCAACCAAGCTGAGCTACCCAATCATGAACGATTTGGACGTTTACACTCGTCTGGGTGGTATGGTTTGGCGTGCAGATTCTACCGCCTATCTCGGCTCAACAACTGGTGAGCGTATCAGTGCTCACGATACTGGTGTTTCTCCTCTGGCAGCAGTGGGTGTTGAATACGCACTGACTCAGAACTGGGCTACCCGCCTGGATTACCAGTGGACTAACAACATCGGTGACAAAGGTACCGTTGGTGCTCGTCCAGATAACGCCCTGCTGAGCGTTGGTGTTTCTTACCGTTTCGGCCAGGATGAAGTTGCTGCTCCAGTAATTGCTCCAACTCCAGCCCCAGCTCCAGTTGTTGAAACCAAGAAGTTCACCCTGTCTTCTGGTGTTCTGTTCAACTTCGGCAAATCTACTCTGAAGCCAGAAGGCCAGCACGCTCTGGATGAACTGTACACCCAACTGAGCTCACTGGATCCGAAAGACGGTTCAGTAGTTGTTGTTGGCTTCACCGATGCCGTAGGTTCTGCTGAGTCTAACCTGCGTCTGTCTGAGCAACGTGCACGTAGCGTTGTGGATTACCTGGTTTCTAAAGGTATCCCAGCAGACAAGATCACCGCTCGTGGTATGGGCAAAGCTAACCCAGTTACCGGTGACACCTGTGGTTACCGTTCTGGCCGTGCTACCCCAGCACAGATCGCATGCTTGGCTCCAGATCGTCGCGTAGAGATCGAAGTTAAAGGCATCAAAGAAGTTGTATCTCAGCCTCAGGGCTAAGTTACCTCTCCTTAGTAAAAAACCCCGCATTGCGGGGTTTTTTTTTCGACATTTTGCCTGACAACGAATTCGTTAACCTTCGTCTTTACCAAGAATCGCTTTCAGATCCTGTTTCAACGATGACATCTGGCTGGCATATTTTTCTTTTCGCTCCGCATCCTCAATCAATTGAACGACAGTTTCCGACAGCGTCACCCCACGCCTGCGGGCCAACGCAGCTAACCGTTGCCAAACCAAGAACTCCAGATCGATAGATTTCTTGCGCGTATGCTGATGTTCTGCGTTAAAATGACGTTTGCGCCGAGCGCGGATGGTTTGCTTCATCCGGTTATCCAACGCCGGATTCATGTACATATCAATCCACGCCAGCACTTTTACCGGCTCATTTTCCAGCTTCAACAGCTCATCAATCGCTTCCAGAGCAACGCTGGTTTCAATGTGGCGGGTAATCAGCTCACCTTCCCGGTGCTTTTTAACCAGGTACTTCCATTTCCAACCGCTCTCCAGATTTTCCAGTTGCTGATATTTCATCATGAACTCTTCTGTGACCGTGTAACTTCTATTAAGCATAACAGCTTTACGCTGATTTTCCTCGGCTATTAGAACCACTTTTAGACTGTTTTTTACACAGTAATCGTGTGATGTCAAACTCCCAGACATCAACCACCACTCTGCATCTATCAAGCTGGCGTTATTCTTGTATAATCGCCCTTTCCCTTTTTAATGATTGCATCTAACACTTTGACCAATAACCGACTTGAATGGCAATCCTTGTTGCCTGTTGCCACGCCTTATCAGGCGATATTTGATTCCGCCGCTCAACTGGCACCCGTAACCTTTTCTGCCATCCAGCCTCGTTTGGATAATGCGTTGACGCTGTTCCTGCACCCGCTGTCGCAGCCGCGCTTTATGCTGCTGAAAGCACAAGAAACGCGTGAGTAT
>JBAQHZ010000083.1:0-30524 GCA_049288585.1 Chania sp.
CCCCGTTACCTGTGGTATCGGTGGTGGTAATAATTGTGGTGTTCAGGCTGATGTTTCGCATTTAGTCTGTCTGTCTCATTAGAATCTTGTCCCCTATACTGGTTAAAGCAATCACTTTCCCAAGTCAAATTATTTCTTCAATTAGCTCACTTAATGACCAGGCCAAACTCTGCGCAATGAAACAGATTAAAAACCAAATAACAGAACAAAAAATCAATAAAAAGCTAAATTAACAGTGAATTAAACTGGATTATCAAAGAATAACATTAGCATTACTTTATCAATTTTTTTTCAATATCATGCAGCAGCGTATGCAACATCACGATATCGCGCTGTTGTAATACACCAAGTCGCTGATGCAGCCAATCGCGCAATTTTTGGTCACCGCTGACCTCAAGGGTGCTCAATAAACGATCGGCGCGTTGCCGTAAAGCCTTCAGTTGCCCGGCATTGGCAGCCGGTTCCTGCGGAGGGCTGACCTTCATCAGTTCCACAAGCTGGTAGCAATACACCATCACCGCTTGACCGAGATTAAGCGAAGGGTAATCAGCAATCATCGGTACACCGGTCAGCAAATCCGCCAGTTCCAACTCTTCATTGGTCAGGCCCGAATCTTCGCGGCCAAACACCAACGCAGCCTGCTGCACCCACTGCTGGCGCTCCATCAATTGCCCGGTCAGTTGCTGCGGCGTGCAATAGTAATGAAAGCGAGCGCGGCTGCGGGCGGTGGTGGCGACGGTAAAATCCACGTCGGCCAGCGCCTGCTGCAAAGTAGGGAACGTCTGTACGGCATCCAGGATATCACCCGCCCCGTGCGCCACCCAGCGCGCTGCTGGTTGCAAATGGGCATCGCTATCGACAATGCGCAATGAGCTAAACCCCATAGTTTTCATCGCCCGCGCCGCTGCGCCCACATTTTCCGGCCGTGCCGGAGCCACTAACACGATATGAAGCTGCATCATTACTCCAGCAAAAAAGTAGAAATAGTTCTTTGACTGTTGAGGGCAGGCTGATTATATTTACAAATAATTAACATAATTTATCACCCCCAATAATATGAACAAATAGAGCATTGGAAACATAACCAAGATAAAAGCCTTATATTCACAACAAATCTATTAATTCTTCTATTAATCAGATAATTGAAAACTTACAATTATCAGTTAACCAACGATTGTAGCGCATTGGCTATTACAATGCTGAATCGTTCACAGAATTTGTTAAACTTTGTCTTAAGCTTGCATTTCTGTAAGTGTTTTTCACAAATCTGTTAACGTGCTAGAATTGAATTTGATATATGTCAACAAAGCGTAGTTTTGTTGGGTGATGAATTCGGCACGCACTGTTATATTGCTGTTAATAGGGTTAGGATATGCGCCGTTTTGGCATCATTTGGGGATGCTGGCAGTAGCGTCTCCTCCAAGCTAGCGATCTTGTTGACATTGATGGAAAGTGCATCAAGAACGAGTTTACGTACTTTAGTCGTTTGGTGATGAGGGAACGTGAGCGGTATCTCTGCCCTCCACGAAGAACACAAAGACTTCTGTACTTCCTATTTTCTATTTTGTTGGCAATTTTAGGTAGCAAATATGCAGACCCCGCACATTCTGATTGTCGAAGACGAGTTAGTCACTCGTAACACCCTGAAGAGCATTTTCGAGGCGGAAGGCTACATTGTTCATGAAGCCAATGACGGTGCAGAAATGCACAACATCCTGTCTGAAAATGATATCAACCTGGTTATCATGGATATCAACCTGCCGGGCAAAAACGGTTTACTGCTGGCGCGCGAACTGCGTGAACAAGCCAGCGTAGCGTTGATGTTCCTGACTGGCCGTGATAACGAAGTGGATAAAATCCTTGGCCTGGAAATTGGTGCCGATGATTACATCACTAAACCATTCAACCCACGCGAACTGACTATCCGTGCGCGCAACTTGCTGTCACGTACCATGAATCTGGGTAGCGTCGGCGAAGAACGCAAACTGGTTGAAAGCTACAAATTCAATGGTTGGGAACTGGACATCAACAGCCGTTCACTGATCGACCCAACAGGCGAGCAATACAAGCTGCCGCGCAGCGAATTCCGCGCCATGCTGCACTTCTGCGAAAATCCGGGCAAGATCCAATCCCGTGGTGAGTTGCTGAAGAAGATGACCGGCCGCGAATTGAAACCGCACGATCGTACCGTAGACGTGACTATCCGCCGTATTCGTAAGCACTTCGAATCCACGCCGGATACACCGGAAATCATTGCCACCATTCATGGTGAAGGTTACCGCTTCTGCGGCGATCTGGAAGAGTAACTTCCGCAACGGTTTACCCTGGGGTTCAGCAAGCTGAACCCCTTTTGTTTTATTTGGCTTCACCCCAAGGGATGATGGGCACCGCGCTCAAGGCATTCTTCGGTGAACCGTCAATCACTTTGTCTGAGTAGGTCAAATAAACCAGCGCGTTACGTTTGGCATCATAAAAACGCACTACCTGCAGCTTTTTAAACACCAGTGAAGTCCGTTTCTGGAACACCACGGTGCCTTCTGATTTGCCATTTTTAATCTTGTCACTCAGCTCGATCGGCCCAACCTGCTGGCAGGAAATCGCGGCATCCGAGGTATCCTCCGCCAGCCCGAGCCCACCTTTTAGCCCACCGGTTTTTGCCCGGCTGATATAACAGGTTACATTTTTAACATCAGGATCGTCGAACGCTTCAACCACAATTTTATGGTCTGGGCCAAACAGTTTAAATACCGTATCAACTGAGCCCACCTGTTCCGCCTGCGCACTGCTAATGGTTGCGCAAACCAGGCCAAACAAAAATATCCATCCTTTTTTCATTCACTTAACTCCAAGAGAACAGCCTAAGGGAAAACGGGGCGGTAATTAAGAACGCTTATGTTTTAAGTCACAGAAGAGGGATTTTCTCGGCCCGAGCTGCCATTTTTAGCACAGTGCGGAGAAAAAATCTTTGGGAGTCGCGGAGTAAAAAAATTGCTATTATGCGGCATTGTCGTTTCTTTATGCTTGTTAATGTATCCCTCCCCAGTAGTCGCCCGGCGCATTGAGAGGGGCATTTCGTGCAATGCAACTGATTGATGGATAAGTCAGTTAGCATCAGGTACCAGCGTGATAAATGAAATCGTTCGGGTTCCGACCCTACAGCTCTACGAGGAAGATCTATGGATCAAGCCGGTATCATTCGTGATCTGCTTAGCTGGCTGGAAAGCCATTTGGACCAACCTTTGTCACTGGACAACGTGGCAGCAAAAGCGGGCTACTCTAAATGGCATCTGCAACGGATGTTCAAAGATATCACCGGTAACGCCATCGGCGCTTACATCCGCGCCAGGAGATTATCCAAAGCCGCCGTCGCATTACGCTTAACCAGCCGACCCATTCTGGACATTGCCTTACAATATCGCTTCGACTCGCAGCAGACGTTTACCCGCGCGTTCAAGAAGCAGTTTGCGCAAACGCCAGCCTTGTATCGCCGCGCTGAAGACTGGAGCGCCTTCGGTATTTGCCCACCGATACGCCTGGGGGCCTTTACCTTGCCACAGCCGGAGTTTATCACTCTGCCAGAACAGCACCTGATTGGCCTGACGCAGAGCTACTCCTGCACCCTGGAACAAATCTCCAACTTCCGTAACGAACTGCGCGCGCAGTTCTGGCGTCAGTATCTGGGGGAGGCAGAAACCTTACCTCCGGTGCTATACGGCCTGCACCATTCACGGCCAAGCCAGGAAAGGGACGACGAGCAAGAGGTGCTGTACACCACCGCACTGGAGCCGCATCACGTCCCGGCCAACGTTCAGGAAGGTCAGCCAATGGTATTGCAGGGCGGCGAATATGCCATGTTCAACTATCAGGGGCCAAGTTCAGGCCTGCAGGATTTTATCCTGATGCTGTATGGCACCTGCCTGCCAGCGCTCGAACTGACGCGCCGCAAAGGGCATGATATTGAGCGCTTTTATCCGCAAAGTGACCGTAGGCCACCTCAGGCACCAACCGAGGTCAAGTGTGATTACCTGATCCCGATCCGCCGTTAACGCTGTAGTTCGTCTAACGCAGGCATGTCCAGGTGCGAGACATCGCCTGCGGTCTCTACGATCCAGCCGGAAGCCAGCCACGGGCTTTGCTGATAGTCAACGCGTGACAGCGAACAGTTGCGCAAACGCAGACGACGTTCTGCATAGGCTGGCAACCCCAGCACCGTACTAATCAGGCAACCCAGGGCAATACCGTGGCTGACTATCAGCGGCTTGCTGCCTTGCGGCAACTCCAGGCAGCTTTCCAGCGCGGCGCGCACTCGCGCGCCTAACTCCGCCATGGATTCACCTTGAGGGATGCGGGCATCGGCAGTACCATCGACCATCTGTTTACGCCACTGTTCTTCCTGTGGTGTCAGGCTGTCGATCAAGCGCTCTTCCAGAACGCCCATATGCAGTTCACGCAATCGAACGTCGTTAATCACGTCACAACCACACGCCTCTGCAATAATTTGTGCGGTGCGACGGGTGCGGCCCAGATCGCTGGTAATCACGTGCGTAATGCCTTCAAGGCGCACGCGCTTGGCAACCTGTTGTGCCTGGTATTCACCCTTGGCGGTCAACGGGCTATCGGACTGGCCTTGAATACGACGGGCCGCGTTCCATTCCGTTTCGCCATGGCGAACAAGGTATACCTGTAACATGTTTGTTTTCCGTTATACTGCGTGAAACTTGAGTTTATCTGCGCCCGGTGACCACTGATACCAACGCCTGGCATATTGTGACAGAAGGATATTAGACCCGTTATGTACCATGTTATCGCTGCAACTACCAACCCGGCAAAGATTAAGGCTATTCAACAGGCCTTTGATGATACCTTTGGTGAAGGCCAGTGCCGTATCGAATCTGTGGACGTCGCCAGCGGTGTCTCACTGCAACCTATCGGTAATGTCGAAACTCGTACCGGTGCACGGCAGCGGGTGATGGAAGCTCGGCAAGTGCGGCCAGAGGCCGACTTTTGGGTTGGCGTAGAGGCCGGGATCGAAGAAAACATGACCTTCGCCTGGATGACCATAGAAAACCCGCAAACCCGTGGTGAATCACGCTCTGCCAGCCTGATGCTGCCAGAAGCTATTTTACAGGGCATTCGCGCTGGCCGCGAACTGGGCAGTGAAATGGCGGAGTTGACCGGCAATACCGAGGTAAAACGCCAAGAGGGCGCGATCGGCATTTTCACCGATGGCAGGCTGAGCCGCACCAGCGTTTACCATCAGGCATTGCTGTTAGCTCTGGTGCCGTTCCACAACCCGATTTATCGCAACTACGCTAGCAATACACCACATCAATAATCTGCTGGGGTGATGCTACTGTGCATCACCCAGCAACTGCTGCTCGAGCCACAGTTTTAACGCCGGAGATGCCACTTTAAGGCTGTTCGAACCACGGGTAATGGTGGCAATCCCTGCTCCCAGTTCATTCTTCAGCTCACGCTGGCTCATTTCGCCGCGCATCAATTCCTGAATGATCCGCACGCGCGTCCCGAGTGCGGTCCGTTCGTCCGGTGTTAAGAGCAGTTGCATCAGTTGTTGGTGTAGGTCTTGGGTGAACGAACTCTGCAACAGCGCAACAAAGCGCAGCCAGTCGTCATTACCTTGTTCTGCAAGAGCGGGGTCGTTAAGTGATAATTGCGTCATGGCAGCCACCATACTATTTAACTAGTACAGCAGCATACCATATCCCCACTGGCCGGCAAAATTCAGGCCAGCAGGGCCATCTTCTTCAACATCAATAGCGCCGTTGCCACTCGGCATCGGTCAACACTTTCGCCGGGCGATGCATAAAGTGGCGGTAAAACGCATCGTAAGCCAAAACGTTTTTCACGTAAGATCGGGTTTCCGAGAACGGAATGCTTTCCACAAACGCCACCGCGTCAACGCGGCCATCGGTGTTGCCCAACCAGGTGTTCACCCGCGACGGGCCAGCGTTATAGGCAGCCGAAGACAGAATACGGTTGCGGCCAAATTGCTGGTAAACCGATTCGAGATAGCTGGTGCCAATGTTGATGTTGGTTTGAGGATCAAACAGTTGGCTCGGGCTGGAATAGCCCGGAATGCTGTACATCTCCACCGTATGCTGAGCAGTACGCGGCATCACCTGCATCAATCCTGTCGCGCCGACCGGCGACTGGGCTTTCGGGTTCCAGGCGCTTTCCTGACGAGCAATCGCCATGGCATAGCTTGGTGTAATGCCTTTATCCTCGGTAGCGCGGTGGAACTCCTGTGACCAGGCCATCGGGAAGCGCTCCTCCAAATGATCCCACAGCTTGGCAACGATGGTGGCCTGTACGCTCAGATCGGCCCATTTCTGCTCAAAGGCATAGCGCGCCAAAGCTTCCTGCTCCGGCTGGCTGCGGCTGACCACAAACGAACTCCATTCATTGCGCGCCAGATTATCCATATTCCAATACATCAGCTCACGTACGCGGGCAATTTCCGGGCCATTCACCAACGCAGCGCTGGGCTTGGTGGCAGCTAGCACCTTTATCGGGTAGGGCATATTCAGCTTTTGTGCCGCCACCATTGGATAGAAACCGCGCTCATTCATCAGGCTGCGCAGTATCTGCTCCCCTTCACTGCGCTTACCTTCATCAATCAGTTCACTGGCACGCCAGTAACGCCATTCGTCTTTATTACGGGACTCTTCCGGTAAACGTGACAACCAGGTTTTCAACCCCGCACGATCGCCAGCCCCCAGCGCCATACGTACCCGGCGCTCCAGCAACGCAGGAGACTGGCTGCGCAGGATCACCTGATCGCGCCATTGAGTCTGCTCAAAAGTGGCATCGCTGCCCATCAAACGCCAGGCTACCGCCTCTTCCAGCTCCAGCTTCTCGCTGTCACTCATTTTCTGCAGGCGAGCCAGGGTCGGGATCATCGCCCGGGCATTTTCCGCATCTTGGCGGGCGAGGCGGGCAAAAACGATGCTGGTGGCCGAACGGGTAAAATCGGTTGGGCCAACGCTACGGGCAAAAGATTCCACCGTGGCCGGATCGTTTTGCAAGCGCACCAACGCATCGCCCATGGTCTGATAACTGGCAGGCAACTGGCGATACAGATAGTTGACCAGGCTGCTGTTACCCTCGGCCAACGCCAGCTTCATACGTGCCAGCGTGTTCAGCGGCGTTTGCTTACCGGCTGCCTGCCAGACACCGAACAGCTTGTCACAGGAACCCGGCAGAGTTTTACCACTCAGCCAGATCTCATCTGCACCGCTCAAGGCGGTTTGCTGATCGCCGGTCACCCATTTGGCGTAATAGTAATTACAACGTGCCGCCACTGGTTTTGGTGCCTGCGGGCTGAACGCCAGCAGCGTGCGCCAGTCCTCACGGCTTGCCAGTTCATTAACAAAGCGGGCAGACAGTGATTGAGCTGGCGGCAACGTTGGATGCTTCTGCAAGAATTGGCTCACCTGCGCAACGCTGGCAGTAGCAAGCTCCTGCGTTAGCTGACGGTACTCCAGATACGGATACAGCGGATAATCCTGCAACGTCGGCATCAGTTGCTGCACCACATTCTGCTGATTACTGTCCCAAGCCTGCTTGATTTGCAGGTAACGCTGACGCTGGGCATCCAAAGAATCTGCCAAAGCCGCACCAGAAAATGCTGTGAGGCACAGGCCTAATGCCAAAAGCCGCCATTTGTCCATACTTACGTTTTCCTCACTGGGTTGTCTTACCAAGAAACTCTGCGCCACGTTGAGCGGCACTTGATACTTATCATAGACAGCAGAAAGCTATATCCATTCATTAGATTATAAGAAGTTTACTGCCACAGCGTATTTCGCCCTGTTACGCATTGAGATCTTGATAACTCAGGTGATTATCTCAACTTTTTTCATCACACAGTAGGCTTGGTGTTCTATAGTTTTCTTTAGATAGCGCCTTGGTTTCCTACTACAAAAAGTGACGTAAAACAGAAACATTCACATAAGAAATGAAACACTGATTATTAATTTATTTTTGTTATTCCAGTTCAAAAATCTAAGTTCTCGATTACTTACTATCATGCGGCCAATGACTTACCCACTGGGTTATTGAAAATTATCAACATTGACACCCGCACTACAGTAAAAAAATGGATATCAACCCCGGCAAAAGGGCTGCCGACGCAAGTGGGAATACAGATTTAATTTACTTTTAGGAGAGGCTTAAATGCCAACACATACCCCCCATGAGCACCATGCTCCCATTACGCCAGAGAAAGCATGGTATCAGTATGATATCGAAGAAACTCTTCAGCATTTAAACAGCAGGCCCGAAGGCCTGAGTGAACAGGAAGCTGCCGCGCGCCTGGCAAAATTCGGCCCGAATGCACTGCCTGAAAAGGCGGGGAAAAGCGCCTTCATGCGCTTTATCGCTCATTTCAAAGACGTGCTGATTTATATCCTGCTGGCCGCCGCCTTTCTTAAAGCCGTAATGGGCCACTGGATCGATACCGTAGTAATTCTTGGCGTTGCCGTAATTAACGCCCTGATCGGTTTCGTACAGGAAAACAGCGCGGAGAAGTCGCTGAAGGGCATTCGGAATATGCTTTCCAGCCAAGCGATTGTAGTGCGTGACGGTATTAATCATACGGTGAATGCCGAAGATCTGGTGCCCGGCGATATGGTACTGCTGCGCCCTGGTGACAAAATCCCGGCCGACCTACGGCTGCTGGAATCGCACAACCTACAGGTGGAAGAAGCGATCCTAACCGGTGAATCGACCGTCGTCTCCAAGCAAACCGATGCCATCAACGAAGAAGTGATGATTGGCGATCGCACCAACCTGCTGTTCTCCGGCACCACCATCAGCGCCGGGAATGCCAAAGGCGTGGTGATCGCCACCGGCGGCCACACCGAGCTCGGCCACATCAGCGAGATGATTTCCACCGTTGAAACCCAGCGCACACCGCTGCTGCAACAGATGGATCGTCTGGGCAAAGGGATCTTTATTCTGATCCTGGTGATGATGGTGCTGCTGGGTCTGTTTGCCTTAACGCTGCGCGATATGCCGATCGGTGAACTGCTGCTGGCATTAATCAGCCTGGCGGTGGCTTCGGTACCGGAAGGTTTACCGGCCATTATCTCGATCATCCTGTCGCTGGGCGTGCAGGCGATGGCGCGCAACCGTGCCATTATCCGCAAACTGCCGACGGTAGAAACCCTCGGCTCAATGACGGTGATCTGCTCGGACAAAACCGGCACCCTGACCATGAACGAAATGACGGCGAAAAACGTCATCATGGCCGACCATGCGTTCCGCGTAGAAGGCGAAAGCTACCAGCCCACCGGCGGCATTTTCTTCGCCGACAGCGATAAACAGGCGCGAGTGCAGGATATCCCCACGCTGGCGCAGTTCATTACCGCCATCACCCTGTGTAACGACAGCCAGGTGAAACAGGATGACAGCGGCCGCTGGATCATCACCGGCAGCCCAACCGAAGGTGCGCTGAAAGTCTTGGCGATGAAAGCCGAACTGGCGATTGGTGAAGCCCGTCAACTGGCGAAAATCCCGTTCGACTCCAGCTACAAATACATGGCGGTGCGCAGCCAGGTGGCTGGCAAAAATCAGGTGTTCCTCACCGGTGCCCCTGATGTGCTGTTCTCGCTGTGCGAGCTGGAGCTAACCGAATCCGGCATCAAACCGTTCCACCGCGACTATTGGGAAAAAGAGATGTCGCGCTTTGCTGAGCAGGGCTTGCGCATGGTGGCTGCCGCCAGCAAAACCACGCCAGACGAAGAGGTAGAGCTGGATCATGACGACATCCGCCAGCAGATGGTGTTTATCGGCATCGCCGGGGTGATGGATCCGCCACGCCCTGAAGCGATTGCGGCGATCGCCGAATGCCAGCAGGCCGGTATCCGCGTGAAGATGATCACTGGCGACCACCAGACAACCGCCATGGCTATCGGTGCCATGCTCGGTATCGGTAACAGCCAGGACTCCATCACCGGCAACCAGTTGGAGCATATGGATGATAAGGCGCTGGCAGAAGCCGCGCTGCATTACGATATCTTTGCCCGCACCAGCCCGGAACACAAACTACGTCTGGTGAAAGCATTGCAGAACAAAGGTGAAGTGGTCGGTATGACCGGTGATGGCGTCAACGATGCGCCAGCGCTGAAACAGGCCGATGTCGGTATCGCCATGGGAATCAAAGGCACCGAGGTCACCAAAGAAGCCGCAGATATGGTCTTGACCGACGATAACTTCGCCACCATTGCCAGCGCGGTGAAAGAAGGTCGCCGCGTTTATGACAACCTGAAGAAAACCATCCTGTTTGTGCTCCCCACCAACCTGGCGCAGGGTCTGTTGATCATCATCGCCATTCTGGCGGGGGCGATACTGCCGTTAACCCCGATCCAGATCCTGTGGATGAACATGGCCACCTCCACCACCCTATCGTTTGGCCTGGCGTATGAACCGGCGGAAAAAGGGCTGATGCACCGCAAACCGCGCGTACCGGGTAGCCACGTACTGGATCTGCACGCCATCTGGCGCATCGGCTTTGTCGGTATTCTGATCGCCATCAGCGCCTTCATACTGGAAGCCTGGATGGCACCACGCGGCTACAGCAGCGAATTCATTCGTACCGTGCTGCTGCAAACGCTGGTGACCGCGCAGTGGGTTTACATGTTCAACTGCCGCACCACCGATCGCTTCCCACTTAACCGTCAGGTGTTTATGAACAAAGGCCTGTGGCTGGTGAGCGGCGTACTGCTGCTGTTGCAGATGGCCATCATCTACCTGCCATTCATGAACTCGCTGTTCGGCACTGCGCCACTGCCGCTGTTCTACTGGGGCATCACGCTGCTGATTGCTATCGCGCTGTTCCTCATTGTTGAGGTCGAGAAATGGGTTATCGTCCGCATCAGGGCGAACCGTAAAAAAACCGCATAATCCCTGCGTAAATTTATCCCCAGCGCCCGGCACACTCTGCCGGGCGCTTTTCTTTATCCGTGGCGAATTCCCCCTGTTAGCGCACATTAACGGGTATACTTAGCGATCGTCGTGGGAGGTCTGGGATCCGTGGTTGAAACGGGCTACACTCGTGCCGCCAGACATCCTATAAAAACTGATAGAGAGGCTCGCAGCAACGTGGCTCAATACGTCTATACTATGCATCGCGTCGGCAAAGTGGTTCCGCCGAAGCGTCACATTCTGAAAAACATCTCCCTGAGTTTCTTCCCTGGGGCCAAAATTGGCGTACTGGGCCTGAACGGCTCCGGTAAATCCACCCTGCTGCGCATTATGGCCGGCATCGATACCGATATCGAAGGGGAAGCGCGCCCGCAACCGGGCATCAAGATTGGCTATCTGCCACAGGAACCGCAGCTCAACCTGGAACATACCGTTCGCGAGTCGGTAGAAGAAGCGTTGGCCGAAGTGGTGGGGGCTCTGAAACGCCTTGATGAAGTGTACGCACTGTACGCTGAAGAAGGTGCCGATTTCGACAAGCTGGCCGCTGAGCAGGGCCGCCTGGAAGAGATCATTCAGGCTCACGATGGCCACAACCTCAACACCCAGCTTGAGCGCGCCGCCGATGCGCTGCGCCTGCCGGAGTGGGACGCCAAAATCGCCAACCTTTCCGGTGGTGAACGCCGCCGCGTTGCGCTGTGCCGCCTGCTGCTGGAAAAACCGGACATGCTGCTGCTGGACGAACCGACCAACCACCTGGATGCGGAATCCGTGGCCTGGCTGGAGCGCTTCCTGCACGACTTCGAAGGCACCGTGGTGGCGATCACCCACGACCGTTACTTCCTGGATAACGTAGCGGGTTGGATCCTTGAGTTGGACCGTGGCGAAGGCATTCCGTGGGAAGGCAACTACTCTTCCTGGCTGGAGCAGAAAGACGCTCGCTTAGCGCAGGAAGCTTCTTCCGAAGCTGCACGCCGCAAATCGATCGAGAAAGAGCTGGAGTGGGTGCGTCAAGGCGCCAAAGGCCGTCAGTCTAAGGGTAAAGCCCGTCTGGCGCGCTTTGAAGAGCTGAACAGCACCGAATACCAGAAACGTAACGAAACCAACGAACTGTTTATCCCACCTGGCGCACGCCTGGGCGATAAAGTGGTGGAAGTCAGCAACCTGCGCAAATCCTACGGCGACCGTTTGCTGATCGACGATCTCTCCTTCTCGGTACCGAAGGGCGCGATTGTCGGCATTATCGGCCCGAACGGTGCCGGTAAATCCACGCTGTTCCGTATGATGTCTAATCAGGAACAACCTGATTCCGGCAGCATTGTGCTGGGTGATACCGTCAAGCTGGCCTCGGTCGATCAGTTCCGCGACAGCATGGATAACGCTAAAACCGTGTGGGAAGAAGTCTCCGGCGGCCAGGACATCATGCGCGTCGGCAACACCGAAATGCCAAGCCGTGCTTACGTCGGCCGCTTTAACTTCAAGGGCGTCGATCAGGGCAAGCGCGTGGGTGAACTGTCCGGCGGTGAACGCGGCCGTCTGCACTTGGCCAAGCTGCTACAGGTTGGCGGCAACGTGCTGCTGCTTGATGAACCGACCAACGACCTGGATATCGAAACCCTGCGCGCGTTGGAAAACGCCCTGCTGGAATTCCCAGGCTGTGCGATGGTAATCTCGCACGACCGTTGGTTCCTTGACCGTATTGCCACCCACATTCTGGATTATCAGGATGAAGGCAAAATTGAATTCTTCGAAGGTAACTTTACCGAGTACGAAGAGTACAAGAAGCGCACTCTAGGTGCCGAAGCGTTGGAACCGCGCCGCATCAAGTACAAAAGAGTCACCAAGTAATCCGATTCAGCCCGCGCTATGCGGGCTTTTTCTTATCCCTTAGAGTAAATACCTATACCCAAAATAATTCGAGTTGCAGGAAGGCGGCGACGCAGTGACAAATCGGTCTTTGACCGATTTGAACAGCGCTTGCGCTGGCCCGCAGGGTGAGCCTCTTTGAGGCTCATAATCCCCAGGAGCTTACTCAAGTAAGTGACTGGGGTGAGCGAGGAAAGCCAACGCACATGCAACTTGAAGTATGAAGGGTATATTCAAAGGAGCAGCGCCATGTCAATCAAAGCCATTGCCGTCGATCCGCAAAATCCCGCCCGCTTTATTGAGATCGCCCCAGAACAACCCACGCCGGGCCAGTACGATCTGCTGGTGGAGGTGAAAGCCGTTTCCGTCAATCCGGTGGATACCAAGGTTCATGCCAACTTACAGAAGAATGGCCTGCAGCAGCCACGTATTCTTGGCTGGGATGCCAGCGGCGTGGTGCTGGCGGTCGGCAGCAGCGTAACGGGTTTCAAACCCGGTGACGAAGTGTGGTACGCCGGGGATATCACCCGCCCAGGCAGCAACAGCACCCAGCAACTGATCGACTCACGCATCACCGCGCACAAACCGCGCACGCTGAACTGGGCCGAGGCCGCCGCCATGCCGCTGACCGCCCTCACCGCCTGGGAAGCGCTGTTTGAACATCTGAAAGTGCAGGATGCCGCAGCAGGTAAAACCCTGCTGATCATCGGCGGGGCCGGTGGCGTGGGTTCCTTGGCGATCCCGCTGGCCGCACAGCGCAGCAAAGTAAAAGTGATTGCCACCGCTTCACGCGCGGAATCTGCCGCCTGGTGCCGCGAGCGCGGTGCCGAACTGGTGGTGGATTACCGCGATCTGAAGGCCAATCTGGCCAAAGAAGGCATTAAGCACGTCGATTATATCCTGTGCCTGAACGATACCGACGGCCACTGGCCAGCCATCAGCGATTTGATCGCCCCGCTCGGCCATATCTGCACCATCGTAGAGAACAGCCAGCCGCTGGATCAGAACGCGCTGAAGCTGAAAAGCGCCGCGCTGCATTGGGAATTCATGTTTACCCGCAGCATGTACACCACGCAGGATATCGCCCAGCAGGGGGAAATCCTCAAGCAAATGGCGCAACTGCTGGATGCTGGGAAATTGACGACCACGCTGAGCGAAACGCTGCATGGTCTGACGGTGGAAACCCTGGCCGCCGCACACGCCAAGCTGCTGGAAGGCCATATGCAGGGTAAGTTAGTGATTGTTTACTGATAACCTCAGGGCGCAGTCTGCTGCGCCCTTATCCTTCAGCGCGACAGGGGGGAAACCCCGACCAACCGGCTGGCATCCGCCGCCAGCAACTGCTTGACCAGCTTAACGCAGTGCAGGAAACGCTCTTCATAATCGCTGGATTCTACGTGCACATATTCGATGTTGTTAGCGCGCAGCATCTCTTCCAGCAAGTGCTGAAACGCTTTGCGATCGACCGGATTACCCAGGCTACGCAAACCATCGGCCACCCACGGCGTATTGTTCTCCAACAGGATCACCAGATCGAAACGGTACTCGTCGATCAGCGCCTGCACAAACGGGTGCTCACGCCCTTCGTATTTCTTGCAGAACGCCTGAGTGGTAACAAAATCGGTATCGATAAACGCCACTTTGTTGGCGTATTTCACCGCAAAATCCACGTACTGCGCCTGCCCGAGCGCAATCTTGTCGTAGTCGGAATACTGTAACGCCATCTCGTCGCCGCCCAAGTGGGAGAACACGTAATCACGGCCATATTCCCAGGCGCTGGTGGTGTTGAAGATATTCGCCAACTTGTTCACCAGCGTGGATTTACCGCTGGACTCACCGCCTAAAATCGCCACGGTACGCACAAAGAACGGTTTCACCTCGGTCGGGATATAGTCCCAGTAACGGAACGGATCCTGGCGGATCTGGCGGCCGCTAATGTTCATAAAGGAGCGTTCCGGATCCACCAGAATGGTCTCGATATCCAGATGTTCGCGGTAGCGCGGCGCATCCAGCTCTTCGCTGGAATAGATAAAGCTCGGCACTATGCCCTTCTGCTCCATGAAGTTCTTCATACCGTTGCTCCAGACCCCCCAACCGTGCGGGTAAGGTTCAATGCCCTTTTCGTCGAAGGAGTGGATATGAATGTTTTTCTGGTATTTGAAGGTTTGCAGCAGCCAACGCAAGCGATCGCTAACCGTCGGTTGCTGTGACATCGAGCTGTTCTCGAACAGTTCACGATCGCGCGGTTCGTCATGGCATAGAATGACATGCAACTCGTCCACCTGGCTGCAAGCGCGCTGGATCAAATAGATATGCCCGGTGTGCAATGGGTAAAATTTACCAAACACCACGCCGACTTTTTTCTCGCGGCGCGGGAACTCTAACCCGAGAAAACGGTGTACGGCTTCCAGTTTCTGCGCGCTGGGGCTTTTGATTTTATCGTTCAACAGTTGGCTGAGATAGCCCTTGGTCATGCTGCTGGCATCGGCCACCTGTTGTAAGGTACAACCTTTTTGCTTAATCGCCGCTTTCAGGTAATCGAACTGCCGCATAATCCCTCCAAGTTTATATACCTTTCATCTTTCAAGTCGCAGCGTTGTTGGCTACACGCCCTCACCCCAGTCACTTACTTAAGTAAGCTCCTGGGGATTCAAGCGCTTGCCGCCTAGCTGCAACATGAAAGCTATTGGGTATAATATACTAAACAAGGCAATATTACGGCTTACTTAAAGCTCATCCAGAATGCTCAAGGCATCCGCCAACTTCTTCACGCCAAACACCTGCATATTGGCTGGCGGCTTTTTCGGTACGTTGGCATGCGGCACAATGGCGCGCTTGAAGCCATGTTTTGCCGCCTCGGAAATACGCTCCTGGCCACTTGGCACCGGGCGGATCTCCCCCGCTAGCCCAACTTCGCCAAATACCACCAGATCGTCAGGCAGCGGACGATCGCGGAAACTGGAGACCAGCGCCAGCAACAACGCCAAATCGGCGCTGGTTTCGCTGACCTTCACCCCGCCCACCACGTTGACGAATACGTCTTGATCCGACATCTGCAAACCGCCGTGGCGGTGCAACACCGCCAGCAGGATCGCCAAACGGTTCTGCTCCAACCCCACCGCCACGCGGCGCGGGTTGGCCATCATTGAGTGATCCACCAGCGCCTGAATTTCTACCAGCAGCGGGCGGGTACCTTCCCATACCACCATCACCGAACTGCCGGAGGTGACCTCATCACCACGGCTGAGGAAAATGGCAGAAGGGTTGCTGACCTCACGCAGGCCCTGTTCGGTCATGGCAAATACGCCCAGCTCATTCACCGCGCCGAAGCGGTTTTTATGGCTGCGCAAGGTGCGGAAGCGGGAATCGGCATCGCCGTCGAGCAGCACGGAGCAGTCGATACAGTGTTCCAGCACTTTCGGCCCGGCCAGAGAACCGTCTTTAGTCACATGGCCGACCATCACGATCGCCACGCCACGCGTTTTGGCAAAGCGCGTCAGATAGGCAGCGGTTTCACGCACCTGCGCCACGCTGCCGGGCGAAGACTGGATATCCGCCATATGCATCACCTGGATCGAGTCGATCACCATCAGCCTTGGCTGTTCCTGCTCGGCGATCAGGCAAATTTGTTCAATACTGGTTTCCGACAGCATATTCAGGCCGCCGGTCGGCAAACCCAAGCGGTGAGCGCGCATCGCCACCTGTTGCAGCGACTCTTCACCGGTGACGTACAGGGTTTTCATCTGTTCAGAAAGCTTGCACAGCACTTGCAGCAGCAGCGTACTTTTCCCCGCGCCGGGGTTACCGCCGATCAGAATGGCACTGCCCGGCACCACCCCGCCGCCCAGTACGCGGTCAAACTCGAGGAAGCCGGTAGAAAAACGCGGCAACTCTTCCAGGCTGATGTCCGACAGCTTCTGCACCCGGCTGACGCCCGCATCGCCCGCATAGCCGCTGAAGCGCTCGGTACGGGCAGAAGATGAAGACACCGCAGCCAGGCGCACTTCCGTAATGGTGTTCCAGGCATTGCAAGCGCTGCACTGCCCCTGCCAGCGCGGATAATCGGCACCGCATTCATTACAGACAAACGCCCGTTTTGCTGCTTTAGCCACGGTTACCTCACCTCATGTTTCAAGCTGCCGGTGAGCACACAGAGTACCCCCAGCAGATCGGCATGGCGAATCGACACCTGTGCCTTTTCATACACTTTAGGCTTGGCGTGATAGGCAATGCCCAGCCCTGCCACCTGCATCATTTTCAGATCGTTGGCACCGTCGCCGATCGCCACGGTTTGCTGCGGCGGAATGCCCAGTTTTTCCGCCAGCTTCACCAGCACATCGGCTTTATATTGTGCGTCCACCACCGGCCCTAGCACTTCGCCAGTTAATTTGCCGTCGCGGATTTCCAGTTCGTTGGCGGCAACCGCCACCAGTTTCAACTTGTCGCGCAGGTATTCGGCATAATAGGTAAAACCGCCGGAAGCGATAGCCACATGCCAGTCCAGCGCCTGCAATTTGCACACCAGGCTGGTCAGCCCCGGCATCAGCGGCAGTTCATCGCGCACCTGTTTCAGGATATTGGCATCGGCCCCTTTCAGCGTACCCACGCGCTGCCGCAGGCTGGCGGTGAAATCAAGCTCACCGCGCATCGCGCGCTCGGTAACTTCGGCCACCTGCTCGCCCACACCGGCCAGCTTGGCGATTTCGTCAATGCATTCAATCTGGATCGCGGTAGAATCCATATCCATCACCAGCAGGCCCGGCGTACGCAAATGTGGGATCTTGCCGAGCGGTGCCACGTCCAGCCCGTTCTCGGCGGCCAGCAGCTTGGCGCGCGCAGACAGCGTTCCCGCCAGACGCACTACCTGATAATCCTCCACATTCCAGGCGGTGACGATCACCATCGCCGCCCCGAGCTTGCGCTGGAACTGGGTAATGCGCTCTTTATCCAGTTTTCTGCCATATAATAGCCAACCGGTATGGCCCGCTCGATAATCCAGCGGCATGACTTCGTCACCGCTCAGCGAAAGGGGAAGACCCGGCCATTGAGAGATCTCGGCAGGGAGATCGCAATAGGTCAGACTATTCGACATCATTGACTCCTGAAAAACTACAGCTTGAAAGACGACGGGTAAAGCTATCCTATCGCCCTTGCTTCTGGCAACATAAAGCGTCCAAAAGACCAAGGAAGCCGCATGGCTAAAGCTAAACTGAAATTCCGCCTGCACCGCACTGCTATTATCCTGATTTGCCTGACTTTGCTCGTAATGCTGATGCAAGGTGCCTCCTATTTTAGCCTGAGCCACCAAATGGCGCGATCGGAACAGGTGGAACAACTGGCACAAACGCTGACCAAACAGGTGGCTTTTAGCCTGGCTCCGCTGCTGGATGATGACGGTGATATCGACAACCAACGCATTGACAGCATTCTGCAACAGCTCACCGACCACAGCCGGATCCTCGACGCCAGCGTCTATCAGTTAGACGGCACTCTGGTGGCCCATTCAGGTGAGCAGATCAGCGTGCGCGATCGCCTATCGCTCGACGGCAAACGCGCGGGAAGCTATTTCAACCATCAGCTTGTCGAGTCGATTCAGGGCAAAGATGGCCCCATCGGTTTTATCCGCGTCACGCTCGATACCCACGTGCTGGGCACCGAATCCAAACAGGTGGATAACACCACCAACCTGCTGCGCCTGATGATCCTGCTGGCATTGGCCATCGGCATTATTCTGGCTCGCACCCTGTTGCAGGGCCGCCGCAGCCGCTGGCAACAGTCGCCGTACCTGCTGACGGCTAATACACCACTGGCAGAAAGCGACGACGACAAGCCCGAAGAACCAGAAGAAGCGAAAAAGGACTGAACTAGGGGCCTGTCTGTATGCCTGGTATAAAAACCGCTCGACCTGCGATCAACAGCGGTTTTCAACCCACATTATTTGAAAATAAGTAGAGAAACGTCCAATTATCGCGTCGATAAAAACACAGTTATAAAAAACGTCCAACAAACCCTCGTTTGTTGGACGTTGCTCAAAATAGGCTTTTCAGAAAGTGGCGGGGAATTATTCGATACCGTATTTTTTATCGGTCACGAATTTTGGTGCTTTCCAATTCGGGCCTTTTACTACTTTTCCATTCTGATCCTGAAGTACGCCTTTTTGAAACAATGCATCATAGGTAGACGAAAGTTCACCGCTAGAAATCGCATCAAAGCGATTATATGTGTACAAACGATCCAGTTTACGGTAATCGGAAGTCGGGCCAAGGAAGGTTAATACATCCTCTACACTTTCATTTTTTACGATATCTTTCAAAGACATTATTTTTTTCCTCCAAGAGCATCTTTTAATTCCTGCTCATATGCAGCTTGTAGAGCATCGTCAGTATAAAGAGCCTGCTCCTTTTCGTTTATTTTGTAGTCTTCAAGAGTAGCGGTATGTGTGTTATTCCATACAGCTTTCTGTTCTTGGACACTTTGAGGAACTACACCGTCTTTTATTCCAAGATTACGGTAACGTTCCAGTTCCCTGATTTCATGGGTATAAAAACGCTTGTCCGTATCGGTGGCCTGAAGTTCACCTTTCAAGATTTTTTCCAGACGTTCGATCATCACCTTGTTTTCGGGTGATTCACCAAACCGCCCAGCATGCAATTTAACCTTATCCACACCTGCACGGTCAATCTTAGCCCCTTTCCAATCCAGATTCTGGATCGGACCACCTGCTTTGTCCGTATTGTAGTCACGTCCGCTATACTCGCCCTTGGCGTTGCTTTCCCCATAAGGACGACTCAGCAATACATAAATCGCTTCAACACCCGTTCCTTCAGCATCTGGCTGCCAAAGGATGAAATCCCGAATTTCTTTGAGATCATCAACCGGGACAGGTGTGGTGACGATACTGTCCACCTGCCTTACCGTCGTACCGGTATGCACTGGCATGACAGGTACCGGTGAACTGTTGCCGGTATGGGGTGGCGCTGCTGGCCCAACCGGAACCGGGTTAATCAGGATGGTGGTTATCGGTTTCCCCGCCACGGTTGGCAGCGTGATTTTATCCAGACCGGTTTTCTCATCACGAACCGGCCTGAGCACTGGTACGTTCGCGGAGACACCGTTTACGCCCGTTTTAACCAGGCTAGCGTACTGCCGACCATTCTCCACCGTGATAAAACCACGCACGGGGAGGTTGACCGAGGTCATTTCAGGCTGAATACTGACTTTACCCGCTGCCATAAGGCTGGCATGTACACCAAACATAGTGGCCTTGTCCCTGCCAAGCGTTTTATCAATTTCACTCTGGCTTTCCCCAACCTCACCTGACCAGAATACTGCCACAAGAGCCCCGATAGTTGTCGCTACAGTGCCCACTGTTACCGTAGGTACAGCCTCAGCCAGTGCTACGGCTCCCCGCCAGACGGCGCCGGATATCGAGCCCGATAGTTCACTGCCTGCCGTCAGAACACCTTCAGCGAAGGTAGATAGCTGAGTCATCCCCGGAGCACGATTCAATACCATCCCCCCCGCAGCGGCCAAGGAGGCCTGAGCCGACTTGACCATTTCTGGCGTGTAGACTGGGGCTAGCAAAATCCCGGCTTTGGCAAACAGCGCCCTACGCGCTTCTTCAGCTTTCCGTGCCTCTTCAGCTTTCCGTGCCTCTTCAGCTTTCCGTGCTTCTTCAGCTTTCCGCGCTTCCTCGGCTTTCTGTGCCTCTGCTGCGACTTCGTTCAGTATCCTCTTCCACTGTTTGTAGGCGTCTGTTAGGGATGGAACTTCCAAGTCCTGCTTGATAGTTCTAGTGCCGTCATTACCCTTACCGCTACTATACGTGTATTGGGTTACAACTTGAGTCATTACATTGTCATTATCAAGCCAATATCCTTTTGGTATTTCACCCTGTAAAATAGACGAGTAAGTCCCAAGTGAAACACTATTTTCTGCCACCGTAGCTGCGTCATTACTGTTACCGTTGGGTATACTTTGGGAAGTGTCGAGTTTATACCCCGTTGCAACCTTACCAAAAACACTGGTATCTCCACTACTGGTGCTGATAGAAGTTACTGGTTCGTTTTTTATTGCTGGTTTCACCGCCTGAAACGCATTCGTTACAGCATTAATCTGGTCACGACGTACCCCTGAAACCATAACACTTAACACACCGTCTCGATCTAATTCTGTCAGGGTAACTTTAGCCGATGAATTAATAAAACGAGTTCTTTTTAGCAAATCAGCCAGCATATTCCTGATCGCCGGATCATTCCTTAAGCTGTTCATTTGTTGTTGTGCAGCGGTATTTATAGAATTACTGCTGCCTTGAGAACTACCACCACCGCTCTGCATGCCACCGCCCGGATCTGGAGTATCCCCCCTTTCTTTACTCCAGGATGTACCGTCCCCCGGTCCTCCACCATAATTAAATCCACCCATAGTTATCCCCTTGCTTTTCTATTTTTCGATTCAGTGAACATCTTGGTTCAATACAAGAAAACATATGGTTTACCCGCCTTGTTTACTGGCGAGTTCTTCTTCCAACTCTGTCAGTCGAAACTCTAATTTACGTCTGGCTTCACCTTCCTCTTTTAATGCTTCAATCAGAAGAGCGACAACGCCATTGATATTGATCCCCCGGGCGTCTTTCAGAATGCTGCCGTCGTTCAGCTTCAGTTCCGTTGTGGTCACTGATTGCGGTAATACGTTTTCTACTTCCTGAGCAATTACACCAGCTTCTGGAACCCCCTGCTTCAGGTAGGTATACCCGCTGATTTTTCCCAGCTTCTCCAGCGCACCATCGATCTTCACGATTTCCGTCTTCATACGGGCATCGGAACTGCTGTGCCAGCCCCCGTTAGCATAAGCTTGCCCGTCATTGCGAAACTCATACCAGCCAAGAGCACCGTTACCGCCGCTGACTTCCATGCCCAACAAATGCGTTTTCCCGATCTGTTCAACGTGGAACAGGTAAGCAGAGCGTCCCTCCATACCCTGGATCTTCATCCCGCAGGTATTGCGCTGAGTGCTGCTGGCGTTGTAGGTGCCCTGAGCAATAAACCATCCATCGGGATTACGTTTGATATAGTGGCCAGCGTCCAGCCCTGCCCCCTTTCTGACCTTTATTTCATTCCAGTTTCCCTGCCAGTCGTGGTAAGCAAGTAGCCCATAATCATCCTGTCCAGCAATAACCCGTGATCCCATCACCATCTGCGTGGTGATGTTGCCACAGTTGAAATCGGTATGAATTGAGGGGCCGCCGTATGTCTGACCACTGATAAGAGCAGCAGGGCCGGTGGTTACCGCGTAAATACCATCGTTATGCGACACCAACGCACCACCTGAAATCTCAACACCGTTGCGCAGAGATACCCTGCCGGTAGAAAGATTAAAAGAGAGTGGGCGCAAGGTGCTCCACTGCCCATCCTGTGCCTGACCGCTTGGCGTGGTCAGGGCATAAAAGTCTTGCCCATCATTACGCAGGATCACGCCGGTATTGCCGTTTGCCAGGCGAAAACCGTTTGGTGATTTAGACACAACTTCACCGTCACTGATGACGCGCTTACGCAGCGTGGACAACGATTTCAGCTCCGTAATATCGTCATTCACACCGTTCAGCACCTGAGCATTTTTCTTTTCTTCAGCCATGATTATTTTCCTTTTTTTACAGCCTATTTTCTGACGGTTAACAGCATTCGTAGTCCCAGAGTTCACACTTCTGCTGCTGTCAAACCAGTAAAACACACAGCAATAACTGTATGCATGAACAGTATTTTATTCATGTATGAGAGAAGTATCGATTGAGGTTTGTTGTGTGGCAGGTGATACAAAAATGGAGAGAAATTTGCAGGGCTATCAGAAATACTGCTGTAATAAAAACAACGTCGGGCCGCAAAATTTGCAAACAATGTGGGTTGTCAAAGATGGAGGATTGCAGGTTAGGTCGTTTTCTATTGCAGGTTGCTACAAGCATGTGAGAATGACTCACTGCTTTCGTCCTTACGGGCGTTCAAAAGCTAAAACCTTTGTCCAAGCACTACCCAGGGCTAAAATGGCAAGTGAAAAGATAGGCCCTAAGCCAAACGCTGAATGCGTTCATTCAGCGCCTGGATCTGCTCGTGCATTTGTGAAGCGATGGTGCGGAATGGCTTGCCGATCTGTGGGTGTTGCGCCGTACGTTGCCAGAACTCCAACGCCATCAGCTCTGCTTGCCGCCAAACCGCGCCGCTGACTTCATTGCTCAGGCCGATCTCCAGCGCATCCTGCCGCATATTGCCGCTATTGGCGGGCGCAAACGCCATTGGCAACATGTCATACAGCGGTGCCAGATCCACGGGCCGCTGCTGCGGGCGCAGAAACGACAGATTCCCCTGATGCATATCGCTGTTAGCGATCAACCGACCAAACGCCCAATACAGAGCGATTTTCTGGTAAGTATGAGGGTTGATGATCCCTTGCCGTAATAGCCGTTCAGCCGCCGCGACCCAGTTAGCGCCACCGCTGCCGCTGAATTCGGCATCCAGAGCCTCCAGCGAAACCATGGCAACGCGGCCATACTCGCCAACGCGATCAAAACGCTCAAGTTCCAAAAAGCACTGCCGGTTCTCACCAAACAGCACGTTGGCAGGTGCAGCAGGCAAACCCGCCTCTGCCACCACCTGCAACGCTAATGACTCGGCGATCAGCAAGTCACTCCAGCGTTGGGCAATGATATTCTCCGGCGCGGCGCTGAATTTCACCAGTACATGACCATAGCGTGCGCCTGCCAGTTCGGCATAAACGATAAACTTGGGTTGCTCACCACCGGCAGAAGATCCGATCAGTTCCCCTGCCAACGCGCGCGCAGAGAGCGCGGCGTACTGAACGGCTTTGTCCGCCAACGGAACCGGGTTCTCAGGATCGCGCGTCAACCAGCGTTGATAGCTGCCCGCTCCAGGCAGCAGATCGCCACTCATATCCTCACCATAGTGGCAAAGCGCCTGTAAACGCTGATCTTCATTCCATCGCAGGACATCTTCCGGCAGCCGGAGTTGCCGGGCAACGGCTTTGCCCCAGGCGCGACCAAGAAAACCTATCGGACGCAGATCGTTCAGGTACCCAGGCAAACCATGGTAAAGCTGCCATTCTCCGCTTTGCTCATTGCGCACCACGCAACCGTCGGCGGGATACACGGGATAGAGCGTGGCAAACCCATGCGCCTTACCCAATTCATCGATACGGTACAGCGGGAAGTGCGACTCACCGCTGACATCACGCCTTAGCGCATAGCGCGTCGCCCGGCCTTTACCGATGGTCAACACCGCCCCCGCCAAAGCGCGGATTCGGCGCGATAGCGTTGGCTGGCTGATGCCCAGTGCGCCGGTAAGCTCCTGGGCCGTGGCCGGGCCGTGACGCAAGATTTGTTCGACAGTGCTCATCGCTGAATAGAGTAGTGAATAGATAGGTGAATAAATTAATAGCGCTAATTAGCGGAAAGGTAAAGGATTAGTAAGATAGGTTTGCGGAGAGATGAATAGATTAGTGAAGGGGCGCAGCGTCCTGCGCCCACGAGGTATTTACGCTTTATCGCCCAGCAGCACAGATTCCAGCGCGATAACGATCATCTCGTTAAAGGTGGTCTGGCGTTCTGCGGCGGTGGTGGCTTCGTGACGCAGGATATGGTCGGAAACGGTACAGATGGTCAGCGCTTTACAGCCGAACTCTTCGTACAGCTCTGCGGCCACGCCGTAGATGCCCGCCGCTTCCATTTCCACACCCAGAATGCCGTACTTCTTCATCACCTGGAACATATCCGGATCTGGCGTGTAGAACAGCTCGGCTGAGAAAATATTGCCCACGCGCGCCGGGATGCCCTGCGCCGCCGCAGCGTCTACTGCGTTACGCACCATATCGAAATCGGCAATCGCGGCATAGTCGTGATCTTTAAAACGCATGCGGTTCACTTTGGAATCGGTGCAAGCGCCCATGCCGATCACCACGTCACGCAGTTTGATATCGTCACGCACCGCACCGCAGGAGCCGACGCGAATGATTTTCTTCACGCCAAATTCGGCGATCAGCTCACGCGCATAGATGGAACAGGACGGAATGCCCATGCCGTGGCCCATCACCGAGATTTTACGGCCTTTGTAGGTGCCGGTGAAGCCCAACATGCCGCGCACGTTGTTCACTTCTACCGCCCCTTCCAGGAAGGTTTCAGCAATGTATTTTGCCCGCAGCGGATCGCCCGGCATCAGCACCACGTCAGCGAAATCACCCATCTCAGCATTAATATGTGGCGTAGCCATAATCTCTTCCCTCAATTCTTATTAAAAAAGGCGCTGGCTTAACGCCAACGCAATCTACAGTCTTAAAATAGGGTTTTACCGTAATCCATCGGCGACAGGCCAAAATAGCTGGCAATGGTCTGGCCGATGTCGGCGAAGGTTTCACGGTGCCCCAGCGAGCCCGGTTGCACTTTCGGGCCATACACCAGCACCGGGATGTGTTCACGGGTGTGGTCGGTGCCTTCCCAGGTCGGATCACAGCCATGGTCGGCGGTAAAGATGATGATGTCGTCACCCGTAACGCGCTCCAGCAGTTCCGGCAAGCGGCGGTCGAACTGTTCCAACGCGGCAGCATAACCGGCCACGTCGCGGCGGTGGCCGTAGGAGGAGTCGAAATCAACGAAGTTGGTGAACACGATGGTATTATCACCGGCTTTTTCCATTTCGCTCAGCGTGGCATCGAACAGCGCATCGATGCCGTTGGCCTTCACTTTCTGGGTAATACCGACGTTGGCATAGATATCGGCAATTTTGCCGATAGAAACCACTTCACCGCCTTTTTCATCAACCAGCTTCTTCAACACGGTCGGAGCCGGGGGTTCCACCGCCAGATCATGGCGGTTACCGGTGCGCTGGAAGCTGCCCGGTTTGTCACCGAGGAACGGGCGCGCAATCACGCGGCCGATGTTGTAGCCGCCTTCGGTCAACTCTTCACGGGCAATTTCACACAGTTCGTACAGGCGATCCAGACCAAAGGTTTCTTCGTGGCAGGCGATCTGGAACACCGAGTCCGCCGAGGTGTAGAAGATCGGCTTGCCGGTTTTCATGTGTTCTTCCCCAAGTTGATCGAGGATCACCGTGCCGGAAGAGTGGCAGTTGCCGAGATAACCCGGCAGGTTGGCGCGCGCTACCAGCTTGTCCAGCAGTTCCTGTGGGAAGCTGTTGTGCTCGTCCTTGAAATAGCCCCACTCGAACAGCACCGGAACACCGGCGATCTCCCAGTGGCCGGACGGCGTGTCTTTACCGGAAGAAAGCTCACTGGCATAACCGTAAGCGCCGATGATCTCAGCGTTTGGGTCCAATCCTACCGGGAAGTTGCCGGTAGACTCTTGCGCCGCTTTGCCCAAGCCCAGGCGGCTCAGGTTCGGCAGCGTCAGCGGGCCGCTGCGGCCTACGTTGGCTTCACCACGCGCACAGGCTGCGGCGATATGGCCAAGGGTATCGGAGCCTTCATCACCAAAACGTTTGGCGTCGGCGCTGGCGCCAATACCGAACGAATCCAGTACCATAATATAGGTGCGTTTCATTCTGTTCTCCTGCTGTGGGCGGCAGCGAAAAAACCGCTACCGCTCCTGATTCTTTAAAAATCGCGGTTATTGCGTGATGCGCTGATACACTACCGGCGTAGCTGCCGGGGCTTTATCGCCCATCACTATTGCACTGCGCACCGCATCTGCTGCCTGTTGCCAACTCTCTTCATCGTTGGCGTGGATCAGCGCCAGCGGGCGCTGCGTACCCACGGCATCGCCCAAGCGCGCCATCTCCGCCAGGCCGACGCTATAGTCGATATTGTCGGTAGCGCGGCGGCGGCCACCGCCCAACGCCACTACCGCCATGCCCAGTGCGCGGGTATCCATCGCGGTGATAATGCCCGGTTTTTCGGCATAGACCGGTTTACTCAAGGTCGCCGTCGGCAAGTAGCTGTCGTAACGTTCCACAAAATCCACCGGCCCCTGTTGTGCCGCCACCATGCGGCCAAACACTTCCGCCGCTTTGCCGTTGTCCAATACCGCTTGCAGCTTGGCGCGGGCATCTGCGTCGTCGGTCGCCAAGCCGCCGGAAAGCAGCATTTCCACGCACAGCGCCATAGTCACTTCCAGCAGGCGCGGGTTGCGGTATTCACCGGTCAGGAAGCGCACCGCTTCACGCACTTCCAGCGCATTACCGGCGCTGGAGGCCAGCACCTGATTCATGTCGGTCAGCAACGCGGTGGTTTTACACCCCGCACCGTTGGCTACGCCGACGATCGCCTGCGCCAGATCTTGCGAAAGCTGATGAGTCGGCATAAAAGCCCCCGACCCCACTTTGACATCCATCACCAACGCATCCAGCCCTTCCGCCAGCTTCTTCGCCAGAATCGAGGCGGTGATCAGCGGGATGGAATCGACGGTAGCGGTAATGTCGCGCGTGGCGTAAAAACGCTTATCCGCCGGAGCCAGCGAGCTGGTTTGGCCGATAATCGCCACGCCGACGTCTTTGATAATTTTACGGAATGCATTGTCATCAGGGAAAATATTGAAGCCCGGAATGGCCTCCAGTTTATCCAGCGTGCCGCCGGTGTGGCCTAAACCACGGCCAGAAATCATCGGCACGTAGCCACCGCAGGCGGCCACCATCGGGCCGAGCATCAGCGAGGTGACATCCCCCACGCCGCCGGTAGAGTGCTTATCGACAATCGGGCCGTTCAGCGTCAGGCTTTTCCAGTCAAGCACCGTGCCGGAATCGCGCATCGCCATCGTAAGCGCCACGCGCTCCGCCATGTTCATATCGTGGAAATAAATGGTCATCGCCAGCGCGGCGATCTGCCCTTCGGAAACCACATTGTCACGCACCCCATTGATGAAGAAGCGGATTTCTGCTTCGCTCAACGGCTGGCCGTCACGTTTTTTACGGATTATTTCTTGCGCCAGGAACAAGGCATCCCCCTGCTTGAGCTATTTAATTTCACTGCGCCAACGCGGCGCGCTAGAGCATCAGTAACCGTTGCTGGCGGTTTGGGTGCTATGCCCCAACGTCGTCAGCAGGCTGGCCAACAGGCTCGAGGCACCGAAGCGGAAATGACGCGCATCGGCCCAACCTTCCCCCAGGATACGCTCGGCAAGTTGCAGATAGTGTTGCGCATCTTCCGCCGTGCGCACGCCACCGGCAGGCTTAAAGCCCACGGTTTTGCTGACGCCCAGATCGCGGATCACCGTCATCATCAGTTCAGCGCTTTCCAGCGTGGCGTTAACCGGCACTTTACCGGTGGAGGTTTTGATAAAGTCCGCCCCGGCATTAATGGCAATTTCAGAGGCTTGGCGGATCAGATGCGCCTGCTTGAGTTCACCGGTTTCGATAATCACTTTCAGCAGGACGTTAGCGGCGGCGCAGGCCTGTTTGCACTGTTGCACCAGCTCAAAACCGACTTTGTCATTACCCGCAATCAGAGCGCGATAAGGGAACACCACGTCCACTTCGTCAGCCCCGTAGGCGATCGCCGCGCGGGTTTCCGCCAGCGCGATATCGATGTCATCATTGCCGTGCGGGAAGTTGGTGACAGTAGCAATGCGGATATCCGGCGTCCCCTGCTCACGCAGCGTTTTGCGCGCAATCGGGATAAAACGCGGATAGATACAGATAGCGGCAGTATGGCCCGCCGGGCTGTTAGCCTGACGACACAGCGCGATCACCTTCTCGTCGGTGTCATCGTCATTCAGCGTGGTTAAATCCATCAGGTTCAGCGCGCGTTGCGCTGCTGCGGTTAGTTCGGTCATAAAACTCTCCAACTTTACTCGTCATACTTCAAGTTGCCTGGGTGTTGGCTGCGCCCGTTCGCACCAGTCACATAGTGGCCTATGCTCCTGGTGACTCTCGGACTTGCCGCCTACATGCAACTCGAATTATTGAGAGTATAAACACTCGGATGTTGGCGAGCGGACTTGGTTCCATGAAGATAGCCCGTGAGCAACGTCCTCACGGCGGCAACTGAGATCCTTCTCACCGCATATAGCCCTTCGATATTGGAACACGATCGCCTTGGCTGATACGTGTTCCGATTCACATAATATGAAATGTCACTGCAACAAACTGGAATTATATGTGATTTAAATCACAAAATAACGCGACTTTGTTCACAAACTTGTTAAACGGACGGGTAATCAATGGCAGGCGCTCTACAGAATGCCCGTATCAGGAAATCATGCGGCAGCCCCCAGCAAAACATGCTGGGGGCTGTTTCTAGTTTAGCTTACAGCGCCAAAAAGAACCCGGCGATGGTCGCACTCATCAGGTTAGAGAGCGTACCGGCAGCCACGGCCTTCAGGCCAAAGCGTGCAATATCGTGCCGACGGTTCGGTGCCATGCTGCCCAAGCCACCGAGCAGAATCGCTACGGAAGAGAGGTTGGCAAAGCCGCACAGCGCAAAGGAGATAATTGCCTTGGTGTGTTGTGACAGGACCTGCAACCCATCGGCGGCGACCACGTCGTCCGGGCGCAGATAAGCACCAAAGTTCATATAGGCTACGAACTCGTTGACGATCACCTTCTGGCCGATAAACGAACCAGCCACCATCGCCTCACTCCACGGCACGCCGATCAGGAAGGCGATCGGGGAGAAGACCCAACCCAAGATCAGTTCCAGCGACAGCTGCGGGAAGTTGAACCAGCCACCAATGCCACCCAACATACCGTTCAGCAAGGCGATCAGGGCGATAAACGCCAGCAGCATCGCGCCCACGTTCATCGCCAGTTGCATCCCCGAAGCCGCACCTGAAGCCGCTGCGTCAATCACGTTGGCCGGGCGATCTTCAGCGGCGATCAGCTTCATCGCGTCGTCTTGGTCGTGGGTTTTCTCGGTTTCCGGCACCATCAGCTTGGCGAACAGCAATCCGCCCGGCGCGGCCATAAAGGATGCGGCGATCAGATACTCCAGCGGCACGCCCATCTGGGCATAACCTGCCAGTACCGAACCAGCCACCGACGCCAAACCACCACACATCACCGCAAACAGCTCAGACTGCGTCATGGTGGCAATATACGGCCGTACCACCAGAGGCGCTTCGGTCTGACCCACGAAAATATTGGCCGTTGCCGACAGCGATTCGGTGCGCGAGGTGCCCAGCAGTTTCTGCAGGCCGCCACCGAGCACTTTAATCACCAGTTGCATGATGCCCAGATAATAGAGCACAGCGATCAGCGAGGAGAAAAACACGATCACCGGCAGTACGCGCAGCGCGAACACAAAACCGCCGCCGCCAAACACCTCGAACATTTTGTCGGAAACCAGGCCGCCAAAAATGAAAGAGATGCCTTGATTGCCGTAAGCGATGACGTTAGCCACCCCTTCAGACATGCCGCCAAGAATGCGGCGGCCCAGTGGTACGTACAGTACCAGCGCGCCAATGGCGATCTGAATGATAAATGCCCCGAGCACGGTACGCAGTTTAATAGCGCGTCGGTTGCTGGAAAGCAGCACAGCAATGGCGATCAGTACCACCATACCGACCAGGCTCATGATGAGTTGCATGTGAGAATATCCCTGTTGCGAAAAAGTAATGCATCCCTGTTCGGTGAACCCGCAGGGTTGCTTAGGAGTAGATAACGGGGCGCAATTATACTGAGCGTGGAGAAATTCGCCTCATTATATGTCACAGATGAATACAACAAGTTGCAAATGAAAATCCCGCAACGTGATTTAAATCACGT
>JBAQHZ010000084.1:0-32520 GCA_049288585.1 Chania sp.
GTTTATTACAGTATGCAGAATGATGAAACGCCATTGTCATTTTCTTCCGCCTCAGGAACACCTGCAGGGTTTGCTGCTGACAAACTTAATGACTTGGGACAGCGAATTGGGGTCGTGTTTCAGGGGCGATTAAGGCGTACGCAGCAAGAGTTGTTCGTTGATATTCAGCAAGGTAAAAGCACATTTATACCCTATGTAAACAAATTATCTAACGAACAATCTGACTTAATGCGGCTCACAGTACCCTACAATTATTCATTGCTGGTCATCATTTCACGTAAAGAAGGGCCACATTTTGAGAGTACGGCGGCATTAAAGGGAAAGGTTATTGCATTAACAGCATCACCTAAGCGCATATTACTGGATAACCTCAAGACTTTTCAGGTGAATATGACACTGCAATCAAAAACCACAGATGCCTTAAACCTATTAATGCAAGGTGATGTCGATGCGGTTATCGCTGATTTTACTCTCGCAAGATATGAAATATCACAAAACTACCCGAATGAACTGGTGATTGATGGGCCTGTATTTGATAAGAGCCCACAGTATATTCCTTACAGTATCGGTGTGGCTAAAAACCAACCTGAACTACTGAGTATAATGAATAAATTAATACTTAGCTTGCCAACAAATTACTTTGAATTTAAACAGCAACACGATACCACTCCCTCTCACCCTGACACACCATTCCTGAGATATCAGAATACATTTTTCGTGGGCGCTGTCGTTGTTTTTATTATTATTTTCACTTCCTTAATCTGGATTAAACTATTGTGGGTACAGATAGCTAAAAGAAGACATTCAGAAATAAAATTGCTGGACGAACTGGCTTTCCAACGAGTACTGTTTGATAACTTACCGTTGGCAATGTTTGTTGTGAAATCTGACTATAAAATAGAGCAGGGTAATCCAGCCTTCATTGATTTTTTACAGATCCCCCCCTCTGACATAGAGGATCCTACTCCATTCATATCTCATGAGTATCCACATTTTTTCGCTCAACTCACTGAGATCTATCATCAATCGAGGGAGACGGGCAAGGCGTGCTTTAAAGATTTAAGTTTGACGGACGAACATACAACCAACCATTTATATACCTGGAGCATTCCTTTTTCTAATAGCCTTGGCGAAATTGCAGGTCTGCTAAGTGGTTGGCTAGATATCAGCGAACGCACACGACTTGAAGTTGCGCTGCGCCAAGCTAAGGAGGTGGCCGATAAAGCCAATCGTGCCAAGTCAACATTCCTATCTACAATGAGTCACGAAATTCGTACCCCGTTGAATGTGATCATTGGTATGTTGGAATTACAGCTACACGGTAATGAGTTAACGCTGCAACAACGTGATGCCTTGACGATCGCCAACGAGTCTTCACAGCATTTATTAATGCTGATTGACGATATTCTGGATTTATCCAAGATTGAAGCGGAGAAAATGGTCTTGCAGCCACAACCAATCTATCTGTCTGAACAGCTTGGACTGTTAGAACGAATGTTTTCTCCTATGGCTCGGAGTAAAGGCCTTGATTTTATTTTGGAGCTCAAAGGCAATGCGACAGATTGTTGGCTACTGGCGGACCCTTTACGATTGCGCCAGATTTTAGCCAATCTATTATCCAATGCGGTTAAGTTTACTCAGCAGGGTAAGATTACCTTGGAATGCACGGTCAATGGAAAACCTGATAGCACTTCTGTCACAGTGGCATTCACAGTCCGTGATACCGGTATAGGCATTGCCACAGCCGACCTCCCCATATTGTTCTCCCCCTTTAGCCAGATTGAGGAAACGGCAAAATATACTGGTGGTACCGGTTTGGGTTTAACCATTAGTAAAAACCTATTGGAGATGATGGGAGGCACCATTACGCTGACCAGCGAACTGGGCAAAGGTACGCAACTGCATGTCTGCGTCACTTTTCCCACTGCAGACCCCGTTAAGCGCTCTTTGCCGATTGATACTGCCGCAGTAGCACCGCCATTGCCTGAACTGACCCCAATACTCATCGTTGATGATCACTCTGCTAATAGGATATTGCTCTCTACTCAATTGCAGCAGTTAGGTGCCAAGGTCACAACCGCCAGTCACGGGGAACAAGCTCTGGAATTGATAGCTGAGAATAGATTCTGCTTAATGATTACGGATGTTTCTATGCCTGGAATGTCAGGAATGGCATTGGCAGAAAAAATACGCCAACGTGAAATGGCTCTTGAGGAAGTCAGGATCCCGATCATAGGTTTAACTGCCTTTGTACAACCTGAAATATTTGATCAAGCCATTGCGGCGGGAATGGACCTTTGTTTACGTAAACCAATCAGTCTGCTCAAATGGGCTGAGATATTGCCACAGTTTTGTCTGCCCCCTTCGATCCTTACCACCGAACTTTCCCTGCCCCAGAGTTTGCAGCAGCGCTTGCTGGCAGCACTGGCAAATCAACAACCGGCAGTCACGTTATTCTTGCAGTCACTTTGGCAGAGCACATTAGCCGATCTGCTCGAAGCACAACGTCATCAGCAGAATGGAGAGTGGCGGTTGCTGTCCGAAATTATCCATAGGATCAAAGGTCCATTCAGTTTTATTCATCAAGATGACATTGTGATTACCTGTAATAAATTAGACGCGCTGTGTAACGAAAATACACCAGACCCCGTTGCAATCTCACAGGCCATGACATTTTTGTTGCAACAGTTCGAGGATTTTCACCAGCAGGTAAACAAGCTGGGATATCGCATCCTAGAATAAATTGGCGGTCTACAGATTCACATAGAAGGCATATCACTACTACAATGCCAGAATACTGTCATACGTATGCCTACGTACTTTAATGAATGTAACTTCAACTGTGGTCTGAGAACTGGCTTGATAGCCAACCTCTCCACGATATAGATCAGATAAATACGTAGCATAATCAAGAGCAGATATTCAGGGGGCTCCATGCCAGTAAAAATATAAATGGATTTTTTACCACCAGATAAACAGCTTAGCTAACCATTGCATTCCTGATAAATTAGCCCCTCTTTTTAATGCTCTCCTCGCACATTCAGCGCCCATTATTTTCATGCCTATATCCTTCATACTTCAAGTTGCTTGGGTGTTGGCTGCACTCTTCACCCTGGGCACATAGTTGGCTATGCTCCTGGAGATTCTCCCCCTTGCCGCCTTCCTGCAACTCGAATTATTTAGAGTATAATCAATTACAGGCAAAAGGATATGTAGATGGGCAGTAAACAGCAGGCCGTGATTTTCTCCCCCTGCGTCTTTACACGCGCCGGATTGTGCACGGTGCTTAATAACCTACGTCCTTTACGCCCGCTGGATGCGGTATTCGCGGTCGCCACCGCCGTTCAGGCACAACAGGTGCTTGCTGCCTCTTCTGGTGTGGCAATCCTGGTGGTACATGTCACACCTTTGCTGTTAGTTGACGACTGGCATGCCTTTGATAACACTCTTTGCCACCAAGGACTCCATTGCCCTACTCTGCTACTGTATGACCCAGAGAGCATCGCCATCCTACCCAGAATGCCTTTTCTGTCGGCCCACGCTTTGAAGCGGGTTGGCACTGCATGCGCTGCCCACCTTGTTACTGGAAGTGATGACTCACTCAAATGCCGGATGTCATTCTACTCTTGCATAAAAATGGGGCAGTCTAAAAATGAATCACGCTGGCTCCCTATATAAAAGGGAATAGTGTCACTCAGTTTTTACCTCAATCTAACGGAAGTGGATAACAATATCAGGACGCCCTCGTCGCCTATTTCCCTTAATTTTCATCTTCACAACGGCGATAACCCACCGTTGTGACCGCCCCGGAATGACGGATCCGCAATACCAGCAAACCAGGCATCAATCAAACCGCCAGTAAAGTGGTACGCCATAAACCTCTCCAAAATAATCAATCACCGCTCGGAAATTGAGAGCAAGATGACGTGCATTGGGATAAACCATGGCGATATGCTATGGCTCAGTGTTGATTGCCGCCTCACAATAAGACATCCAATCAAGGTAACGAGGCAATCCACTAAAGATGCCTCAGAAAAATAGCAGCGTTCAACAATAAGCCCATCTTCCGTATTGAGGATTAACCATGAGAAAAACGTTAAGAACCAAAATTATCCAGGTCTGCGATGAAAAAATCAGCGTGAAGGGAGATAACGTCGGGCTCTCGTTTTATGCCTTTTTTGCCAACAGAAATGACGATCCTGAACTGCTGATGGAGGCCGCCAGTTGGTGGATCAAAGACATGAAGCTGGATCACTTTGAGAAGGCGGTGAAAATAAAGGCACTGGTCGAATCGATGGGGGAATAGCGTCAGGAAATATAAGCCGCCCTACTCAGCGGCTTATCGCTTATTGAGCCATCACATCAGCCCCAGATCGCGCGCGGTACGATCCACCGCGCGTTTAGTTTTCTCCAGCAGTTCGTCAATCTCACCGTGCTTCGCCACCAGCGCTGGCGCCATGATCATCCGCCCTGCGGTGGAACGGATAATCACGCCCTCTTCAAAACCATAGGTTCGGCAACGCCAGGTAATATCGCTTTCATTGCTAAAACGCTGGTGGCGGGTTTTATCCTCGGCAAATTGTAATGCGGCCACCATGCCAGTGCCTTGGATCTCGCCGATCAGCGGGTGATGGGTAAATATCTCGCGCAGCCCCTTTTGCAGGTATGGCCCAATATCCTTTTTCACCTGGCTGACAATGCCTTCATCGCGCAACGCCTTGAGATTCGCCAGCGCAACCGCGGCCGCAACCGGGTGGCCCGAGTAGGTCAGCCCATGCGCGAACACCCCACCCTTTTCCACCAGCGCTTCGGCAATGGTGCGGGAAAGCACCAGCCCGCCCATCGGGATATACCCTGAGGTCAGCCCTTTGGCTATCGACAGAGTGTCGGGTTCGAAGCCGAAATGCTGATGGGCAAACCATTCTCCGGTGCGGCCAAAACCGCCAATCACTTCATCGGCACAAAGAAGCACGTGATATTGACGGCAGATGCGCTGAATCTCCGGCCAGTAGCTCTCTGGCGGGAAGATCATCCCGCCCGCGCCCTGGAAAGGCTCGGCGATAAACCCGGCCACATTTTCGGCCCCCAGTTCGAGGATTTTCTCCTCCAACTGTAAGGCACAGCGGCGGCCGAACTCCTCAGGCGTCATAGTGCCGCCGTGGGCGTACCAGTAAGGTTCATCAATATGGGCGATCTCTGGCAGCATACCGCCCATTTCATGCATAAACTTCATCCCCCCCATCGCCGAGCTAGCCAGCGTAGAGCCGTGGTAACCGTTCCAGCGGCCAATCATGATGCGCTTTTTTGGCTGCCCGACCACCTGCCAGTAACGGCGTACCGTGCGGATCAGCACTTCGTTGGCTTCAGAGCCTGAGTTGGTATAAATAGCGTGGCTGTAATGGCCCGGCAGCAGGCTGAACAGCATTTCTGATAGTTCCACCACCGCTGGATGCGTAGTGTGGAAGAACATGTTGTAGTACGGCAGTTGTTGCATCTGCTGAGTCGCCGCAGCCACCAAGTCTTCACGCCCATAGCCGAGATTGGTACACCACAGGCCCGACATGCCATCCAGATAACGGTTGCCATCGTTGTCCCAAAGGTAGAGCCCCTCACCTTTCACCATCACCCGCGGGCCTTCGGCATTCAATACTTTTTGATCCAGAAACGCGTGGATATGATGGCTCGCATCCAGTTCCTGATAGTCACGGGTTGTGCGCTTGTGGTTACTTTGCATATTCATTGGCGATTATCCTTTCACATAGTATGAGTATCGACGTTAGGCTGCGGCGTATATACCAGCGGCTCTGGTTTGAACAAGGGTTTACGCATCACAAATTTGATCCATAGCACCGCAATCAGTGAAACCAGCCCCAGAACCACTCCCGCCACCTGGTAGATCTGTATCGCTTGCTCGGTTGAAGGCGAAATATTCGCGATGGCATACAACATGCCGACGATGCCAATCACCTGCGGCAGTGGGTAAAACGGGGTACGGAAAGGCCGGTGCCGATCGGGATAACGTCTGCGCAGCACCAGCACATTGATATGGGTGATGATATAAGCCAGCAGCCAGGCCAGTGCGGCGGCGCTTAGGAGCAGGTTGATAGAATCGTTTTCCATCAACAGCAGCGGCAACCCGGTAATGCTGGCAACAAACAGAACCGAAACCCAAGGAGAACCCGTTTTGGCGCTATGGCGTTTGAAGCAGGGGAACGCCTGGCCGTTTTGCGCCATCCCGCTCAGCATGCGAGGAATGGTAGCCAGCGAGGAATTCAAGGTGCTACAGGTGGCGGTGACCGCAGCGGTCACCAGGAAGATCTGGCCCGTTTCGCCAAACACCGCCGTGGCAAACAGGTAATGTGGCAAGCCGTTAGTGGCTAACTCCTCGGGTGGGATCATCAACAGGGCACCAAGGCAATAAATCACAATGGTGCAGAAAATCACACTCAAACCGATGATCATCGAACGTGGGATATCGCGCTCTGGGCGCTGGGCTTCTTCCACCAGCGGGCAGACAAACTCCGCACCGACGAATCCCCAAATTGCCATGGCAACCAGCGTCAACACGCCCCAACCGAGTGGGTTTACCGGGCTATTGGCCAGCAGATTGGTCAAAGGCTGTGCCTGTTCATGGCTGATGGCGCTCAGGCCTAACAGCAGTAGCACCACCAGCATCACCACCGCCAACAGCGATTGCAAACGGGCGAAAATATCAATATTCATCAGGTTGAGCAGGGTGAATAAGCCCAATATGCCGAAAGCGACCGTCAGCGGGGGTAATGACAGCCAAGGGAAGACTTTGCCAATAATCATATCGAGTAGCAGCAGTTCGGCAGAAAGCGCAAACATCGCCACCACGATATAGCCGGAGAACGTCGCCAGGATCGCCGGGAACTGGCCGATAGCCACTTCGGTATAACTGCTCAGGCTGCCCGCGCGCGGGATCATCAGCGACAGCTCAGAAAACGAAAACGCATAGCTGAGCGCCAGCAGATAAGCCAGCCCCAGCGGGATGATAAAACCGAATCCTGCAATGCCGACGGCCTGCAACATCAACACCATCACGCCTTGTGACACCACTAAACCGATCGAGACCGACAGTAACGCCACCAGGCCCAGCGTTTTATGCCGTGCCCCGGCGATCTGACGGGCTTTGGGGATAGCGTCTAATAATAGATTGGCTTTTTGAGTCATCGTTTTACCCTCGTCATTTTCAGGGAGCTAGCGCAACTGAAGCCAGGTCGTTTTCAATTGGGTGTATTTATCGAAAGAGTGCAAAGATAAATCACGCCCAAAACCCGACTGCTTACCGCCGCCAAAGGGCACGGCCACATCCAGCGCATCGACCGTATTGATCGAAACCGTTCCCACATTCAGGCGCTGTGCCACCCGGTGAGCACGATTGAGATCATCACTCCATACCGAAGCCGCCAGCCCGTAGACACTGCCGTTTGCCATCGCGATCGCCTCGTCTTCCGTATCAAAGGCGGTAATCGCCAGCACCGGGCCGAAAACCTCTTCCTGAAACAGGTGCATATCGGCATCAACCTGGGTGAACAGCGTGGGCTGCACAAAGTTGCTGGAGCCATTGCAGCTCAGGCGGTTACCGCCATAAACCAGGCGAGCGCCGTCGCGCTTGGCTTGTTCAATAAAGCTCATCACGCGTTGGGTATGGCGGGCATCCACCAGTGCACCGGCACGGCTGTGCGGATCGAGAGGATCGCCGGGCTGCCAGTAAGCCGCCTGCGCGATCAGGCGTTCGACAAACTCGTCATGAATGGCACGTTGCACCAGCAAGCGGGAGTTGGCCGAACAGACTTCACCCTGGTTATAGAAAATGGCAAAAGCGGCTTTTTCTGCCGCCAGATGCAGATCCTGGCAATCAGCAAAGATCAGATTCGGGCTTTTACCGCCGCATTCCAGCCACACCTGTTTGAGGTTTGACTGTGCCGAATACTGCATGAAGTGCTTGCCCACCTGGGTTGAACCGGTAAACACCAGGCAATCGACATCCTTGTGCAGCCCAAGCGCTTTACCTACCCGTTCGCCCAAGCCGGGCACCACGTTCAACACCCCGGCAGGCAACCCCGCCTCTAGCGCCAACTCCGCCAGGCGCAGGGCGGAAAACGGCGACTGCTCGGCAGGTTTCAGCACCACGCTGTTGCCTGCCGCCAGCGCCGGGGCCAGTTTCCAGGCCGCCATATCCAGCGGGAAATTCCATGGGATCACTGCGGCGATCACCCCGAGTGGCACGCGGGTCACCGTCGCCAGTACGTTCTGCGCCGTCGGCGCAATCTGGCCGTACAGTTTATCCAGGCTTTCGGCATACCAGGAGAACACCTGAGCAGCACCGGGAACATCAACGTTCCAGGCGTCCATCACCGGTTTACCCATACTCAGTGAATCAAGCAGAGCAAGCTCTTCACGATGTTCCAGCATCAGTTCAGCTAAGCGCAGCAGCACCTTTTTGCGCTCTGCGGGTGACTGGTGCGCCCATACCCCCTGCTCGAAACTGCGGCGCGCAGCACCTACCGCCTGATCGACCTCCGGCTCATCGCAAGCGGCGACTGTTGCCAAGAGCTGGTTGGTGGCCGGGTTGATCACATCAAGCGTCATGCCCGATCTTGCGGCAACCTGCTGGCCATCAATAATGGCCTTATCGATGAAGCCTTGGCGAGCCGCTCGCTCCTGCCAGCCGCTGAGATTAAACATGCCTACCCCCCTCACCATGTGAATAATATGTTCATTTAATGTTAAATAAGACAGTTAATGCTATCTGGCATCCAGGTTGGGGAAAAGCAGTAAAAATATGGTGAGTAGTGATAAAAAAACTTTGCAGGGGGAATTAGGCTAAGAATAGCTGCATGAGCCATGATGAATAAATATATCGAGCGACACCGATATATTTTACCGCCAGAATCGCGCTGAATTCTTTGAGCTGCCTCACTGTTAAACAGCCAGAGTTACTCTATGCTTCAGGTCTCTTTTTTACATTTAAATAACAATTAATTAAAATATTAAGCTTAACTGTTAAGCATTTATACCCAAAATAATTCGAGTTGCTTGTGGGCGGCAACTGAGTGAAGCCCTAGGAGCATAGATAACTATGTGAGTAGGGTGAAAGAGTGCAGCCAACACCCAAGCAACTTGAAGTATGACGGGTATATTGCCAAAAAAACCGGGAACGGGTTAACCGTCAGTAACGTTTATCCCTACAGGAAATCAAGGAGTCAACGATGGCTAACTACACCTTACGCCAGCTTAAATACTTCGTTACCACTGCCAAATGCAGGAGCGTGGCAGAAGCCTCACGTAAGTTGTATATCGCGCAACCTTCTATCTCCACCGCAATAAAAGGCCTTGAAGACAGCTTTGGGGTGCAGCTCTTTATTCGTCACCATGCTCAGGGCGTTTCACTCACTCCTTCGGGCGCGCGTTTTTACAGCAAAGCGCAAAAATTATTAAGAATGGCTCATATGTTTGAGCAAAATGCGTTAGCCGATAATGATATGGTTTCTGGGCAAATCAACATTGGCTGCTTTGAAACGGTCGCCCCATTAATTTTGCCGAAACTGATTAGAGGGTTTAAAACGCTTTATCCCGGCGTAGAAACCATTATTCGCGATGGCGAGCAGCATGAATTAGTGCAAAGCTTAACTGCCGGGAATCTTGACGTTGCCCTGTTATATCACCATGAACTGAACAGCCATATTTCAACGGACATTCTGGCTGAGCCAAGAAAGCCTTATGTTTTATTACCCGCCAACCATCGCTTCGCGCAGCAAACGCAGGTGTCTCTGGCAGAGTTAGCCGCTGAGCCGATGATCCTGCTGGACGTGTTACCAAGCCGCAATTACTTCGTCAATTTGTTCACGCAGATTGGTATTACACCCAATATCGTCTTTAGCTCACCCTCCATCGAAATGGTACGTGGCATGGTCGGCCAAGGGTTGGGCTTTGCCATTCTGGTCACGCGGCCTTATGGTCAATACAGTTACGATGGTCAGCCGCTGGTGACCATCGAGCTGCAAGATGAAGTGGAAGGTTCCGGGCTGGTCGTGGCATGGCTTACACGCAACCAACTGACCAAACCGGCGCAGTTATTCGTGGAGTTTTGCAAGACCGAACTGGCGGGCATGCTCTAAGCCCGCATCCAGGCTCGCAAGTTAGCCAACATTGTCATGCAGCGCTCCAACTGCTCAGCGCTAACGTATTCATCAGGTTTGTGGCCCTGCTCCATACTCCCCGGCCCACAAATCAGCGTAGCCACTCCGGCCTCATCAAACAGGCCACCTTCGGTGCCGAAGGCCACCGTGGTGAACTCGTCACTGCTGCACCACTGCGCCAACCAGCGGGCGAAGTCCACTTGCCGATCGGTGAATAACCCTGGGTACTGGCTAAGCGGCTGGAAGCGGATATCACTGCTGGCCGCAACCTGCCGCATAGCGGGTAGCAGCTCCTCTTCAGCATACTGTTGCAGTTCGCTCATTACCGGATCAACCGATACGCCGGGCAGATGACGAATTTCAAAATCGAACTGACAGTCCTGCGGCACAATATTGAGCGCAGTGCCTCCGTGGATGGTCCCCACCTGCAACGTACTGTAAGGAGGATCAAAACAGCGGTTCTGCGTGGTGGCAAGTTGGCTGCCAAGCAGGGTTAATTTATTAATCAGTTTGGCTGCGTACTCAATGGCATTGACCCCCTGCGGCGTATAGGCCGAGTGGCAGGCATGGCCCTGTACCTGGCAACGCATCGCCAATTTGCCTTTATGGCCGTACACCGGCCTCATTTCCGTCGGCTCGCCTACAATGCACATCGCCGGTTTCTCCTTCGAGGCTTTAAGATGGGCCACTAAGCTACGTACCCCTAGGCAACCGACCTCTTCATCATAGGAAAAAGCCAGATGCAGCGGCATGCGCAGCGGTTGAGCAACAAAACCAGGCACAGAGGCTAATACGCACGCCAGAAAGCCCTTCATGTCGGCGCTGCCACGGCCATAGTAACGGCCATGCTGCTGCGTCAGCGCAAACGCAGGCACGGTCCATTGCTGCCCATCGACCGGTACAACGTCGGTATGGCCAGACAGCATCACCCCACCATTGCCAGCCGGGCCAGTGCGCGCGTATAAGTTGGCTTTTCTTGCGCTGGCATCGAGGAACAACTGAGTTTCCACACCTAAGTCAGCCAGATAAGCCTGAATAAAATCAATCAGCTCAAGATTGGATTCACGGCTGGTGGTATCAAAAGCCAACAACTTGGCTAACAGGTTACGCACCGCATCACTCATCGCCCGGCACCCCATAGCTTGGCGCCTCACGGGGGTCTATCGCACGCGTGAGGTAGGCTTGCATCTGTGGTTTATAGGCCTGCCAAAGCGCATCCAGTTGCGCAATCGGATCTTTATCTGCCCAGTCGACCCGCAAATCAACGATGGGCCAGGAGTAGTTCCCTACCACCTTAACCGCCGCAGAATGCACCGGTCCTGCCTCACCGCCATGATCGCTTGCCGCTTGCAGCGCCGCCAGCAAGCGATCGGTCAGTTGGCCGCTGGCCTGTTCAAATACGTGCACCATGGCATTAATCACCTCAATATCTGCCAGCAGGTTACCCGCCGCAACGCAGTCTGCGCCCTGCGCCGTATGGTAGAGGCCTAATGATTTTTCTCCGCTGAACACCGCCGTTGCGCCAACACTGTCGATGACGATGACTTGGCGATATTCACTAAACGCGTTATCCGCCAGCACGTTTTCCAACGCATGTTCAGGTTTCACCCCCTGCTCCAGCTGTTGCAAAACCTGTTGGCCGAGCATCGGCAGCGTAATGTTCTGGCTGGAGACCGCGCCAACGCCCGCCTGCAACCAAGGGCAGCGAGCGCCGACCGCAATGCTGGAAGAGCTCAGCGCAATACCGAGCTGCCCGGTCTCTGCACAGCGTGCAGCAATAGAAAAAGTCATAGCGGCTCCTTCGCTTCCCAGCCTTCGGGAATCACGGCGATAATATCGATTTCCATTAACCACTGCGGCTGGGCCAGCGCGGCCACCACAATCCCGGTCGAGATCGGAAATACCCCTTTCAGCCATTTACCCACTTCCTGATAAACCGGCTCACGATATCTTGGGTCAATAAGATAAGTGGTGGTTTTGACAATATGTGAAAGATCGCTGCCCGCTTCCGCCAGCAACTGTTTCACGTTTTTCATCGCCTGCTCGGCTTGAGCACGTGGATCGCCCAAACCCACCAGATTACCAGCAAAGTCGGTTCCCACCTGGCCACGGACATAAACGGTATTTCCCGCCCGCACCGCCTGGCACAGATCGTTATCCAATGACTGATTAGGATAGGTTTCTTTGGTATTAAACATGCGAATTCGAGTATGAGTAACGTTGCTCATTAACAACTCCTGTTAACGCAAAATATGAAATAAATGACCTTTGATAAAATAGAAAACCGCCAAACCGCTCATTCATCATCCAAGAAAAGCATTGCTGCTGAAACGATATTTTTAGTCAGGCTTAGCAAGGTAAAAACTAATCTGATAGCACTTGGCGGCGATAGCTGCTATCACGGCTTGCCATCCAGTAATACAGCGGTGATGTCACCACTAACCCCACCAACCAGGAAAGATCGGCCCCATTAATATGGGCTGAAACTGGCCCTACGTATAACGGCGTATTCATAAATGGGATCTGTACCAGAATACCAATGGCATAGGTTAATAATGCCTGCGGATTAAAGTAACCGTAGATACCGCCATTAGCTTGAAAAATAGAGTTAATATCGTATTGGCCTTTATGAATGGCGTAGAAGTCGATTAAATTGATGGCGGTCCAGGGCACCAATACCACCAGCAGGGCCAGCACCAAATCAACAAAATGGCCGATAAAGTCTGCCGAGGAATAAATAGCGGCAATACAGCAGCACAACAGAACAATAACGGATAACACCGCCCGGCTCTTGGCGGTAGGGATCCAACGCCAGGAAAAGGTTTGCACCAGCGTGATCAACGATATCACCGCGCCATACAGATTCAGCGCATTGTGGCTAATCACGCTTAGCAGGAACAGCACCAGCATTAAGGGGCCTAGGGAGCCGGTAGCCAGCTTCACCGCATCCATGGTGTCCATGCCGATGGGCGTGGCCAGCACCGCGACCGCACCGAAGATAAACGACAGGCTCGAACCCAATACCGAGCCCAGATAGGTGGTCCAGAAGGTGGCCGATACGGAAACGTCTGCCGGTAGGTAACGCGAATAATCAGAAACGTAAGGCGCAAAAGCAATTTGCCATAACGCCGCCAGCGACACCGTGGCCAGCCAGCCGGAAATATTAAAACTGCCGCGCGTCAGAAAGTCGGCGGTGTGTATATGGGTAAAAATATAGCCAAAGCCCAGCACAATACCGATCCCCAGCACCCAGGTCCCGATGCGGTTAAGCACATGGATAAAGCGATAACCGATAATGCCGATCACGCAGGAACCGACCGCACCGACGATGATCCCTACCGGCACCGATATGCTGTTCACCACGCCATGCAGGGATTTGCCCGCCAGAACAATATTGGAGGTAAAGAAGCCGACATACATCACCCCGGCGATCGCCACCACCAGCAGCGATCCTAATGAACCGAATTGAGCACGGCTCTGGATCATTTGCGGAATGCCCATTTGCGGCCCCTGGGCCGAATGCAGGGCCATAAAAACCCCACCGATAAAGTGCCCCACCAGAATGGCGATCACCCCCCAAAACAGATTTAAGTGAAATAGCTGTATGCCAAGCGCACCGGTCACAATAGGTAAAGGAGCAATATTGCCGCCGAACCACAGCGTGAATAAATCTCTGACCTTGCCATGGCGCTCTTCAGGGGGAATATAGCCGATCGTGTGCTTTTCAATCAGCGGTGGCGATGATTCAGTGATGGACATGGTGAACTCCAGTTAAGAAAATTATTATTGTGATAGTGCGGTAGCCGTTATTATCGGCAGTATTTTCTTATTGGCGTGATAATGGGCACTGATGGAAGGATAGATAAAATATTAATTTTGTTATCTGAGAGAATAAAAAAGCTGCCTTATCAGGTTCCCGCTTGCATCATTAATTTATATTCAACCCTTAGTTTAATAATATTTTACCCATTCCTATTCATTCCATAGTCTTGCCCATCTATGCCCAAGCTATTTCACATAACCGAATAACCAGGCTAAGGATGCAGATATGACATCAGACAAAATCAACATTGATACGCTAGTGGTAGGGGCCGGTCAGGCTGGAGTCGCGATCAGTGAACACCTGACTAAACTTGGCATCCCTCATTTAGTGTTGGAGAAAAATCGGATAGCCGAGGCCTGGCGTACTGGGCGCTGGGACTCTCTGGTGGCTAACGGCCCCGCCTGGCACGATCGCTTTCCGGGGATGGCGTTTACCGATATCGATCCCGATGGCTTTGTGCCCAAAGAGCAGATTGCCGATTATTTTGCTGCCTATGCGGATAAATTCAACGCACCGATTCGCACCGGCGTAGAGGTAAAGCGGGTGCAACGCAACCTTGGCCGCCCCGGCTTTAGCATTGAAACTAGCGCGGGGATTATCGAGGCAAACCATGTGGTGGCCGCCACCGGCCCGTTTCAACGCCCGGTGATCCCAGCCGTCGCTCCCCAAGATGAAAGGCTCACCCAAATTCACTCGGCGCATTATCGCAACCCGCAGCAATTACCCGCAGGAGCGGTGCTGATTGTCGGCGCGGGTTCATCCGGGGTACAGATTGCCGATGAACTGAGGCGTGCCGGAAAACGGGTGTACCTCTCCGTCGGCGCGCACGATCGCCCACCCCGCTCTTATCGTGGCCGAGACTTCTGCTGGTGGTTAGGCGTGCTGGGGCTGTGGGATGCCGCAGTGAGCCAACCGGGTAAAGAGCATGTGACGATTGCCGTCACGGGTGCTCACGGGGGCTATACGGTAGATTTCCGCGAACTGGCGCATGAAGGGGTGACGCTGGTTGGCCTGACACGCTCTTTTCAGGATGGCACCGTCACTTTCGCCGCCGATCTCAAAGAAAATATTGCCCGTGGCGATGAAAATTACCTGGAACTCTTGGATGCCGCAGATGCTTATATCGCCCGCAATGGGTTAGATCTGCCTGAAGAACCGACGGCCCGCCACATTTTACCCGATCCAGATTGCATCACTGACCCGATTTTGCAGTTGAACTTATCTGAGGCGGGCATTACCTCGATTATCTGGGCAACCGGCTATACGGTTGATTATGGCTGGCTTGAGGTCAACGCCTTCGATGACCAAGGCAAGCCACAGCATCAACGCGGGGTTTCCAGCGAGCCTGGCGTCTATTTTTTAGGGTTGCCTTGGCTATCGCGGCGCGGCTCAACCTTTATTTGGGGCGTCTGGCATGACGCTAAATACGTTGCCGACCATATCGCTACGCAACGCAGCTATCTGCAATATCGGGATGCCAGACAGCGTTAAGCGTATATGTGAGGGGGTGTCCCTGTGGCTGTTTCTTATACACAACGCATTGGTCTATATAAGCCAGATGTAATGGGAATTGCTGTAAACAGGGTAAAGCTTCAAGCAATAAAATAGGTCAGGTGAGCGCTGGTGTTGAAGCCATTGAAGGCGCCGAACGGAGACACGACGCATAGGCGAAACCGCCATGGACGGCGGTTTCAGGCGAGACAGGCAGGGACGCCTGTCGTAGCCGGCCGTAATGCGACGTGTCGTAGTGAGGGAAGTCGCGCAGCGACCGCCAGATATGGCGAAGGCGCGGATTGCCAAGGGCCCCGCCTTGGGCCCTTGGCTCGGTCGCGTTCACCCTGTTGTCGGATGAACACAAAGGTTTAGCGACCGAAATAAATCCCCGTTCAACATGTGAACAAACGACGGCTCTATTCTCCCCACCTATCCCCGGCTCGAATAGCTGAATTTTTTTACCAACGTCAGTTCACCAGGATTACGCATCGGCACAATCACGGTCTCTTGTTTCTCATTGGTGGTGCCCTCTTCGGTCACAATAGTGAGTTGCGCCGTAGTCAGGATCTCTTCCCCTCTGCCGCCATAATAGTTGACGTACACCAGATACTGGCCGCTTTCCGGTGCCGGTGAAGAGAAGATCTCAGGGCCGTAACCGGTGGTGACATCCACATCCAGCGCCCCGCCGTTGGCTAACTGCCGCCCGCCATACCAGGCATGCCCACCGTCGGGAGTTACCACATGCAGATCGAGATCGGTATTATCCGTATCCCATGAAAGCACTAAGCGTAAACGCGCCGGGATCGCCCCGTTACCTCTTTGCGCATAAAACTGGGTACGGTGCTTGGCTGCCCGATCGGGGCTGCGGACTTCAACGCCGTTGCTGCCCTGCGGGAAGATATAGGGGCGGTTAAAACTGCCATCTTCCTGAATTTTCAGCGGCATGCTGACGCCATTCACAATCAGCCGCCCCGGTTCCTGTTTGGCCTTGCTGTCCGGCTTAGGGAAATCTTTAATCTGCCCCTTGATCAGCGCCTGCGCTGCCTGAGTCGCCGGTGAATTCACCGACGATGCCGGATAGTTAACCTGCTGGGAAAACTCGGCTCCCTCGCCCGACGTGTCATGCCACCCGGCGAGCGGCGTATCAATATCAACGCGCTGTTCGGCCAACGCCGAGGGGGTCACTACCATCAACAGTAACGAGCCTATGCCACATAACCGACGAATAATCATAGCGTTGTCCTAAATCCTTTAGTGAAGCCCTATTCCAGCAAGAGATGGCGGGCAAGCTGCTCAACAAACTCTTCATCCTGACCACTAGGGTGGGCCGCAAAGGCCAAGTGTAAATATTCATGAGCCAAATCCAGCCGGTCTTGCAGTGAGTAAAGATCCCGAACATAGATGCGGCTATACATGCGATCAACATGGGGCTTGCCGGAGAGCAAGCGGCATACGGTGAACTGCCCCACGGGTGCGTAACCCGGCTGAGCGTACAGGGCTTCACGCCAGCGCTTTTGTTGGGTTGCTAACCAGGCTTCGGCTTCCGGCATTGCCTGACATAAGGCCTCCGGCTTATCCCAGCGCCCCAAATTAGCGCGCGGGTAGGCATGAGCCAAAATTGCATCATAACGCATCCCCTGCTTAGCCTGAGACACCGCCTGCTGCCACGACAAACGGTTATTACCGGCCTGATCGAGATGGTAAGTGACCGGCGCACCGGCCAGCACCAAATCGGCGCTCCAGGCGGCAATTTCGCGTGCTGCCGCCATTGCCGGTTCTGGGGCCACTCGCTGGCTGGCGCTGCTGTCAGCGATCAGCAGGCAGTCCCCCGCACGCGCAGCGTTTTGCAGCAGATAAGTACGAATTGCCACCGCCAAGGCCTTTGCCGCTTCGGCGGGTTGGGCTGCCGCTTCACGCTGCAATACCCGAGCCACATATTCTTCCCGCTCAAGACGGGCCGTCAGGGTTAATTGACCAGGATCCGCACGCAGGAAAAGCTCGCCCTGGCTCTCGATCGCCTGATAATTGCCATTACTGAACTCAACCTGATAGCGCCCGCGTAATGCCCCCGGTTCGACCGGCGTTGACTCACCGCTGCGGCGTACGGCAACGATCGGGTAACGATCAAACATGTTCACCACTACGCAACCCAGAGGATCAATAGGTTGTGCCTGCGGCAGCACGCTGTTCAGCACATTGGCATAATTTTGCAGGACCGTTTTGCTGGTCCCCTGCCCCTGCCCCCAAAGCGGCGTGCCGTCCATCAGCCAGCCCGCAAATCCGCCCTGGCGCTGTTCAGGATCCTGCTCATCATGCCAGCTCCAAGTTTTTATCCGCAACCGGCTGCCTAATGCGCCCACCAGCTTGCCATCAGCGGGCAACAGCACGTCGAGCAACACATTACGCGCCTGTTGTTGGCCGGGCAGCGTAGCCAAAACCCCCAGCAGTTCGGCGACCGATACCCGTTTCGCAGGTTGTAACTGGGCCAGATCCTGCAACCAGCCGGGGCTTTGCTGCCGTTGCCAATAGCTGGCCCACTGCTGCGGATCCAGTTGCAGCCGCTGGGGGCTGAAGTAGAGACTGCACGATTGCACCAAGGCCCGATCGCGCCCAATCTTTTGCCCCACCTCACAGCAGTAGACCTCTTCCTGCGGCTGGCTGCCGTTGCAGCTGTAATCCGCTTCATGCTGTTGGGTATCCACCAGATAGGCATACACCAGCAGCTTCCAGATACTGCCCAACGGCGTAGTCAGCGTGGCTGGCAGCGGTTGCTGGGCAAGCTGCTGGCTTTGATTCAGGATCAGCAGTTGATTTTCCTGCCCCTGCTGCAACGCCAGTTGCAACCGCGGTTCCGCCCCCAGCGCAACCGCAGGCAACATCAGCAACCACCACCAGCGCCACATCTATTTCACCGTCACGGTCTTCAGGCCGCGGCTGTTTTCCGTTGCGGCTTCCTGCGGCGCATACATCCGTGAATAACGGATCGGCGGCAGCAGGAACTCCCCTTTCTGTGAGAAACGGATCAGATGACGGTAGACCTTACTTTCCACCAGTTCATCAACCGGCACCACATAAGAAAGTTGACCTATTTCATTGCGCGCCTTTTCCAGCGGGATGCCGTTCTTACCGCTCAACCCAGACACCGTGATGCCCCAAGTCGTGCGCTCAATATCTGCTCCCGGTGGCAATGGCACCTCAAGCAGCATGTAACGCTGCGGCACATCGCTTTTATTGGTTAACGTCACCTCATCCAAATAGAGCGCATCGCTGGCAAGCGCTTCATTTGGCCCCACCGGGAGTACCGAAAACTCAAAGGCTTTATCGCCGGGAACCAGCCTCAGTAAGCGATGGCTGATGCCAACCGGCAGCGGCTGTTTTGCCTGTTCAATACCGGTGGCGCTCAGTGGCAGGCTGAAGTTAACTGAAACATCAATGGATTGTGCCAAATCAGCCGGAAGCTCAAGCGGTGGTACCGGCTCTTTGCCCGACCATTGCCAGTAACGCTCACCGAGGGTTCCCTGTTGCGCTGCCCAGCCCGCTCCCGGGTTAAATTCCATCGGCTGCGCGGCAGAACCCAACGAATTGTACAGCCAGGTCAGAGCCAACGCGCGCTCGGGGCCCGGCTGTGACGGTAGCAGTTGCGGCAACAACCAAGCGACCTGCTCGGCATCGGCACCGCTGGTGCGCCAGATCGCCGCATAGGCAAACGGATGCTGGCTATAGGCAATAAACTGCTGGCTTTGCTTTAACGCCTGCAATTCATGCTCCTGCAAGCGGTAGCCTGGAATTTGCTGTAACAGCGAATAGGTCAGCACCCGTGCCACTGCCAGCCCCAGCTTAGAATCAGGAGCGGCCATCACCAGGCTGTCGTTTTCTGCCAGTGCATTGCCTTCAACCGCCGTGGCATCCGGCAGTGATTCTGCCAAGCCTTGCAGCATGCTGGTCACCGGTAAATGCATCTCCTGCGCAAATGTCAGCAACAGAGCACGATGCAGCATTGGCATTTCGTCCGCCTGTTGTGCATACACGTCCAGCAGCCGCTGCCAATGCTCTGCCGGGATAGCCACGCCCAGCGCCTGGCTGGCGCACCAATCCGCGTAATAGGCGTAGGCGGTCAGGAAGGCATCAGGATCCCCATCCTCTCCCCACCAGGTGAACTTGGCCCCAGGCCCCGCCATCTGCATCAGGCGCTGGCGGTTATTCTGCATGATCTGCCGCAGGGTATTCCCCCGCTGCGTATCCTCTCTGGCCAGCATGTTGTAGGCCAGGCTCAACGGCAACAGCCGGCTGGCGGTGTTGATGACGCCGCCGAAAGGTTCATTGAGCAGATCGTCCAGGCTACTGCGGAACAGCGATTGCGCATCGCCATTGATGCGCAGCCGAACGTCATAAGCTCCGGCGGGCAGATTCAGATTATTGCTGCCACTGTGCAGGCGGACATCCCGCTGTTGCGGCACCGACCAGTTATCTTCAAGCACTTTCAGGTCAACGCTCAGGGTATCCAGCACCTGGCCGTTTTTCACTACCTCAGAGATCCAGCGCCCGGAATGCATCGCTTCCACCGGCTGGCTGACATAGTTCACCCCTTCATGCAGGGTGAGCGACTGAGTCAGGGTCTGATCGCCATAGCGCGTGCGCAGCTCTACCGCTGCTGGCTGCTTGTCCTGACTGAAGATAAACAGCCCCGGCTGCGGGCGATCGCCCTGGCGGAACTGCGTTGCACCGCTCCATTTCAGATAGAGCGGTTTTTCCGAGCGGGTAAAGCCCTGTTTCTGCCCCACCTGCCCCTGCGGATTCTGCGCGCGCACGGTGATCCGCCAGCGGGTCAAAGAATCCGGCATACGGAAGCTGAAGGTGGCCTTGCCGTTAGCATCAGTCACAATATCCGGCTGCCAGGCCGCCGTATCCACATCTTCACGGCGCGGGCGTTCTAGCACCTTAACGCTGCGATCGCTGCGGTTAGCGCGCCCAGGCGCAGTGAGCGAGCCCGGCAGCGCCAGATCGTAGGCGATAAACGACAGGCTGGCGCTGGTACGCACATTGTTACGCCGCGGATGATAGAAGAACTGGTCGATCGTCGGGGCGATCTCCGGCTGCAAGGCATAGATCATCTCATCGACCACGCTCACGGTAAGGTGAGCGGCAACCGGTTTACCGGCAAATTGGGTATCCAGCGCCACCTTCACCGTCTCACCCGGCTGGTAAACGGCTTTATCGGTTTTGATAGCAATATCAATGCTCGGCATCGCAACTTTGATCCCGGCATTCTGGAAGCTGTATTGCCCGCCCTTGCTGTACAACACGGAGAACGTGAGATTAGGCGCAAAATTCTGCTGCACGGCGATGTGCGCAAGATACTGGGTATCGCTCAGGCGCTGCATTTTGATCCACTCGGCACCGCTGGCGAGTAGTGCGATCTTCTCCACCTTATCGCGCTCCAGCGTCAGCAACGCGTGGTCGACTGGCTCAGGGAAAGTGATCAATGCCTGGGCAACGTCACCCACCTGATACTGGCCTTTATCCATCACGATCTCGACGCTGCCCGGTACGGCTTTCTCCCCTGGGCCGCTGACCGTATGGCTGGTGGCACCGAGGATCATGCCCTGCTCGCTTCGCAGGGTCACCGTGTAAGTGCCGGGTTTCTCGAAGGCAATGGTGAAGGATTGATCCGCCGCCGGTAACGGCGCCGTGGTGAGTTGACGATCTTCCAGCCGCAACCACTCATAAGTGGTTGGCGTCGCACCGCTGCCCTGCACATTACGGAAGCTGAATGCCACCTGTTCGCCAGCCTGACTAAAACGCTTTGGCGCAGCGATCTCATAGCGCGATGCCCCGCGCTCGATCAGGATCTCACGGGTGGTTTTGACCCGATAAGCCGCCCCGTCGCTGGCAAAAATAGTCAGCAGATAGCGGCTCGGTTTATCCACCGCGGGCAGATCCAGCTTGGCAAGGCCTTTGTCATCGGTGGTCAACTGCGCCGTTTTCAGCGCAACCGGGAATTTGCCCTGGTATTGCAGATCGTTGCTCACCATCGAGAGTTGCTGGCTATACAGGCTAAGATCCAGGCGCGCATTAGCCACCGGCTTGCCATCGGGGTAGAGCAGTACGATGTCACCGGTCACCGGCTCATTGGTGCGAAAATCGGTTTTCGCCATCGCCAGTGAGATTTCAAAATGCGGCTTGAGGTAGCTGGCAACGCGGAATGAGCTGCTATATACCTGATTGTTGTAAGTGGTACGGAGTTCATAGCCCCCTGCTACCGCGTTCTCTGGCAGTTGGAAACGCCCCTGAGCGCCCGACTTACCATCGATTGGCAGGTTTAAGGTCTGTAGTTCGCTACCGTTGGCATCCAGTACGGTTAAGGATACAGACGCAGGCGTGATCGCCACGGAATCGAGCGCATTCTTGAATTCGCGCCCCAGCAGTTTGACCTCGACCCAATCACCCGGGCGATACAGTGGGCGATCGGTAAAGGCATACAGCTTGGTGTCGTAAATCTCGCTGTCGTAATAGAAGTTCTCTGAGACAAACACCCCGCCTTCGCGGTCTTCGCCCAGCAGATAGGAACGTTCCGGCGCAATATGGCTCAGCTTCAGCAGGCCATTGCTATCCGTCTGGCCGCTGTTCAAAATGCCCAGCCCGTCGCTCCACAGGATCTGGCTGCCGCCCACCGCTTGGCCGTCATGGCGGTTAGCCGTCCACACCAGCAGTTCGTTACCTGAAATCTTGCTTAGCGCAACGGTATTGGCCACAAACACTACCGTGGTGGCGCGATAGCTGCCAATCAGGGCTTCTACCAGATATAAACCCGGTTTCAGTTTGCCTAATGGGATGTAAACATTACCCGGCAGCGGCTCAACAAAACGGCTGGATGAGCCTTCCATTTTGACCTTCTCCGGCGGCTGGATCGGCAGTGCATCCCACAGCGGGTAACGGAACTGGCTAATCAGTGGCAGGTTCTTCAGCGGGGCAAACTGGGGCTGAACCACGAATTTGCTCGGTGCTGCTAACGCTTCACCCATTTTCAGCTCAGGCAATGCGTTGGTCACTTCCTGGCGGGTATCGAAAGAGAAGGTTCGTTGCATCACACGGCGCGATTTGCCGTACCAGTTATCCCACAGATACGACAGGGTGTTGGATAAACCTTCCCCCTGGTACTGGCCTTCCAACATGATGCGATGCAGATTCTTCTGTTTCTTCAGGAACTCCATCGGTTGATCGATGCGGTACAGCCGGATATCTACCCCGCCGTATTGCTCTACCTCAAAACGACGATAGTCACGCCCCGGCGCCTCCAGGCGTACTTTGGCCACTTCATCACTGGCAAAGCTGCTGTCGGAAAGCAGGAAAAAAGATTGTTTGGGGATCGCGTAATCACTCGCTGGCAGACTGCCCTCGGCCTGCACCTGGGCCATCGGCAGCAACAGCGCTACCCCGATCAGTAGTTTGCGACACTGGCGTAGGAATCTATTCATCGTGACAGGAAACCCAAGCGATAAATGCCAATGAAGTTGGGGTTCGATTCGTCGGGTATCCATCGGGTATCCTTCCATTTCATCAATTGTTGCATGCTCACCGCACGCATTCCGTTATCCGTCGGGGTAGTTGTTCCGGTGTGATAGGCGATATAGCGCCCCATCCAGATCATCAAATGCTGCTCATCGCCTTGATCAAAAAACAGCAGATCGCCGGGCTGTGCCTGATTCAGGTTGCGACCCAGCAGTTGGCTATTGAATTGAATCAGCTTGATGGCATCCACATAGGGGCCCTGCTGGCCGCCACCTTGCTGCCAGCGCTGGGCAAACTGGCGCTGCTGCGGGCTGATGGCCAGCTCTGGCGGCAGGTAACGGTTGGATAAACCGTTCGCCCGCAGCCATTTACTGTCATGAATTTTCAGCGATTCATTGGCGGCAAACCGCACCAGCCCGGCACAGTCCTGCTGATACCAGCGCGCACTGGGCCCCTGATTCAGTTGCTCTTCAGCAATGCGCACAAACCAGGCGCGAAACCGGCTGGATTGCTCGGGATCGAGCGGTGCAACCTGGGCTTCAGCCTGTGCTCGCCAGGTAAAAAGCAGCGTGATGCCCAGCAGAAATACCGCTGTTAGCCTCATAACCCCTGCCATTTCAGCGGTAACCACTGCCAAGAGGCTTTCATCTCGGTATTAGCGGGCAGCACCAAGGCATAACTCTGCTGCCCGGCCAAAGCGGTCAGCTTGGGTAGCAACAGGGTCTGAGCCGCGTTATAGAAGATGGGTTCCAGGTTCTTCGGCAGGCTGGCGAACACTTCCTGTTTGAACAAGCCAGACAACGCTTGCGGGGCCATATAGACAGGAACCACCGCCTGCTGCGGCAACACATCGGCAATCGGCGGGAAGTTTTTATCCAACGTCTGTAAAGCTTTGTTCACCAGTTTGTCATCCAGCGAAAACAGCAGGGTCTGCTGATGGCGCGCCAGGCTGACGCGGAAGAACTGACTGCCCGCCAGACTTTCCTGCGCCGTGGATTCACTGAGCGGATACTGGCCGTAGCGGGAGCTGACTTCGCGCTGCCACAGCTTAGCCTGGTTTTTGTTGCTTGCCACCACCGGCACCGGCTGCTTCTCTCTAGCGCCAATCACCGTATCAAACAACCCAGCCAGTTTGTTATCGATCTGCGCATCCGCAGCGCTCTCCAAACGGCTGACAAACAGCGGCGTATAAAGATGGGAGTCAGGATACCAGCACAAACCGCTGATCCCGCTCATCGCCAACGCCGGTGCATCGGCCTGTTCAGCAGAACTGGCGTTGTCACTGATGGCATCGACCCGCTGCAACAGGTATTCCGGCACGCTTTGCGAAACCGGCAGCGCCACACAGAAACTGGCACCCATCGGCATGGTTTTCCAGATTGGGCTGAAATCAAACGTGGCATTGCCCGCCGTTGACGGATCGTTCAGCGCCAGATAGCTCGCCCACCCTTGCGGCTGCATCTCAAAGCGAACACCGGCAAACGCCGGGATAAAGCGCTGATAGCCAAACCCAAGATAGTTGGCGCTAACCGCAATACGGTGGGCCGTTTTATCGGCACCCGCTGCGTTATCGCTGGCGGCATTGCGCGCCTTCAGGCCAAAACTTTCCGGCCACGGCGTGCCGCCGCTCAGCAGCGCGCTGGCGATCTGTGCGGAGTCTTGCGAAGGAGCCTGCTGGTCATACAGCATGTCGATATCGGAAAACAGCAACAGATTGTCGCCGTGGCTGGCAAACAGCAGCCGTTGATTACCGCTGTAGCGTAATTGATAAACCGAAACCGTTTCATTGCCCACTTTGAAGGGAGCAAAATCCATCAGTTCCAGTTGAGTATCATCCGCCGCCACCTTGGCTAATGGCTCCAGCAGGCGCGCCAATCCGCCCAGCTTGATCACTGCCATAAAATGATTGAGCTTGCCGCGTTCATCATGCCAAAGCGCAATGTTCGCCGGTTGGTCGAGGAGCGTTTCCAGCAGGTTATCGCGCAGCGTTAACTCATGTTCGAAGATAATGCGGCGCAGGCTACCGGCAATCCCCAGACGATCGGCATTGTTCTGGTAATAGAAAACCAGATCCTCAGTCAGGGTGTCGCGCAGAAACGGGATCGCCAGCAGATCTTTAGGCAATCGGCTCAGGGATTCGCTTTCGATCAGCACATCGGGGTGATGCAGATCAATCTGCAGATCGTTGTGCCAGACCAATTCTTTGGGAGGAGAAACTGGATGAGGCAACATTAAAAAGCGTTGAATACCCCATGCAGCGGCAGAAATCACCAGAATAATGCCCACTGCCCAAAATCCATATTTGCTGCGGCTCTGTTTTGCCGCAGATGTAACATTCTTGTTATCAACAGTCATTATGGCCGTTCCACACCAGGCATGAAATATAATGCGACGCTTGAATAGCCAGGCGCCAAGAGATTAGGTCAACAAAAAGCCAGTAATCATTACTTTAATAATACGTTGCAGGGCATATTATTATGATTACAAATATGAAATAACCTTAAACCTGCAAGCTTTGATTATTGCGGCAGTATACCCACCTGCATAGTTTGAGTCGAACGACAAATGATTTTCTTTCTCAAGGTGTTACGGCCTGATATGCCAGACTTGGTCGTGACGCAGATTTATTGATAATGATGAATAGTAAAATACCAACCGATAATCTTATCGTGCATTTCCTCTGACGTTTTGGCGAAATTTTTTTAAGTGCCGCAGAACGGTATTGAGGCCGATGCCGACAACCCGTGCGGTATCGCGACACCCGGAACCATTCATCGCCATATTAACAATGGTTTGGTGTGTGTCTGGTTTAGCACCGGAATAGCTAAAGTTGAGCTGAAAGGTCTTTGAGCAGAGCTTGCAGATGTCACGCTAGGCACCGGATGCTGAATGTCCGTTACATCGTACACCCTGAGTTTCATTGCACTGAGGGCAGACGACATCAACTTTCGCCATGAATTTTATCCAAAGTGCGGAGCATACGCGATCAGCAAGTCTGCGCCACGATCAGATTTATCTTATAATAGCTTGATATCATGAAAAAATAGCAATGAAGACTTCGCAACGACAGCAGCGCTTTAACTTAAGCGCCCTTCTATCTTAGATAAAATTTTATCCTGTCGAAATTCGGGTTATTAATAAAGTAGAAGGAGTAGAGGGGGATATAGCAGGCGCTACGACAAATGACATGATGAGTGACTACTCATCGTTTGATGATCAACGTCAAATTGTCGTGACCGTATCCTACTTATGGCGAGGATAGAGTAAGCGCCTACGATCTTAGCTGATGAAGCCCTAGATGGCTTAGATCAGAAAGGTGATACAATTGAGCCAATCCGCTTGCATAAATCAGAATAGGCTTCGTCCAGCTTGTCGAAAAATTTAGAGATAGTCAGTATGATTTTCATGGTCGTTTCCTCAGTGGTACTTAGTGTCTTTTTGTGTGACCTATGTCACACAAATTAATCTACTCTTTTCAAAATGGCATTTCAATATTTTTGTGATGTAAATCACAAAAAATACGATTTTACAGGTTCGGCTAACTGACCTCTCCCATCTTTCAATAGAGCAAAAAACTTACAATCATTTGATTTTTATTATTTTTATTTAAAAAATAACTGAAAGCATCCCAAAATATCCCCCCTTGAACCTTTTCCGTGCAAAACGCTGTTGTGTGATCTCCGTCTCGTTTCATACCCCACAACAGTAATATAAAGAAACAACGTGTCAGATAAATTGAAACGATGTTTTATATATGGCGGATACATGGAAAAGCAGATAACAGTCAGGCATACGGTCGCATACGGTAGTGCGAACTTACTAGGAAGTGGCGCGCTGGCGATCAGCGGCGCCTGGTTGATGTACTTCTATACGACCTTTTGTGGCCTTTCTGTCGTAGAAGCCGCAGCCATCTTCTCCCTGGCCAGTATTCTTGATGCCGTCAGCAACCCGATCATGGGTTACATCACGGATAACTTTTACAACACGCGGCTTGGCCGGCTATTTGGCCGCCGTCGATTCTTCATCCTCCTCGGGATACCTCTGGTGCTGTTCTACCCGATGTTGTGGATGAGCGGTTTCGGGTTTTGGTATTACCTGCTCACCTACGCCCTGTTTGAATTGATCTACACCTCAATCATGGTGCCGTATGAAACCTTAGCGACAGAAATGACCACGGATTTTGCCAAACGCTCCAAGCTGACCGGCTCAAAAGCGATCTTTGGTAAAATCGCTAACTTTATGGCGGCCTTTATTCCTGGCCAGTTCATTGCTATCTACGGTAAAGACTCTCCAACCCCGTTCCTTTATACCGGCATCGCCTACGGCGCAATCATGTGTCTCGCCATGATTTCTCTGTATGTCTCCTCGTGGGAACGCCCGGCCAGCGAAGTGGTAAAAGAAACCACCAGCAGCCTGGGGCAAGCACTGAAGAAACTCTGTATTGATATGATCTCCACTTTCCGCTTACGCATTTTCCGCAAGCATTTGGGGATGTATCTGTTCGGCTTCGGCGCAGAATGGCTGTTTGCGTCTTCATTTACCTATTTCATCATCTTCGGCTTACGCCAAAGCGCCGTGCTGGTTTCGCAGCTCAACAGTTTCAGCTCGGTGATGCAGCTGATTTCAACCGCATTCTTTATTGGCATCTGCGTAAAAATGGGCTTTGCCCGGCCGTTCCGCATCGCCTTGCAGGTAGTGATTGTCAGCGTTATTGCTTACGCAGCGCTCTACTTTACCGGTTGGTCAGATACTGCCACCGTGATCGTCTTGTTTGCCATCACCGCTGTTTTTGGCTTGAGCACCGGCGGGATCTACTACATCCCTTGGACCGTTTATACCTTCCTGGCGGACGTGGATGAGGTGCTGACCGGGCGTCGTCGTGAAGGGCTGTATGCTGGCGCCATGACATTCGCCGGGAAAATGGTGCGCTCTATCATCGTCTTCGCCATGGGCTGGACGCTCAGCAAATTTGGCTTTGTCTCAGGGCAATCAGTGCAACCGGAAATGGCAGTACAGGCGATTGTCGGCGTGTTTGCCATTGGTGTAATAGCGCTGGCAATAGTGGCGATTTTCTACACCACGCAAATGAAGCTGGATAGAAAGAGCCATATGATCCTGTTAGAAGAGATTGCGCGGATTAAAGCAGGAGGAGCCATGGCGGATATCTCTCCGGCTCACCGTGCCATTATCGAAGAACTGACGGGTTGGAAATACGAGCAATGCTGGGGCAATAACCCGCTAGGGCAAAAAGCGCCGCTGGAAAAACTGACCGAGTTAACGGCGCAAAAATAGTCACTTTTCGGGAAGCGAGATTTTGCTTCCCGAAATCTTTTCACCCATTGAAACCCAGATGAACAACCAAGAGGTGGGGAATTCACCAGAAAGTTTATGTTCAACATGATAGTTCTTCTTTTACGGCATTGGTTATGACTGATATCGATAATAAAAACCGGGAATTAGCCCACTTTGCTTTTTGTGCTCAGGTTGCCATGAAGCTGGCTGAACAAGATGGGAAGGTGACTTCTTTTTTAGATGGACATCTTTTCTTACTACGCTGGCTCATCACGGCACAAAAACAAAAACGTTTTCCTAAACAAGTCGCGCCAGAAATAGCCTGGCTGATCGCACGCGGGCGTCAATTAGGCATGAAAAGCAGGCTCTATGAACGGGTGCAGTATTTATATTTTTCCTGGGTAGATCCTATCGAGCAGCAGCCAGATTTGCATCGGCTGACCTATATTATCGAGGCATTGAAAAATGCAGGCTGGCGCTACTATGTGCTGACGCCTGAAGAATGGATAACGGAAAAAGTCCCTGCCCGTGTGAATGGCATTAATGCGTTGATGATCGAGATGAACCATCTTAATAGCGTCTTTTGTAAAGAGGGTTCACAGCTGGAGCCGTTGGAAATCAGAGTGTTGGGTGATTTACAGGTGTTTGGCATATTACTGCTAGAACAAAAGTTCCACGTTTTTCAGGTGCTCGGCGAAACCGCTTATGCGCGCCTGTTTGTCAGCATCGACGAGAAGATCCCTGAGGTAGCCTAGGCTGTGTCCCCCAATTGACCATGATGCCGTCGCAGTTCCAAAAGCCCGTCAGCAAGGCGGAGGGTGAAGGGCATAGTGGGCCTATGTTCAAGCCCGACAACGCAGGGGACGGGCTTTCGGGGCGCGCCCCTTCGGGCTGGGGCCATTTGAGCGCCAGCGGCACGCATGTGCAATTGAGGGACACAGCCAGAGTATTTGCATGCAGGTGTTATTCACCTGCATCAGAGGGGATTGATGACTCAGCCAGTTTTTTATTCTCGGCTATTGCAGGCGGAGTTTTTTTGATGCGCGGGTACTTCCATAGCCAGCGCCCGCTGAGCATGCGCCAATAGAAGAACGCTCCGCGCACCGCCCAGTCACTGAACATCCCCAACCAGACCCCGACCACACCCATACCAAGCAGCACGCCCAAGGTATAGCCAGCAACCACACGGCAGCCCCACATGCCCAACATTGAGACCCACATGGTGAAGCGAGCATCGCGAGCACCTTTCAGCCCGGCAGGTAATACCCAGGAGGCCGCCCAGATCGGCATAAACGCCGCGTTCAGCCAGATCAAGATTTTCACTACCTCTTTCACATCTTCTTCCTGGGTGTAAAAAGAGGCAAACAGCCCGGCGAACGGCGCGGTTCCCCAGGCCAGGATCGTCAAGCCGACGGTTGCCAGCCAGAACACGTAGCGCAGTTGTTTCTCGGCCTGGGCGATCTGCCCCTTGCCCAGGCGTTTACCGACAATAATGGTAGAGGCCGATCCCAGAGCGCTTCCCGGCAGGTTAATCAGCCCAGCAATAGAAAAGGCAATAAAGTTACCGGCGATCACGTTGGTGCCCATACCGGCAACAAACATCTGCGTCAGTAATTTTCCGCAGTTGAACAGCACCGACTCAATACTGGCAGGGATGCCAATCCCCAGCACATCGCGCAGGATATTGCTGTTCAGCGGGGTGAAATAGCTCTTCAATGAAATACGCAGTGCCGGGTTCAGGCCGATCATCAACACATAAATAATACCGATCGCGCCAATATAGCGGGAAATGGTCAACCCCAAGCCAGCGCCGACAAAGCCCAGCCCATCCCAACTAAACAGACCGTAGATCAGCGTACTGCTGATCAGAATATTGAGGATATTCATGCCGACGTTAATAAGCAGCGGGATCTTGGTATTCCCTGCCCCACGCAGCGCCCCGCTACCAATCAGCGCAATGGCCGCCGCCGGGTAGCTCCACACCGTGGTTTGCAGGTAGGAAAGGGCCAGCGCTTTGACCTCGGGCGTGGCAGCCCCGGCGATCACATTGATAATCTGTTCACCGGCCAGGTGGATCACCACCGCCAGCAATATCGCCAATGCGGTCATCAACACCAGCGACTGACGCGCCGCCGCTCTCGCCCGTTTGCGATCCCGCGTGCCGAGGCTAAAGGCCACCACCACCGTGGTCCCTAGATCGACCGCGGCAAAAAAGGCCATAATCACCATGTTGAAGCTGTCTGCCAGGCCAACCCCGGCCATCGCCTCCTTACCGAGCCAACTCACCAGGAAAGTGCTCAGCACCCCCATCAGCAATACACAGGTATTTTCTAAAAAGATAGGCAGCGCCAACGGGGTAATCTCGCGCCAGAAGAGCACCCGATAGCTTTTTCGTTTGGCATACCAACGCGTGTTGGTCACGCTCTGGCGCAGTGCCGCAGGTAAGTTCAAAATTGGCCTGAAGAGTGGAAGTGAAACGACGTTTCAATAATGATTTATAAGCGCTTATACTGCAAGGTATATCCGCAGTATTTCAAATTAAGATAGGTAATTACTGAGCAAAGAAAGCCATTTCCTTTCATCACCTATCTCAGGTACCATCCTAAAAACTGTATAAAAAAACAGGTGATACGATGCAACCCATAGTCCTGCAATCCACACGGATCGAACGCGATCGATTTCGTGGTGAAACCATCACCAACGGCAAGTTCCTCAATTGTGATTTTTCGGGTGCCGACCTGACCGATACCCAGTTTATCGGCTGCCTGTTCTATGATGAAGCCACCCAGCTCGGCTGTTCCTTCAATCGTGCAGTGCTGAAAGATGCCAGCTTCAAAAGCTGCGATCTCTCCTTGGCGGATTTCAGGAATACCAGCGCATTAGGTTTGGAGATCCGCGAGTGCAAAGTGCAAGGGGCCGATTTTCGCGGTGCCAGCTTTATGAATATGATTTCGCAGCGCAGCTATTTTTGCAGCGCTTTCATCATCAAAAGCAACCTGAGCTACGCCAACTTCTCCAAGGTGGTGCTGGAAAAATGTGAACTGTGGGAAAACCGCTGGAACGGTGCCAACGTGCTCGGTGCCAGTTTTATCGGCTCAGACCTTTCCGGCGGTGAATTCAACCATTTCGACTGGCGGGCAGCCACGTTCAATCACTGTAATCTTACCGGCTCCGAGTTGGGTGAACTGGATCTCCGCAAGGTCGATCTGGAAGGGGCGCAACTGGATAGCCAGCAGATTGTCGGTTTGATCGATCGGCTCGGCATTGTGCTCGTCACTGATTCGTAATTGATCCATTAATCAGCCTAATGCCGTATTACTTTTTATCATCGGCACAGTGTCTTGATTTGGTTTTCTTTTTCACCAATGATTTCCATTCCTCTTTAATCATCAGGATCACCTATGAATCCATCGGCCGCCGTACTTTACACAGATGCACACTTTTTCAGCCCTTACGCCATGTCGGTATTTATTACTCTAACCGAAAAGGGTATGCCGTTTACTATCAAACCCGTGGATTTATCACAGGGGGAAAACCAGGGCCAAGCCTACGGCGCGCTGTCGCTGACCCACCGCGTACCCACGCTGGTGATAGATAATTTTCATCTTTCCGAATCCTCCGCCATTGATGAATATCTGGAAGAGATCCACCCTGCCCATCCGGTCTACCCACGCGATGTCAAACAGCGCGCCAAGGCGCGTGAGATTCAGGCCTGGCTGCGCAGCGATCTGCTGCCGCTGCGCGCAGAACGCCCGACAGAGGTCATTTTCAACCAGGGTAAGTTTGCCCCGCTGAGCACCGCCGCCCAGCAGGCAGCGCAGAAGCTGATCGCCGCTGCGGAAAAGCTGTTGAGTCACGGCCAGGATCATCTATTTGGCGAGTGGTGCATCGCCGATACCGATTTGGCCCTGATGCTCAACCGACTGGTGATACATGGTGACGACGTGCCGGAGAGCCTGCGTCGTTACGCACAACGGCAGTGGCAACGCCCTTCGGTGCAGGCCTGGCTGGCGCTGCCGGAAAAAATACGAGGTTAATGCCGAATGTTTATCAGTTAAGGCTGGAACATACTGGCCCAGAGCGTTTGCCACTCACTGGGTCAGATTGGTGCACTCCTGTTTAAATTAGTGGTCTATACCTTAATGATCCCCTCATTTTTAGAGACTCAAATAATTCCAAGTGTGCGGGTATATAACCGATGCTGCTTCAGGTAATAAGTAAACCTCTCCATCAACA
>JBAQHZ010000085.1:0-16477 GCA_049288585.1 Chania sp.
GGGATTATCGCCCTTGCCGCCTAGCTGTAACTTGCAATCCATAGAGCATTCATAATCAAGCCAACACAACTGATAATAGTTCAGAGGAAAAAATACATGACCCGTCGCGCCATCGGCGTTAATGAACGCCCGCCGCTGTTCCAGACCATCCCACTCAGCTTCCAGCATCTGTTCGCCATGTTTGGTGCGACCGTTTTGGTGCCGATACTGTTCAAGATCAACCCGGCAACGGTGCTGCTGTTCAACGGCATCGGTACGCTGCTGTATCTGTTTATCTGTAAAGGCAAGATCCCGGCGTATCTCGGCTCCAGCTTTGCGTTTATTTCACCGGTGCTGCTGCTGTTGCCGCTGGGTTATGAAGTGGCGCTTGGCGGTTTTATCATGTGCGGCCTGCTGTTTTGCCTGGTGGCCTTGATTGTGAAAAAAGCCGGAACCGGCTGGCTGGATGTGATCTTCCCGCCAGCGGCGATGGGGGCCATCGTGGCGGTGATCGGTTTGGAACTGGCGGGCGTGGCGGCCAATATGGCCGGGCTGCTGCCTGCCGAAGGCACCTCTGCTGATACCACCACGATTACGATTTCCCTGGTGACGCTGGGCGTGACCGTGCTCGGTTCGGTGCTGTTCCGTGGTTTCCTGGCCATCATTCCGATCCTGATCGGGGTGCTGGTGGGCTATGCGCTGTCGTTCGTTATGGGCGTGGTGGATCTGTCTCCGATCATCAATGCGCCATGGTTTGCGCTGCCAACCTTCTATACGCCGCGTTTTGAATGGTTCGCTATCTTCACCATTTTGCCTGCTGCATTGGTGGTGATTGCCGAACACGTTGGTCACCTGGTGGTGACGGCTAATATCGTCAAAAAAGATCTACTGCGCGATCCGGGTTTGCATCGCTCAATGTTTGCCAACGGTATCTCGACGGTGATCTCCGGCTTCTTCGGCTCAACGCCGAATACCACCTATGGTGAGAATATCGGCGTGATGGCGATTACCAAGGTGTATAGCACCTGGGTGATTGGCGGTGCGGCGATTCTGGCGATCCTGCTTTCCTGCGTGGGCAAGCTGGCGGCGGCGATCCAGGCGGTGCCGGTACCGGTGATGGGCGGTGTTTCCCTGCTGCTTTATGGCGTAATCGGTGCTTCGGGCATCCGTGTATTGATTGAATCCAAAGTGGATTACAACAAGGCACAGAACCTGATCCTGACCTCGGTGATCCTGATTATCGGGGTGAGCGGGGCCAAATTGCATATCGGCGCAGCAGAGCTGAAAGGCATGGCGCTGGCGACCATCGTCGGTATCGGCCTGAGCCTGCTGTTCAAGGTGATCAGCCTGTATCGCCGAGAAGAAGACGTGATTGACGTGCCGGAAGAACGGCGCGATCACAAATAACGCTTAACGTTGCGTTGTGGATTGGACAGGGCGGATTTATCCGCCCTGTTGGCGTTTAGGGGCTGACCGGTTTCTCTACCGGCTCGTTGGCACCGTCGGTTTCCTGCGGTTGATCGTCCATGCTGTTTTTGCTTTCTTCAGTTGATGCGCCATCTTTCATTTGCTCTGCATTGGCTTTATCTGAGGCAGAATTGGCCTTGGAGGCGTCATCGCAGCTGGCCAACAGCAAGCCAATAATCGAAGCCAGCAATACTTTGTTCCATGATTTCATTGTTTATTATCCTTGCCAGAATCTGAAGGGCACCGTCTAGAGTGAGCGAAGCCAAGTGCTTTGGGTATAGCAGTGATGCAGCATGATCGCCATCTCTGCTCACTATTGCGGCATAAAAACCTGCTGGTTCAACAGTTCGCGCTTTTTGTGATAGACTGGCTTTGTTTTCCTGCCAGTTTTGGTTGAGGTGCTTCCCTGAATACGCCGGCACAGCTTTCACTGCCACTTTATCTTCCCGATGATGAAACTTTTGCCAGTTTTTATCCGGGCGAGAACCCATCCCTATTAGCCGCGATCCAGTCTGCAATCCGTCAGGAACATGGTAGTTACATCTATTTCTGGTCACGTGAGGGCGGTGGGCGCAGCCATTTGCTGCATGCGGCCTGCGCTGAACTTTCGCAGCGTGACGAAGCCGTCGGCTATGTACCATTGGACAAACGGGCTTATTTCGTGCCGGAAGTGTTGGATGGCATGGAGCAACTGGCTTTGGTGTGCATCGATAATATCGAATGCATTGCCGGTGACGAAGAGTGGGAGATGGCGATTTTTAATCTCTATAACCGCATTCAGGAAACCGGGCGTACGCGTTTGTTTATTACCGGCGATCGTCCACCGCGCCAGTTGAATCTGCATTTGCCGGATCTGGCCTCCCGTCTGGATTGGGGGCAGATCTACAAGTTGCAACCGCTTTCTGATGACGAGAAACTGCTGGCACTGCAATTGCGCGCCAAACTGCGTGGTTTTGAACTGCCGGAAGACGTGGGCCGGTTTCTGCTCAAGCGCCTGGATCGTGAAATGCGTACGCTGTTTATGACGCTAGATCAGCTCGATCGCGCGTCGATCACCGCGCAACGCAAGCTGACCATTCCGTTTGTGAAAGATATTCTCGGTCTGTAAGGGCCCGCAGAATCAGAGGATCTCCAGCACTTGCTCCGGTGGCCGGCCAATGCGTGCTTGGCCGCCTTTTACCACGATTGGCCGTTCGATCAGTTTTGGGTTGGCCACCATCGCTTGTAACAGTTGCTCTTCGCTCAGGCTTTCATCCGCCAATTTCAATTCTTTATACAGATCCTCTTTCTGCCGCATCAGTTCACGTGCGGAACTGAAACCCAGTTCTTTCAGCAGCTTTTTCAGTTCATCTACCGACGGTGGGGTTTCCAGATACAGCACTACTTTGGGGGTAATGCCCTGCTGTTCCAGCAGTGCCAGCGTTTCGCGGCTCTTTGAGCAGCGTGGATTGTGGTAGAGAGTGACATTTTTCATTGCAATCATTCCTTGGTCAAATTAGCTGCGCTGGAACTTGCTGAAGCTCTTCTGCAACTGGCGTAACTGGTCGATACGCGCATCATAACGAGCCTGTTTCAGGCTACCGAGTTTTTGCAAAGAGCTGGCATTGCTGAGCAAACCGATCGCCTGATCCAGGCGGCCTGCCAGCGCCAGGCTCTCTGCACGGGCTGAAAGCTCTTCATCACGTAACCCTTGAGCCGCGCTGGCCTGCGCCAGCAAATCCCATCCGTTCGGATCGTCCGGGTGGGCAAAGGTAAAGCGGTTAAGAATTTTTGAAGCCTGCGCCGGTTGATTCCCCTCAACGTAGGCGTTTGCCAGGTTGAGCAGCAAAACAGGGTTCTTACTTTGCTCAGCATTAACGGCCTGAAGGCGAGCGATGGCCTGTGGTGCTTTCTGCTGGCCAAGATCGATATCGGTCATCAGATCCAGCAGCCAGACGTTTTTCGGATCCTGCGTCAGCAGCGGCTGAAGGGTATTGCGGGCTTCATCGTATTTTTTCGCTTCGTAGAACAGGATCGCCCGGCCATATTTTGCCGCCAGTTGCTCCCGTACGTTGCCATTGCTGTAGTGATTCAGCATTTCTTCGGTCAGGCCATAGCCTTCCGAGCTGTACATACCGAGAGTACGCACTCTGGCCAGCAGATACTCCTGGCTGGGTTGAACGATCAAGCGCGGCATCTGGTTGGCACGGTTACGGGCGTCGGAAAGGCGGCTGTCCGGCAGCGGGTGCGTCAGCAGCATTTCTGGTGGTTTAGACGCGTAACGCGATTGATCCGACAGTTTTTGCAGAAAATCCGGCATGGCTTCCGGATCGAACCCAGAACGCTGCAACACCTGAATGCCGATACGATCGGCTTCCTGTTCATTAGCCTGGGTGAAACTGATCACCCCTTGCTGAGCACCGGCCAGCGTGCCGCTCAGCGCCGCCATCCCCATAGTTGGGTTAGCCATGGCCAGCAGGATCGAACCTAGCGCACCGACCCAGGTGAGCGGGGCATTACGCTGTTGATCTTCCATAGCACGAGCGAGATGGCGCTGGGTGACGTGAGAGATTTCGTGTGCCAACACCGAGGCCAACTGGCTTTCGTTGTCGGTTTCGCGGAACAGTGCTGAGTGCAGTACTACGTTGCCACCGAAGAAAGCAAAGGCATTTATTTCGTCGTTACGCACCAGAAAGAAGTGGAACGGCGTTTTTACCGAATAGGCATTCGCTACCAATCGGTTACCCAACTGGTTGATATACTGGGTCAATAATGGGTCATTAATCAAAGGGGCACTGGCGCGCAACTGACGCACGTAAAAATCACCCATCACCAATTCCTGGCCGATACTCAAGGTTCCGCCCGCGGTGGTCCCCATGTCTGGCAGTTGGTCCTGTGTTTCCGCATTTACCGGCGTCAGCGCAGAGGCGCAAAGTGTGCCGAACAACAGTACTGCTAACGCTGTTTTAGTTAACCGGGTGGTCATAGTCAGGAGTTTCCCTTAAATCAAAGTCATCACTAAGACGTCAGCATCACGTAAGAGTTCTTCTTGCATGCCAGACTCTCCAGTACAATCAGCGCGAAGGTGCATTGGCTCACAGAAATGCACTTTTTGCGCAGCGTGCGTCTGAATGGGCTAACGCCCTTTCATCATAGCCAGCCACCGCTCGCAATGAAACGTTTGCCTGGCGATAATCGGACTGAAATTGTGTTAAAACAAATAACAATGTTATGCCTGCTGGGCCGCACAGGGAAAGGCGGAGGCACACTCTCATTGACGGAATTAAGGAGTAACCTCTGATGTTGGAGATGTTGTTACAGTGGTACCGCCGCCGTTTTACCGATCCGCAAGCCATCGCGCTGCTGGTGATTCTGGTTGCCGGGTTCTGCATTCTCTATTTTCTGCACGGTATTTTAGCCCCGTTATTGGTGGCAATTGTCCTGGCTTATTTACTGGAGTGGCCGACCGCACGCCTGCAACGCCTGGGCTGGTCACGCACCTGGGCGGCAAGCATGGTGCTGATTGTGTTTGGTGGCATTACTCTGCTACTGGCATTTGTCGTTGCCCCAACGGCCTGGAAACAGGGCATCAACCTGATGACCGATTTACCGGGCATGCTCAACCAGTTCTATAACTATGCGACCACCCTGCCCAAGCGTTATCCGGCATTGGTGGATGCGGGCATCATCGACATGATGGCAGAAAACCTGCGTAGCAGGCTGTCTGGCATGGGGGAATCGGTGGTCAAGTTTTCACTGGCGTCGCTGGTTGGGCTGCTGACGCTGGCGATCTACCTGATTCTGGTGCCGTTGATGGTATTTTTCCTGCTCAAAGATAAGGAGCAGATGCTCAACGCGGTGCGCCGCGTGTTGCCCCGCGATCGCGGGCTGGCAGGGCAGGTGTGGATCGAGATGAACCAGCAGATCACCAATTATATCCGTGGCAAAGTGCTGGAGATGGTGATTGTCGGCGTGACGACTTATCTGGTGTTCTTCATTCTGGATATGCGCTACTCGCTGCTGTTGGCGGTGCTGGTCGGTTTTTCCGTTTTGATCCCCTACATTGGCGCGGTGCTGGTGACGATCCCGGTGGTGGTGGTAGCGATGTTCCAGTGGGGCATCGGTGCCGATTTCTGGACGCTGGTAATTGCCTATCTGGTGGTTCAGGGGCTGGATGGCAACCTGCTGGTGCCGATTCTGTTCTCTGAGGCGGTCAACCTGCATCCGCTGGTGATCATCCTTTCAGTGGTGATCTTTGGCGGCCTGTGGGGCTTCTGGGGCGTATTCTTTGCCATTCCGCTGGCGACGCTGGTGAAAGCGGTCATTCATGCCTGGCCGGATGACATCTTGCTGGATGCGGGGGAAGACGCGAAATAAGGCGGAAAAACAAAGCGCAGCGGGGTGCTGCGCTTTGAGATTAATCGATTATTACTGTTTCAGGTAATTGATAACGATGTCGTGATGATTGGTGGTCTTGAAATCATCAAACACTTTCTCAACCTTGCCGTTGGCATCGATCAGGAAGCTGATGCGGTGGATGCCATCATAGGTTTTCCCCATGAAGGTTTTTTCACCCCAGACGCCAAACTGCTGTGCTACCTGATGATCCTCATCAGATAGCAACGTGAAGTTAAGCAACTCTTTTTCGGCAAAACGTGACAGTTTCTCCGGTTTATCGGTGCTGATGCCAAGCACTTCGACACCTGCCTGTTTCAATTCGTCCATGTTATCCCGCAGGCCACAGGCTTGAACGGTACAGCCTGGCGTCATGGCTTTAGGATAAAAATAGACCAGAACTCGCTGTCCCTGGAAGTCGGCCAAATGAATTTCCTCACCATCCTGGTCGAGTAAACTAAATTTTGGCGCTGTATCACCGGCTTTCAATGGGCTCATCACTACTCTCCATCTTTCTCATCATGCTGTGGATAGTTCACAACGCTAATACTGCCTTGCGCATTCAATTCTGTACATAGGCGATGAAAGGCTTGTTCGATATTTGATGCATCCTGATTGCCAGAGCTGTGCGCCGTGATCTGGATGTACAGCTGTGGCGGCAGATCGCCTTCCGCTGGCTGAGTGCGTGACACCAGCTCGGCGATATTCATCTGGCTGGAATCAAACAAGCCGGTAAAACGCTCGATGATGTGCGGGGAGTCTTTCACTTCCACCTGAACCCACACCGCCGCGGGCATTGGCGGCCTTTCGTGCGAGTTTGTGCGTTTCATCACAATCAGTAAATCCAGCTCCGCGCCTTTTTGCGGCAAAGTGGATTCGATCAGGGTAATCGCGTTCCAACTGCCGGAAAGCAGCATGATGAAGGTAAATTCTTCACCCAGCATGGCCAGACGGCTATCTTCGATGTTGCACCCGCAACTGCTGACGTGGCGGGTGATGGTGTTGACGATTCCGGGGCGATCGGCGCCCAGTGCGGTAATCACGAGATAGTGTTCATCTGGCTTAGGCAAAATGCAGCTTCCTGTCATGCTCAATGGGATTACCATGGTAAACATAAAAAAAACCGCCTGCCAAGCGCTTACAACACGTTGTTTGCTTGCTTTTGGATAGGTGTCAAAAGTACCATGAGTCACTTGTTTGTGGAGGGGACGGCCAATGTTTACGGGAAGTATTGTTGCACTGGTTACGCCGATGGACGCCAAAGGCGCTGTTGATCGTGCGAGCCTAAAAAAACTGATTGATTATCATGTAGCCAGTGGGACTGCGGCTATTGTTTCCGTAGGGACTACCGGAGAGTCCGCCACGCTTGCCCATGACGAGCATGTCGACGTGGTGTTGCAGACGCTGGAACTGGCCGCAGGGCGCATTCCGGTGATCGCCGGAACCGGGGCGAACTCGACCAGCGAAGCGATTTCGCTCACGCGGCATTTCGGCAATACCGGCGTAGTGGGCTGCCTGACGGTAACGCCTTACTACAACCGGCCAACGCAGGAAGGGCTGTATCAGCACTTTAAAGCCATCGCTGAAAGCACCGATCTGCCACAGATCCTGTATAACGTGCCTTCACGTACCGGTTGTGACATGCTGCCGCCGACGATCGCGCGTTTAGCCAAAATCAAGAATATTGTTGCCGTTAAAGAGGCAACAGGGAACTTAAGTCGTGTAAGTCAGATCCAAGTGCTGGTTGATGATGAAAACTTCACTCTGCTGAGCGGCGACGACGCCAGCGGTCTGGATTTCATGCAACTGGGCGGTCATGGGGTGATTTCCGTCACGGCCAACGTGGCCGCGCGTGAAATGGTAGAACTTTGCCGTCTTGCGGCCCAAGGCAACTTTGCCGAAGCTCGCCGCTTGAATCAGCGCTTGATGCCGTTGCATCAGGATTTATTTGTAGAACCCAATCCAATCCCGGTGAAATGGGCCTGTAAGGCATTGGGATTGATGGCAACCGATACGATGCGTCTGCCTATGACGCCGTTAACCGACGCTGCCCGTCCTGTGGTGGAGCGTGCGTTGAAAAGCGCCGGTTTGCTATAACCCCAAGTCACTGAAGTCGCAGCAATGTGGCACATACATCCCCGGCGTTGGTTAAACCCAGCGGTTGGGGTGTTGTGTGTAACCCATATGGCTGCCGCTGCAAGTACGATGGGGATATCATTCTTAGGGAGATTTGATGGCTTATTCATTGCAAAAGTCGACGGTAGCAACAGTCGTGGGGTTAGCGCTTGTTATGACGCTGGCGGCATGTTCCACCGATCAGCGTTACAAACGCCAAGTCAGCGGCGATGAGTCCTATCTCGACGCCGCACCGCTCAAACCGTTGAGCGCGCCGGCCGGTATGAGCCTGCCAGTGCGATCTGGTGATCTTGAAGTGTCGGCCAGTGCGCAAAAAGGCCCTGTCGGCAAGCAACTGGATATCCGGCCACCGTCGCAGCCACTGGCCCTGCTGAGTGGTTCTCGCAGCCAAAACACGGGTAACAGCGGCACGCTGCTGCTGGAAAACAGCCCGCAGAACCAGAATCTGTGGCCACGTGTGGTCAGCTCGTTGCAGGCGAAAAATATGGTTATCGCTTCCCAACAGGAAGCCAGTCAGACGCTGACCACGGATTGGGTGAAATGGAACCGTCTGGATGAAGACACCCAGTACGAAGGCCGCTATCAGGTCAGCCTGCAAAAGCAGGGTTACCAGCAGGCGTTGGTGGTGAAAACGCTAGGGTTGCGCCAACAGGGTAAAACCGAAGAGGTGACCGATCCTACCGAGATCCAGCGCTATAACAGCATGATGATGAACACGATCGTCGAAAGTCTGGATAAGCAGGACAGTTTGACCAGTAGCCGCGCAGCAAGCGGTATTGGTGCGTTGGATGTGCAAAGTGGCGCGGATGACGTTGGCTTGCCGGTATTGATCGTGCGTGCGCCATACGTTGCCGTGTGGGATCGCCTGCCTGCGGCCTTGGAAAAACTGGGGATGAAAGTGGGTGACCGCAGCCGTCCGCAGGGTACCGTTGCCGTAACCTATAAATCCTTGAGCAGTAGCGACTGGGATGCCTTGGGTGTGAAAGATCCAGAATTGAACAACGGTGATTACAAACTACAGGTCGGTGATTTGAATAACCGTACCAGCCTGCAATTTATCGATTCCAAAGGGAAACCGTTGCCTCAGGGGCAGAATGATGCCCTGGTGGCGGCACTCCAGGCGGCTTTCAGCAAAACCAGCGTTAAATAATCAATCATCAAGGGGCTACGGCCCCTTTTTGTTTTGCCGAAACGGTATCGTTTGCGTCGCGGGTTTGGCACAATAGTCGCCAGCATACCAAAGAATTTATTAGGTCAATTCTGTACCCGGTAGGCTGTAAACCGTAGCGCGATAACGCCGCAGTTTGGCAGCCGAAAGGTATAACCTCACTGGAGTAAGTAAGATGCAAAAGCTAGCTGAGTTGTATCGCGGAAAGGCGAAAACCGTCTACACCACCGAAAATCCTGATCTGCTGGTGCTGGAATTCCGTAACGATACGTCAGCACTGGATGGTCAGCGCATTGAGCAGTTCGATCGCAAAGGGATGGTGAATAACAAGTTCAACCATTTCATTATGAGCAAACTGGAAGAAGCCGGTATTCCGACGCAGATGGAACGCCTGCTGTCAGACACCGAAGTGCTGGTGCAAAAACTGGACATGGTGCCGGTTGAATGTGTGATCCGTAACCGCGCAGCCGGGTCTTTGGTCAAGCGTTTGGGGATTGAAGAAGGGCTGCCGCTTAATCCACCGCTGTTCGATCTGTTCCTGAAGAACGACGCCATGCACGATCCGATGGTCAACGAATCCTACTGCGAAACCTTCGGCTGGGTGAGCAAAGAGCATTTGGCACGCATGCGTGAGCTGAGCTACAAGGCCAATGAGGTGCTGAGCAAACTGTTCGACGACGCCGGTTTGATCCTGGTGGACTTCAAACTGGAGTTCGGCCTATTCAAGGGTGAAGTGGTGTTGGGGGATGAGTTCTCGCCAGACGGTAGCCGCCTGTGGGATAAAAACACCTTGGATAAAATGGACAAAGACCGTTTCCGCCAGAGCCTGGGTGGCCTGATCGAAGCCTATGAGGAAGTCGCCCGCCGTATCGGTGTGAAGCTCGACTAAACTCATTCCCGCCATATAATTGAATACGGGGCATTTCTGCGGAATGCCCCGTTCTATTTTGCTTTCCAGAAAATTACTGCATTCCCTGCGCCCCTAACCCTTTATAATCATCTTCATACCCACACCATTTATTTTGGAGTTTACATATGCGCTGGCAAGGGCGTCGGGAAAGTGACAACGTTGAAGATCGTCGTGGGCAATCTTCAGGCATGGGTGGCGGTGGTTTTCGCCCGCCGATTGGCGGTAAGGGCGGCCTCATTATTCTGGTGGTGGTAGTGGTTGCCGGTTACTACGGTGTGGATCTGACGCCGCTGCTGAACGGCGGTGAGATGGCACCGCAGACGCAACAGCAAAGCGTCAGAATCAGCCCGAAAGATGATGAACTGGCTAAATTCACCTCGGTAGTACTGGCTTCTACCGAAGACACCTGGCAGGAAATTTTCCAGCAAACCGGCAAACGTTATCAGGATCCGAAACTGGTGATGTATCGCGGTGCTACGCGCACCGGTTGCGGAACCGGCCAAGCGGTGATGGGGCCGTTCTATTGCCCGGCGGACGGTACGGTGTATATCGACTTATCCTTTTATCAGGACATGAAGACCAAACTGGGTGCCGGTGGTGATTTTGCGCAGGCCTACGTGGTGGCGCATGAGATTGGGCACCATGTGCAGAACCTGCTGGGGATCGAGCGGAAAGTCCGCCAGATGCAGCAGGGAGCCAGCCAGGTGGACGTCAACCGCCTTTCGGTGAAAATGGAATTGCAGGCGGACTGCTTTGCCGGGGTGTGGGGGCACTATGCGCAACGGCAGAACATGCTGGAGGCCGGTGACTTGCAGCAGGCGCTGAACGCAGCACAGGCGATTGGCGACGATCGCTTACAGCAACAGAGCCAGGGGCGGGTGGTGCCAGATAGCTTTACGCACGGCACTTCGCAGCAGCGTTACACCTGGTTCAAGCAAGGATTCGACAGCGGCGACCCCAATAAGTGTAATACCTTTGCTGCCCGTTGATTCATTCCCCTTCAGGTAGGGTTTCTGATGTTACAGGCGATGCAACAGCTCATGCAGCGGCAGGGTATCCGCCGTTTGCTGGTACTTAGCGGAGAACCGCAATGGTGCCGTATTCAGGCCCAACAGCTGGCTGCGCAACTGCTGGGGGACTGGCCGTGGGTGGGGAGCGAGGCTCCTTCCGAGCTCCCCTCTCTAAACAGCGGCACGGTCAGAACGCTGCTGGGCCAGGAGCGGTTGCACGCCGTTTTTGATGCCACGCAAGGGTTGGACGTAGAGGCTTTGGCTCAACTCTGTGGCACGCTGCGTGCCGGTAGCTGGTTGCTGCTACTGGTTCCCACATGGTCGAACTGGGTGCAACAGCCGGATGGCGACAGCCTGCGCTGGAGCGACTGCTCGCAGCCGATCGCCACACCCAACTTCATCGCTCATCTGCTGCAACAGCTTGCGGCAGACCCTGAAGTGACCCTTTGGCGGCAAGGCGATCCGCTGTGTTTGGCCCGGTTGCCGCAGCGTGCAGATTGGCAACCGCCGCTGGGTTTGCCCAGCACCGAGCAGCAGGCCATTTTGGTCCGCTTGTTGGCAGCGGAAAGCGGCGTCTGGGTGTTAACTGCCGCGCGTGGCCGAGGGAAATCTACCTTGGCTGGGATGCTGGTGGCCGCCAGCCCGCTAAGCTGCTGGATCACCGGGCCAAGCCGCGCGGCAACCGAGGTTGCCAGCGAATGGGCAGGTGGCAAGGCACAGTTCTGGGCACCTGATGCGTTGCTGCAATACTGTGCCGAACACAATGTCAGTGATGTCGGCTGGTTACTGGTGGATGAAGCTGCGGCGATCCCCGCCCCTTTGCTGCAACAGCTGATTAGCTACTTCCCGCGCGTATTGCTGACCACCACGGTGCAGGGTTACGAAGGTACCGGGCGTGGTTTTTTGCTTAAATTTTGTGCCGCATTGCCACAGTGGCAGCCTCTGAGTTTACAACAACCGATCCGCTGGGCAGCGGGTGATGCCTTGGAGCGCATCATCGATAATGCCTTGCTGTTTAACGAGGAACCGGTGTGGTCAGCGGCCCATCACCCGTTGAGCATCAACCCGCTTGAACAAGCCGCTTTGTGTGTCGATCCCCTTAAGCTGAGGCGTTTCTATGCGTTGCTCAGCAGTGCTCACTACCGCACTTCTCCCCTGGATCTGCGCCGCCTGATGGATGCACCGGGTATGCATTTCAGCGCAGCCTCGCAGGCGGACGAGATCGTGGGGGCGCTATGGCTGGTGGATGAAGGGGGCTTGAGCGCTGAACTGGCGCATGAAGTCTGGGCGGGCCGCAGAAGGCCACGTGGCAACCTGGTGGCCCAGTCTCTGGCGGCACACGGTGGCCAGTGGTGGGCTCCAACGCTGCGTTCGCGCCGTATTACCCGCATCGCGGTGTTGCCGGAACTGCGCCAGCAGGGGATCGCCAGGCAGTTAATCGAACAGCAAAAGCAGCGTTCGCAGGAGTTGGATTTCCTTTCCGTCAGCTTTGGTTATACCGAACCGCTGTGGCGTTTCTGGCACTCCTGCGGTTTTACCTTAGTGCGCATTGGCAGCAAGCCGGAAGCCAGCAGCGGTTGTTATACCGCCATGGCGCTGCTGCCGCTCAGCGAGCAGGGGCGGGCACTGTGCCATGCGGCGCATAAACATTTGGCTCGCGACTGGCGCTGGTTGCAGCAGCGTATCGATCTGCAACCAGCCATTACCGGGGATGAGTGCGAGCAGTTGCTGAATGAAGAGGACTGGCGCGAACTGGCGGGCTTTGCCTTTGCCCATCGGCCATTGGAAGCCAGCCTGGGTGCGCTGCAACGTCTGTTATTGAACACCGTATCCCCAATGGCCGCTCTGCGCAGCCATCTACAACAGCAGCAGAGCGTGGTGCAATGCGTGGCTGAGTATGGTTTGAGCGGCCAGAAAGCGCTGTTGCGCCACTGGCGGCAAGAGGTCGCGCAGGCGCTGGAACAGTGGGATAGTCAGCTTTGTGAACATTGGCAGCGTTGGTCACAGTCATTGCAATAAATGGAAAGAGTTATTCAATAAAACCCGATTTTCCCGATTTCTCTGCGGTGTATAGTCATTGGCAGTTCGTATCACTATTTAACCTGAGGAGTTCCCCCATGAAACACGAACACTTTGTTGTGCAAAGCCCTGCAACACCGGCTGAGCAATTGATCCTGCTGTTTCATGGCGTGGGCGATAACCCGGTCGCGATGGGGGAGATCGGCAGTTATTTTGCCAAAGATTTTCCGCAGGCGCTGGTGGTGAGCATCGGCGGGCCGTTCGCATTCGGCCAAGGGAATGGCCGCCAATGGTTTTCGGTGCAGGCGGTGACGGAAGCAAATCGAGCGGAGCGTATTGCTGAAGTGATGCCGAAGTTTGTCGAAACCGTGCGTTACTGGCAGCAGCAAAGCGGTGTGGGCTATGCGGGAACCGCGTTGGTCGGTTTCTCGCAAGGTTCGATCATGGCGTTGGAAGCGTTGAAAGCAGAACCTAAGCTGGCCGGGCGCGTAGTGGCATTCAGCGGCCGTTTTGCCCAATTGCCGGAAACGAACTTTGGCGAAAGCGTGGTGCACTTTATCCATGGCGAGACAGATGCCGTGATTGCGGTAGAACATGCGCGTGCGGCGGCGGCACAGTTGCAGGCCGTTGGCTGTGATTTTACGCTGGACGTGGAGGAGGGGGTCGGGCATGCCATCAATCAGGGCATGATGAACCTGGCGCTGGAACGCTTGCATTACTATGTGCCGCAGCGCTATTGGGAAGAGGCGATGTTTGGCAAACGCGGGGATTTGATCGCGTTTAAATAAGGTTCAGGGCGCCAAACGGTGCGCCCTGATGTTATTTCTTCTTCGGCCAATCCTCTTCATCGTCCCACTCGGCGTTGTTATCGCGATGCGGTGGCAACTCGGGTTTGTTGACCAGGAATTTTTTATGGTCCAGGCGGCGTAACTCTTTGATCCCGTTAAGCACCATGCCTACCAGTATCACCAGAATTATCCACCAGTAGTCCGCTAACCAATGCATGCTTACTTCCTTTCAACCTGTATAAAACGCGAGAATATGGCGGGCAAATGGCGGGCAAGCCATTGCGCACCGGCAACGTCTTTATCCTGCCAAGATGCCAGCAGCAGCGCAGGGGTCAATAACTGTTCGGCCTCCTGTGCCAAAGGGCGGTAGCTAAGATGCCAGGGTTCTACCGCAACGCCACCCTGGTCTGCGGTAAATGGGCGGTAAAAGCCGAAATCGGCCATATGCTCAGTTATCCACTGATTCAGCGGATAAAAATAGCCCCTTTCCTGATATTCCCAGGGTTCCAACTGTAATTTAGCCCCGGCTGGCAGCAGCGATGGATCGTAAATATCCAGATCGCTGCCCCAGTGATGACGGCTAGCACCGGGTAATGCGGACCAGCGCAGGATAGCTTCGCAGCGTTCGGCGGCAGACAGCGGCGTGATATCGATCGGCTGGCTGTCCTTGTCCAAGACTGGTCGCTCGCCGCAGAACTTACCGTTCCAGATCGCCAATTGCCGATCAAAATCACGGAAGGTACTGGCAGGTTGCAGATCAAACCCCGCCGCTTTGGCGGCCTGCTGCATAGCGAGGAAAGCCTCCACCGCTGCGGGTTGCAAGCGGTGGTTGCCGCTCAGCACGGCCAAGTGTGCAGTTGAGCGCCCAGTCAGCATGTCTGGCGTGATCATGCGACCAACTGCTCCATAATACGTTGATACATGCGGCTAAGTAACTGCAAATCGGCGGCATGGACACATTCGTTAACTTTGTGGATGGTGGCATTCACCGGGCCCAGTTCTACCACCTGAGCGCCCATTTGGGCGATAAAGCGGCCATCAGAGGTGCCACCGGTAGTCAGCAACTGCGGTGTCATCTCGGAGTAGTGCTGCACGGCATTGACCACCGCATCCACCAACGCACCGCGTGCGGTCAGGAATGGCTGGCCAGACAGCCACCAGTCGAGGGTGTAATTCAACTGATGGCGATCCAGCAACTCTTGCACGCGCTGTTTAATGATGGCGTCGGTCAGTTCGGTGCTGAAACGGAAGTTGAACTGCACGAACATGTCACCGGGGATCACATTGTTGCTGCCGGTGCCTGCCTGCACGTTGGCGATCTGCATACTGGTCGGTGGGAAGAACTCATTGCCTTGATCCCATTCGATCGCCACCAGCTCGTTTAACGCTGGCATCGCGCGGTGAACCGGGTTGTCTGCCAAATGCGGATAAGCGACGTGCCCCTGAATGCCGTGGATATGCAGATTGGCGGTGATCGACCCACGACGGCCGTTTTTCACCACGTCACCCACGCGTTCGGTGCTGGAAGGCTCACCCACCAGACAATAATCGAGGCGCTCGTTGCGTGCCTTCAGAGCTTCTACCACTTTCACGGTGCCATGCGTGGCGCTGGCTTCTTCGTCGGAGGTGATCAGGAATGCCAAGCGGCCTTGATGATCCGGGTGTGCCGCCACAAAACGTTCAGCAGCCACCACCATTGCGGCTAAGGAGCCTTTCATATCCGCTGCGCCGCGCCCATAGAGCATGCCGTCGCGGATCGTCGGTTCAAAGGGGGGGATCGCCCAATTTTTCTCATCACCGGTGGGCACCACATCGGTGTGGCCAGCAAAGGCCAGCGTTGTACCTTGGCCGCGCCAGGCCCAGAAATTCTGCGTGTCGCCAAAGTTCATTGGCTCAATGGTGAAACCGGCCGCCTTCAGGCGGGCAATCATGATCTCCTGGCAGCCTTCGTCGTGCGGGCTGAGGGAAGGGCGCTTGATCAACTGTTGCGCCAGTTCAATAACAGGGCAGATCATGATTTAACCTCGGTGAGAAATTGCTGATAGCTATCGATGCTGAAACCCAGCAGAGCATGGCCGTTGCCGTCATCCAACAGCGGGCGCTTGATAATGGCGGGCTGCTCCAGCATCAGGGCGATGGCCGCATCGGCATTATCGCAGGCATTGCGTTGTGCTTCGTCCAACTTACGCCAGGTGGTGCCGCGAGTGTTCAGCAACGGCTGCCAGCCAAGGCGCTCGACAAAACCGCGCAGTTGCTGTTCACTCAGCCCGTCTGCGCGATAGTCGTGGAATTGATAAGCTACACCCTGTTCTTCCAGCCAGCGGCGCGCTTTCTTGATGGTGTCACAATTTTTTATGCCAAACATAGTTAACGTCATAGGGAAAAGCCTTCTCAACAACACACCGGATATCCGATGGTAAACCGCTTGTAGCGGAAAATAGAAACCCGCGCTCAGCATGCCGAAAAATGCCGGGGAGTTCCACAGCTAAGGGGTTACAAAGATGGGCGAAGGTGAAAGTTTTCACCTTCTATACCCTTCATACTTCAAGTTGCTTGGGTGTTGGCTGCCCTCACTCACCCCAGTCACTTACTGGTGTAAGCTCCTGGGGATTCGCTCTGTTGCCGC
>JBAQHZ010000086.1:0-5023 GCA_049288585.1 Chania sp.
GCGGAATGCCTGGACGGTTTTAATGAGATCCTGCTTTATCCCACCCCTTTTATCGTGGAGGATGAGTGGCAGGATGACATAGGTCTGGTGCATTCAGGGCCTGTCGTGCAATCGGGGCAGAGCTGGGAACAAGGGCCTATCGTGCTGAACTGGCTGGACGTGCAGGACTCTTTCGATCTTTCAGGTTTCAACCTGATTATTCATGAAGCCGTGCATAAACTGGATATGCGCAATGGCGGCACCACAACGGGTATACCGCCTATTCCTCTGCGTGAGATTGCTGCTTGGGAATATGACCTGCATGCGGCAATGGAAAATCTGCAAGATGAGATAGATATGGTTGGCGAAGAAGCCGCCAGCATGGATGCCTATGCTGCCAGCGATCCGGCTGAGTGTTTTGCAGTGCTGTCTGAGTATTTCTTTAGCGCGCCAGAGCTGCTGGCAAACCGTTTTCCGGCCATCTATGACCACTTCCGCCGCTTCTATAAGCAAGACACGCTGGCACGTTTGCAACGCGGATATACCGATAGCGAGACCCACCCCCACTGAGCTTGCTCAGATGATGAGCAGTCACACCGTTACGAGCAATTTAGCGTTGACACACCCTGAGTGGCTGGATATGATGCGCCCCGTTCACACGATTCCTCTGTAGTTCAGTCGGTAGAACGGCGGACTGTTAATCCGTATGTCACTGGTTCGAGTCCAGTCAGAGGAGCCAAATTAGAAAAGCCCGCTTAGGCAACTAAGCGGGCTTTTTGCATTTTGAACACGACACAAGGCCCACCAGAAGACAGACACCTTGCGTCTTATCGCAGATATCTGTTTTCCAGTCGAAATAGCCAAACTAGCGCCAAGGTGAATTTTCCCTTAACTGCGGACCATTACAAGGCTGAATTGTTAACTCCCTTCCATTTTGCAGCGCAATGGTTGCCCCCAAGCCTTTTCCTGCGCATGATGCAGCAAACTACATAATTTGTTACAGGCTTATGATTAACGTTGCTCTGATCGATGACCACGTGGTGGTTCGTTCTGGATTTGCCCAATTACTGTCGCTGGAGAGCGATATTCGCATTACCGGGCAGTTCGACTCTGCGGCTCAGGCGTGGCCGCATCTGCTGCACGATCCAATCGACGTGATGGTGCTGGACATTGCCATGCCAAACGAAAGTGGCTTGAGCCTATTGCAACGTTTACGCCAGCAGCGTCCGGCGTTTCGCGCCATTATCCTCAGCATTTATGACACCAATGCTTTTGTACAGAGCGCTATCGATGCCGGGGCTGGAGGCTATCTTACCAAGCGCTGTGGGCCGCATGAGCTGGTACAGGCAGTGCGCACCGTCAGCAACGGTGGATTCTATCTGTGTGCCGATGCGTTGCGCGCCCTGCGTCACACGCAGCAACCGCCGAAAGAGCTACAGGTGCTCACCCCACGCGAGAAAGAAATCTTCGACTTACTGGTCAATGGCATGAGCGTTAAAACCATCGCTCAACAGTTAACCTTAAGCCACAAAACAGTGCAGGTACACCGTGCCAATATTCTCGGTAAACTACAGTGCACCACCACCATCGAGTTAGTGCACTTCGCCTTGCAGCATCAGTTGCTTACCGGGAGCTAGCCGGTGCCGTTGATCCTGCGCCGCCTGGCGCTTTCCTTATTTCTGGTGCTGTTTTTTTCCCTCAGTTGGCTGGCACTGTGGACCATCAGTCTGCATCTCACCCAAGACAGCCTGCAAGCCACGCTGCTGTTACCCCAGGGGCTACGGCTGGCATTGTTAATCCTGCTGCCTCGCCGCTACTGGCTGACACTGTTAGTGGCAGAAGGGGCGATCCTGCTGTGGCTAAATAACCAGCAGCTGTTAAACGCCCACCTGATGCTGGTCTTGCCCTGGTTAAGCCTGCTACCCGCCTGGCGTACTCAGCGGCTTTGGTACCGTTATCACCAATACTGGCAACGGCTGTCGCTGTTACTGGCCGCCATTAGTACTAATACGCTGTTATATGGGCTGCTGGCTGGCCCCTGGATGGCCGCCCCGCTCAGCCAGACATTGCTGACCTCTTTTACCGGTGGCGTACTGCTGGTGCCTTTTATCTATCTGATTCACACCTATCTAAAACAGCAGTTGGTTACCACCATGCCAGCCCCTCATCCCCTCACTCCACAGATCCGTACCTCTCTACTACTGTGGTGTTCGCTGTTTTTCACTATGGGTATTTGTGCACAAGTGGCCATCGCACCAGAAATGGAGCGTCTGCTACTGATTTTCATCTTCCTGCCTAACGTACTGATGGCCTATCTGTTTGGTTGGCAAGGTGGCGTCTTGGCGGCTCTGTTTGGCAGCATACTGATTACCCTCACCCGCCAGGCGGGCGGCGCCTTTCAAGATCTGCGCGAATTGGAGTTGTTCCTTTCAACCCAAGCGCTATTGGGGATTGGTTTAGGCATCGCCATCAGCCGCCAGCAGCAACTGGCGCAAAAGTTACAGCGCTACCGTCAACAGTTGGAACGCGAACTGGCGGCCAAACGGCATCTGATGGAGCGGCTCGTTGCTACCGAGGAAGAAACACGCAAGGGCATCGCCCGCGAATTACATGATGAGATCGGCCAGAATATTACCGCTATACAGATCCAGGCGATGCTGGTTAACCGTAGCGCCACCGCTCCGGCAACCCGTCTGGCCGCGGAGCTAATCGACACCCTTTCACAACGCATCCACCACACCACTCGCACGCTGTTACGGCAATTACGCCCACCGGTATTGGAAGAGATGGCATTCGACAAAGCGCTAAGCCACTTGGCCAATGAGTTTGCCTTTGCCGAACAAGGAATTGATTTTTACCTCGACTATCAATTACCTGAGCCCCCAACCGACAAAACACTGATATTCACGCTTTATCGCGTGGCGCAGGAGTCGCTCAATAACATCAGCAAGCACGCCTGTGCGAGCTATGTTCGCCTGCGCTTAACCCAAAGCGACCGGATGATCACCCTCGAAATACGTGATAACGGCCAGGGCATACCGCCTCAAGCCAACAGCGGGTTTGGCCTGCTCGGTATTGAAGAGCGGGTACGTGCTCTCGGCGGGGATTGGTTGCTTCAACGCGGCAACGGTACCCGCGTAATTGTTAACTTACCCACAAAATTGAATGAAACCCTCTCCTGACTAGGAATAAGTCTTAGGCCTCTACAACCTTGTCTCATCCATTTCCGTTATTCACTCTTTACACTGCATCCATTGTCCAGAGGAACCTATGACATCGGCCACGTTAACTGCAGAACAAATCAGTGCCCGCTATCGATATTGGCGGCCACGCCTGATGTTTTCGATGATCGTCGGCTATGGCGCGTTTTACCTGACGCGTAAAAGTGTCAGCTACGCCATGCCAGTGATGCAGCTCGAACTGAATCTGGACAAAGGTGATATCGGCCTGTTGGGCACGCTGTTTTATCTGGCTTATGGTGGTTCGAAGTTTGTTTCTGGCATGGTCAGCGATCGCAGCCAGGCACGGTGGTTTATGGGCGTGGGGCTGTTCATCACTGGGCTTTTGAACATTCTGTTCGCCTTTTGCCATTCACTAACGGCGCTGCTGCTGGTGTGGACCTTAAACGGTTTCTTTCAAGGCTGGGGATGGCCACCCTGTGCCAAAATACTCACCAGTTGGTACTCGCGTAACGAGCGTGGCTTCTGGTGGGGAACCTGGAATACCTCGATCAGCCTGGGAGGTGCCGCAGTGCCGTTGCTGTCCGCCTTTATGGCCTCGAACTACGGTTGGCAATCAGCCCTGTTGCTGCCAGGTGTGATCGGCATGCTGATTGGTTTATGGCTGTGCTGGCAGTTGTGTGGCAAACCACAGCAACAGGGATTACCAAGCGTTGGCAGTTGGCGGCGCGATCCGCTGGAGCTTTGGCAAGAGCAGCAAAGCCCACCAATGCCGCTGCGGCAGATGCTGTATGACACCATTTTACGTAACCCGACCATCTGGTTGCTTGGTGTCTCCTACATCTTGGTGTACTTGATACGCATTGCGCTGAATGACTGGGGCAATATCTGGCTGGCAGAAAGCCATGGCGTGAATCTGATGAAGGCCAATGCCACCTTGTCGCTGTTTGAATTGGGCGGGTTATTTGGCGCTCTGTTTGCCGGTTGGGGATCGGATTTGCTGTTTCGCGGCCTGCGTGCGCCGATGATCCTGCTGTTCTCTTGTGGATTGTTTCTGGCGATGACCGCCTTATGGCTGGCCCCGTTACACCACTACGGATTGCTTTCTGCCTGCTTTTTCAGCCTTGGTTTTTTTGTGTTCGGGCCACAAATGTTGATTGGTTTGGCGGCTACGGAGCACTGCCATAAAGATGCAGCAGGCACCGTAACTGGCTTTCTAGGCCTGTTTGCCTATCTGGGCGCAGCGTTGGCCGGTTGGCCGCTCGCTCAGGTGTTACAGCATTACGGCTGGTACGGTTTCTTTGCCGTGCTGGCGCTGGCCGCCACCTGCGTAGGCCTGCTGTTAATGCCGATGCTGATGGCAGGGCAAATGCGGCAATAACGGTACAAAGAGAGAGACTCGTGAATTTATCCCGCTCGCGGGAAAGGAAACCAATAAGTTCGTTTTACCCTACAAAAACAAAAAGGACATCATGATGAAATTAACACCTTTGAATACCCTCTTGGCCACCGCTCTGGCCCTGGCTACGCTGGCAGGAACCGCACGGGCTGAAGGACGCCTGGTAATCTATTGCAGCGCCACTAACGCCATGTGTGAAGAGGAAGCCAAAGCCTTCGGGGAAAAATACAGCGTCAAAACCAGCTTTATCCGCAATGGTTCCGGCAGCACGCTGGCCAAGCTGGAAGCGGAGAAAAAGAATCCGCAGGCCGATGTCTGGTATGGCGGGACGCTGGATCCCCAATCGCAAGCGGGTGAAATGGATTTGCTGGAGCCTTACGCTTCTCCAAATCTGGCACAAATCATGCCGCAGTTCCGCGATCCGGCTAAGCGTAAAGGCAACTACTCCTCGGCGGTCTATATCGGC
>JBAQHZ010000087.1:0-2323 GCA_049288585.1 Chania sp.
GTATCAGCGCCGCAATATCCACTTCATCGACTTTATCCGCCTGCAAATGGGCCACGCCGTAATCGCGCCAGACGCCCGATTGCAGGAACAGAATAAACAACTCACGATCCAGATGATTTTCGTTCACCATCGCCGTCATGATCTTCAGCGCTTCTGATAACATTTTCCCTGGCTTATAAGGACGATCGGCGGCGGTCAGCGCTTCAAATACGTCGGCAATTGCCATCATCCTGACCGGAATGCTCATTTGCTGATAGTTCAGCTGATAGGGGTAACCCTTGCCGTCCATACGCTCGTGATGGCCACCGGCAATGATCGGCACATTCGCCATCGTGCGTGGGAACGGCAGCCTGTTCAGCATAATAATCGTCTGCATAATATGTTCGTTGATCTTATAACGCTCTTCTTCATTCAGCGTGCCCCGGCGAATTGAGAGGTTATAAATTTCCCCGTAGTTATAGAGATAAGTGGGTTCCTTGAGCTTGAACTGGTAGCTCTCTGGCAGGTGATTTTTGCTATCCCGATAGACGATATGCTCTTCTTTATCCGCCAACATGGCTTCTTGCACCGGCAAGTCACGCGCTGGCTGGCGGGTTTTGCGTGCCCATTCGGCCTGAGAAACCCCGGCGGTATCGTCCAGCGTGCGGGTCCATTGATAGCTGGCAATCTGCCGAATGCGCGCGAGTGCATCGTCAGACAGAAACTCGCCGCCGACGTTGCATTGGGCGATAAAATAGAAGTCCTCATCCAACTGGCGGAGTTCCTCTGCCAGTTGTTGTTCCGCCGCGTCGTCGTTGGTTGGGAGCCGATTGCGCAGCGAGAGGATCTCTTTTTCTCTTTTCAATACTTCAAAGCGCATGCGTATTTCGTGAATGCGATCGTAAATCAGCTCCAGCTTGGTGGCTTTATCCACCACAAATTCCGGCGTGGTGATCTTGCCACAGTCGTGCAGCCAGCAGGCGATATGTAACTCTTCCCACTCGTTTTCTGACAGGGCGAAATCGGCGAACGGGCCGTCTTGCACCTCAACGGCCGCCTTGGCCAACATTTTGGTAATTTCGGGCACGCGCTGGCAGTGGCCACCGGTATAGGCGCTTTTGGCGTCAATCGCTCCGGCGATCAGCTCAATAAAGGCATTCAGCAGATTTTTTTGCTCTTGCAACAAATACTGGGTTTCTATGGCGACAGATAAGCTGCCGACCAGCGCGTTGACCAACTGTATTTTGGCGCTCTGGCGTTCGGCACTTAATTCAGCAGCATTAAACAGCAGTAAGAATCCTAATAACTCTTCATCATGCGTTTGCATGGGGACGGCAATATAGTGCAAAGGAAGATAGGCCTGGAAAAATGCACGCAGTGGGGTGGGAATATGCTCACTGTCCAACACCCCAGAAACCGATTGGCCTTCCCGTATCTGCCAAAATGTGGCGAAGTTATCGGGATCGAACTGTATTGCGTCAATCTCTGATATTGGGATGTCTTGGTCGTTCCAGTGAAAAGCAATGGGGGTAAAGATATCTTTGTTTTTATCAGCCAGGAAAATCACCCCGCCGTTCATGGTGGCGATATCTGCGGTTTCATTCAGCAACCCCTGCATTTGTTGAGGGAAATTGTCTTTGGCCGACAATATGCTGCCCATTGAAATAAATTGCTTCAGTGTCTGTTTCATTTTGGACATGGCGCGATGTAAATCGTCAACTTCTTCAATGACCGAATGTTCACGTTCTCTATCATCAAAGATCAGATTGCTGATGGCTTCGGCATCTTTCCGTAAGCTAATTAGCGGGCTGGAGATGCGTAACGAGAAATACCAGACAACCGGCAGGCTGAGCAACAAGAGAACAAAAGCCACCAACGTTGAGCGGTTACGAATGGAGTTTGCGCCTGCGGTGAGATAACTGGATGGCGTGGCGATCACCAGATGATAGTGATGGGTATTATTTTTAATGTTGAGCACAGAACCGTACCAGTTTTGGTTCTGTGCCTTAAATTGAATACTGCTATTGGGGTTATCAGTGGCATTATCATGGTGAAGACCCAGTAGCGTTTTTAATACTGGAAAGTGTTCGATGCCGTTGAAACTCTGATCATTTTGCATCTGCGCATTCGGGATTATCGGCTGGCTGGCGATAACTTGATTGGCAAAATTGATAATGGCCGCTTGGCTACCGGGGGGAAGGCTTTGCCGTTGCAAGAATTGAGACAGCGAAGCCAAAGAAACATCCAGGCCGATCACCGCACGTTGATTATCAGCCCGGCGGCTGTAAGTAAAACCGGTCTCTCCTGTGCCCTTGAAGGTATAAGTTGGAGAGGTAACCAGATC
>JBAQHZ010000088.1:0-10203 GCA_049288585.1 Chania sp.
TGATGGATCGCCGCCTACTGCCAATGGTCACCGAGCGTGAAGTTCTGGGCGCCGATGGCAGTACACGTCGCCTGCTTATCTTGTGGAATGAGTGGTTAGAAATGGTTTTCGAAGCTACAGCCAAGTTGCCGCCAGAACGCCAGGACTGGCGTGCGGGCTGGATTAAGAAGGCAAAGAGATTAGCTGACGACATGGGGGTAAATACATTCAATAGTGAGCCAGCAACATGAGTCGCCCATCAGCCCTGATTCAGCTTTCAAAGCACACCTTCGTCTATCGCGGGTTCACTATCCAGAAGTGTCCGCGCCATAGCGAAACAAGGCGCACGGCCTATCAGTTGCTGAGCAATGGTGATTATTTCGGTCGTGATTTTGCGCTGGCAGAGGCCATGCGCACCGTTGATAAGATGATCAGCGAAAGGTTAAGGGGGTAAAGGTGATCGATTTTATTGAACATGTATTGCCGTATGGATTGATGCTTATTGGCGCTGCCGTTGTTCTCTATCACGCCGCAGCCTATGACAAAGAATGCAGGGATCAGAAGGGGCGTAAATAATGAGAAACCTATTCCTCACTGCCGCAAACGCAATAGTCGCCAAGTTCGATCAGCGCATGGAAACCCGCACGCCAGAATACGCAACTGCCACCATGCTGACAGCAGTCGAGCACCTAAGAAATCTCGCCTCCATTGCATGGTACACCGGTGATAGCGCAACAGCGGAAAAGCTGAATAGCGCCGCATATGCCTGGGAATTCCACGGCCTAAAACCTCGGGAATTTAAAGAGGCGGTAAGCGATGCTTAATTTCTTTAAAACGCTATCACCCGACGCCACCGCGCACATGATTGTTATTGCGTTCATCGCCGTGCTGTCAGTGGTGCTTGTCGTGAGTGATTACCGCAGCCGCCGTGAGGCAAAACGTAACAACAGCGAGGATCAGCAATGAAACAGGCATACAGCATTCTCATTAACGATCTGTTGCAGCAGTACCACTTCAAGGCAGAGAACATGCGCGCAGCGTCAGCCGTTGCTGATGTGGTTCGCGAGTACTCGCAGAACGATTACGCCTTCCGCCTGAGCATTGGCCTCGAAGGGTTACTGACTACCGCAGAAGCCGCTGGCGATACCGAGTCAGCCACCGCACTGGCGGCGATCGTCAGCAAGTGCAATGCCGGTGATATTCCGCAGCCATTTGGTGCGGAACAGTTTGCAGCCTAGGCCGGTTTGCCCGGCCCTATTTGAGAGCGAATCCATTCATTAAGGTGCGCTCCCAAATAGCAAAAGGTTCCCGTAGTTGATTAAGCCTGTGTCCTTACAAGAATGGACAGCATCAGGCGAAATATATCCACCACGGAAACATGCGCCGGGCATGAGTTTACCCGGCACCCATTTTAAATATCCACCCAGGCAAATGAGCATTTGGCGTCAATTATGGCGCCGGGCTTCGCTCATCCTGAATTTAACGAGGGCTATATGACAAACCCGGAAATAAACGCCGAGCTTGTGCGAATGCTGAATGACGCCCGCCTATCAGCACGGCTTCAGTTGTTGGAAATGCTTGAAACAAAACTCAGCAACCTAAACGCAGGAACCGCAACGCGTGAACAGATCCTATCCGCGCTGAAAGCCTGGGTATCAGTTCGCCGCAACGTCAATGAGCAACAAGAAAAAGGGGATGTTAAATGAAAGATATAGGCACGATCTCTATTCAGGTTTCGGCAGATATACCGCCAGAAGAATTGGCGATTTTAAAAGAGCACCTCAGCAAACCATTCAAAACCAATAATCAGGTGCTTGTTTGCGCCCCACCATCAGCAAACCTTATTGACGCACTCAGAGGTGTTCGTAGGCACATCACCCCAAAAAACGTTAATGAAGCGATAGAGAACGCCGTCACCGATATGATTGTTGAATATCACTCAGCAGTAGGGCAGCACACCAACTGGCCTACCGATGCCGTGCATGCCGCCGCCATCCTCGGCGAGGAATCAGGGGAAACCCTACAGGCCGCGCTGAATTTCCATTACGGCAACGGGGATGCTGACAGCATGGTCGAGGAAGCCATTCAGACGGGCGCCATGGCTATTCGCTTCATCATCAACGCCGGTACTTACAAGCTCCCAACCGCAGAAGATGACACCTACGACTTTGATGGGGGACTTCCATTTTGAACACTCACAACTCAAAGGCGTTAACCATGACACCACAACAGCAAGCACAGCAGTGGCTTAACAGCAATTGCCTGATTCTGGATACCGAAACCACTGGGCTCGGTGACGATGCCGAGATAGTGGAAATCACCATTATCGACGCGTCGGGCAAAGTGCTGCTTGATACCCTGATTCAGCCAAAAACCGCCATTCCAGCAGAAGCGACAGCGATCCACGGCATCACAAATGAAATGGTGGCAGGTGCACCGCGCTGGATAGATATACATAAAAAATTTATTCGCATCATCACAGGAAGAAACGTTGTTATTTACAACGCTAATTACGATCTGCGCCTGATCTATCAGACAGCGAAGCTGTGGTGGGTTGCTGAAGAATTGCCGTCAGCCATATTCATTCATGACTGCGCCATGCACACCTACGCCGAGTTTTACGGCCAGAAGGATGAAAAACGCGGCGGCTACAAATGGCAGAAGCTGACCGACGCAGCCAAACAGCAAGGCATCACGATTGAGGGAACGCCGCACCGTTCGCTTTCCGATTGCCTGACCACCTTGGAAATCATCAGGGAAATGGCTATTCCACCTGCAATCAGAGCCAAGCAGGTAGTGAGTATCCTCAATCGGCTTTTACGCATTGACCCGCAAGCCATTGAAAAACTGATTAGCCAATCCGTTGATTGCAATATCGAGTTAGTCAGAAACACTGTCGGCCCTGAAGATCTCCCCCTGCCGGAAAGGTGTTATTGCTCGGTGGGAGCCCTCGGGATCATTAATGCATTGGTGCACCCTCACGTTATTGCGGCCACATATGACAATTGCGAATTGACTGAGTTTGTTGTTTGGAATGCAGCCATTCACTCCGACTTCAATAAAGGGGGCACGGTATGATCCGCCCCGCTCTGAAATGGCTTGGCAGCAAAGCCAGCATCATCGACACACTGCGCCCGCACCTGCCGGAAGGTAAACGCCTGGTTGAGCCGTTCACCGGCTCCGGCGCGGTATTCATCAATACCGATTACGAAAGCTACCTGCTGACCGATATCAACAGCGATCTGATCAACTTCCATAATGCGGTTAAAAACCTGCCTGACGCGCTGATCCGGGAAACGCGTAACCTGTTCAACGAGTACGCAGACGAGGCCGGTTATTATGCCGTGCGGGCTGATTTTAACCTGCGCTGCGACAGTAATTTTTTGTACCGTGCTGCGCAGTTCCTCTACCTGAATCGCCACTGCTTTAATGGTGTTTGCCGCTATAACCTGAGCGGTGAATTCAATGTGCCGTTCGGTCACCGAAAGAAGCCCTACTTTCCCGAAGCGGAAATCCACGCCTTTTCGGAGAAGGCACAGGCTAAGAAGGCTATTTTTCTGTGCTGCACATTCCAAGAGTCGATCAGGATGGCGCAGGCCGGTGACGTGATTTATTGCGATCCACCCTACATCCCTGCATCAGCAACCGCCAACTTCACCGGCTACCACACCGACGGATTCACCAGCGACCAACAGCGAAAGCTGGCCTGCATGCTGCGCATTGCCGCCCGCCGTGGGCGCCATGTTGTGGCATCAAACAGCGAAACCGCCGCAGCGCTGGATCTGTACTCAGATTTCAATATTACCGCCATCACCGCACGCCGCAGCGTTAGCGCCAGAGCAACCAGCCGGGAGCGTGTCGGTGAGATCATCGCAAGCATGAGGGCATCAGCATGAAGAGATGGACTGAAGCGGAAGACAAAGCCTTAAGAGAAGGCGCTGGCACCTTAACCGCTAAAAAAATCGGCCAACTACTTGGCAGGACTGAAAAGTCAATCACAGTACGGGCGTTCAATATTGGAATTAGCCTGAGAAAAAGCGGAGACGCGCACCACAGCAGAAAGTATTCAGAAGCCGATATCGATCTTGCCTACCAACTGCACGCCACAGGAATGGGGTTGAGGCTCATAGCTGAAAAGCTAGAAATCCCAGCAGCCTCACTAAAAAATTATTTTTACTAGGGCGAGGCCATTCAAATCATGAAAGCCAATATCAACAAAGTCATTGTGCTGGTTCGTCTGGAAGGCAGCAATCAGATCTACCAAGCCATCACTGACAAGGCGACCGAGTTCTTTATCAGAAACACGCTAGCAGCCATGACCGAGGGTGAAATTAAGCTGTTTCCCGCTGAGGGGATCACTTTTCAATCAGGGGCAAAATCATGAGGCCCGCAGCGTACTACAACGAGATTGATCCCTTTGCAGCTCAGTGGCTGCGCAACCTGATAGCCGCAGGACATATCGCGCCCGGCGACGTCGATGAACGCTCAATTGTGGATGTGAAAGCCGATGACCTCAAAAACTACACGCAATGCCATTTCTTTGCCGGGATCGGCGTCTGGAGTTACTCCCTGCGCCTTGCTGGTTGGCCCGATGATCGACAAGTCTGGACAGGCTCCTGCCCCTGCCAGCCTTTCAGCGTTGCCGGAAAACAGGGCGGAACATCAGACGAAAGACACCTCGCACCAATCTGGCTCGATCTCATCAAAGAGTGCCAGCCTGCAATCATCTTTGGAGAGCAGGTTGCGGCTGCTATTGGCAAACACTGGCTCGACGATCTATTCGCTGAACTGGAAAAACAAGGTTACGCCTGCGGGGCGGCAGTACTGCCAGCTTGTAGCGTCGGTGCGCCGCACATCCGGCAACGACTCTGTTTTACCGCCAGCGGCGTGGCCGTCCCCAATGGCATCGGATGGGGACGGCGGGAGGTGTCCGCGCAAGGGGGTGAGCATCACCGGGAGATTACCGGACGGGAGCAAGGCCAGCATGGGGCTGAATGCGGTGGTGAAATTAGCACTGACCGGGTGGCCAACGCCTCATGCATCAGCGGGAACGGGTGCGGGCACAGAGGGGCGCCAGGGCGGACTGAACATTCAGAGTGCTGCGACGCTTGCCGGCTGGCCAACACCAGCAGCGACAGATTACAAGGGCGGCTACCAGGGGGGGGCGAATGCGCAACGGGAAACTGAGCACGGATCGGCTGGATGTAGCAGCGCAGATAGCGGGATGGGCAACCCCAACAGCCAACCAGCCGGGCGGAACGGCGGAAGCACACGTAGCCAGGAAGATGAAATCAATGGGCAGGGTCAGCGCCACGGTAACGGATCTGCGCATGCAAGCGGATCTCTGCGGCCAGGCCAGGTTAACGGCTTCTGGTCAGATGCTGACTGGCTCTACTGCCGGGACGAGAAATGGAGGCCAGTTGAACCCGGCACATTCCCGCTGGCTGATGGGGCTACCGCAAGAGTGGGACGACTGCGCGCCTACGGAAACGCTATCAACGCTGAAGCGGCAAAAGCGTTCATAACTGCATGCATGAGGGCGGAAAGCGAATGAAAGCCATCACCTACCCATCAGGGATCGCGCTTATCGATCCCCGTACCAGCGCCACCGATGCAATCAATGTGATCTCAATTTCCGGCGGTAAAGATAGCCTGGCGCAGTGGTTACTTGCACTTGCGGCAGGCGCGCCAGTTATCACGACATTTGCCGATACCGGGCACGAACACCCGTTAACAATGGAATACCTGGATTATCTGGAAAACAAGCTGGGGCCAATTCGCCGCGTTAAAGCTGACTTCACGGCGCGCATTGAAGGCAAGCGCCGGTTTATTGCTGAGCATTGGCCGGTTTCACTGGTTCAGGAATGTGGATTAACCGAACAGCAGGCTGAGAAAACCGTTGCCTTAGCGCTTGAAACTCTTCAGCCGACAGGCGTTCCATTCCTTGATCTGTGCATGTGGAAAGGCCGCTTCCCCTCAACAATGGCCCGTTTCTGCACCTTCGAACTGAAGCACATCCCGATCCGCGATCAGCTGGTTATGCCGTTGCTGGATGAGTATGACGAGGTGATTAGCTGGCAAGGGGTGCGTGCTGAAGAGTCACCGCAGCGCGCAGGTTTACCAATGTGGGAAACTGACGCAGATAAAACCCCAGGGTTAAACATTTACCGCCCTATTCTGGATTGGAAGCACGCCGATGTTTTTGCTATTGCGAAGCATCATGGCATCAAACCAAACCCGCTCTACCTGCAAGGCTGTAGCCGTGTCGGCTGCATGCCATGCATTCACGCCAGAAAGTCAGAGCTGGCCGAGATATTCACTCGCTGGCCCGAAGAGATCGCACGCGTCGCACGCTGGGAAAGGCTGGTTGCCGCCTGCTCCCGTCGTCAAAACAGCACCTTCTTTCCTGCTACTCAGGATCCGAAGAAGGCAGAACGCCGCATTGAGTGCATTACCGTTGAATCACATGGCATTGAAACCTATCGCGATTGGGCCTTGACCACCAGGGGGGGGGCAACAGTTCGATTTACTGGCCGCAATGAACGATCACACCTCTTGCAGCAGTGTTTATGCGGGAGTATGTGAGTGAAAAAAGACACACGGGGCCGCCGCGCCCCGACCGATCCCTTACCCTATCCGGGCATTGTTACCGACAATGTCCGGTATCAGTACGACTGGAACAAACCAAAAACCGCCATATTCGTTGATAAAACTCCTGCTGTTGATCTCGTTGAGCTGGGTCAAGAGCAGGAATTTTTAGACAGCGTAACAACCGCGCTTAAGCCGTTCCCGCGCTTTATCCGCAAGCGCCTTGCGTCACGCATCGACAGCATTCACAACATGAAGGGGCGACACATTGCCCGCTTAGCGTTGCGCGATATCATCCGGCGCGATCTGCCGGTCATCAATATGGTAACCGAGCAGTACGGCATTCAGCAGGATAGCGGTAGACCAGCAGGATCCTACACCGACGCATTCCAGCACCTTAATCCGCTCTATCACACCTTTGGCACACTGAACGGTCTGATCGAGCGATTCAATCACTTGCCTGACTTCACACGCGAAGATATTGAACTGCTGGCGCAGGATATTGCTATTTACATGACAGCAACCTTGAGCGAAGTAAACGAGGTTTTTGCGTCAGAAAGCGACCTGCATTTACCGTTCTACCTCTACCAAGAAGCGGCAAACGTTACTGAGCTGTTTCGTCAACCACCGGCACTGCCAAGCCGCAAGGCCGCGCAAGGGGATGCCGATGCATCAGCGATCAGTAAGATGCTTGACGCCCGTTTTTGGGTGCGCACCTTGCGCAAGTATGCCGCCCGCTGGCGTGAACATCTGCACATTGCTTTTGGTGATGTGAAACGCGGTGCAGCACCGTATTGCAGCAAACATCACGCTGACGAATGGGAAGCACGCCGCAAGCGCAGCCGCGCGATAATGAGCCGCCTCGAGCTGGAAGATAAAGAAACCAAAGAGCGCATCTCGCTGGTAGAGCAGATTGATAAAAGTATTTCCAACCCGGTAAAACGCCGGGTCGAACTCATGACACGCATCGGCGGTTTTGAGAAAGTGGCAAATAGTGAGGGGTTCACCGGTAGTTTCTTTACGCTGACAGCCCCGTCGAAATACCACGCTTACACCATGTTCGGCCACCGTAACGCAAAATGGAACGGGGCCAGCCCGCGCAAAACTCAGCGCTACCTCACCCGCCTGTGGCAACAAATCCGCGCCGAACTGGCCCGCCGCGAAATCCCCGTATTTGGCCTGCGCGTTGCCGAATCGCATCACGATGGCACGCCGCATTGGCATGGCTTGCTGTTTACCGCACCAGAGCACAGCAACGCACTGGCCGCAGTGATGGAAGATTACGCCACGCGTGAAGATGCCGAAGAATTGCAGGGCAAGCATGGCAACCGGCCACGCTTTGAAATGAAACTGATCGACGCATCAGTCGGCAGTGCCACCGGTTACGTCGTGAAATATGTCTCAAAAAACATCGACGGTTACGCATTAGATAACGAAGTAGACGACGAAAGCGGCAAGCCATTGAAGGAAACCGCCAAACACGCAACCGCGTGGGCCTCATGCTGGGGAATCAGACAGTTTCAATTCCTCGGCGGTGCACCGGTATCCGTATGGCGTGAACTGCGCAGAATGGGTGATCAGGAACTGGCAGACAAGGTTAATCCCCTGTTTGCAGAGATCCACCGCGCCGCAGATCAAGGGTGGTGGGATGAATACGTACAGTTGCAGGGCGGCCCGTTTGTCACCCGCGACGCCCTGCACGTTCGCACATTCTACAGGCAGGAAGATGAACCAAACGCCTACGGTGAATACCTGCCGACCATCAAAGGCGTATACATGCCAGGCATGGCGCTGCCGCCAGTTGAAACCCGCCTTCGCAGTTACCGAATAGTGAAGATGAACGCCAAGCCAGACGACGCAGGCCAGGCCGTTGACCTTGACGTTGGTTTTGATTTTGACCTGCCGGGCGCGCCCGCGCCCTCTAGGACTCGTGTCAATAACTGTACCGAGGCCAAAAAACAGACAAAACCAGGAAGCGACCAACCACCGGACGATCATGAATATCTGTGTCGGCCAGAACCAGAACAGTTGGCTTTCGGGCAACCAACCAGGGCGCAGCGAAAACGACTACAGAACAGCCTGCACAATGAGCCACCGCAGCGGCGGAAATCGCCCGCTGACGATCTCGAATCGCTGGCACAAGCCATTGTTAGCGGCGAATGTTCGGATTATGACCGCAACCGCGCCGACAGTTACCTCCGCGCTGCGTGCGCCATCAGGCAGGCAGAGCAACCGATAACCGCAGGTGTTTCTGCACTGGCAGAACAGATCCAACGCTGGGCGGAAATCCGCAAGGTGCCACTGAGCACGCCGCAGGCGGTACAGCTTGCGCAGGGCAATGAAGTGACGGTGCTCGATAGCGTGTACCGCGCCAACCTCAACACCGGCGAGATCATTCCATGCGGCATCTTTGAGCCGTGGCGCAAGTCTATATCACGTAAAGAAACCAGCAGCCTGATCGAAAGATGGAAAAACGCAGCACAGCAAAAGGCAAGTTGTCAGCACTAACTATGTTGGCCGGTACGCACAGCCGTATGCATCTGTGCCAGCAGCCGGTACCGCATAGACAGCAATGGCTGTTGCGGCCATTACATCGAGCACAGGCAAAAACATCTGTGCTACCAGGCAATAAAGACGGCGGTATCTATGTGGTACCTCAGGCTGCAAAGATAAAAATGGCTGTGCTGCAGCCAAGTTATTTTCAACTATGGAGGCCCGCCAATATGGGGTATTTGGGAAGTAAAGCCGCAAGCGGCGCATATCAAGCGATCATCAGCCAGATGCCGCCGCACGATACATACATTGAGACGCACCTGGGCGGCGGCGCGGTCATGCTGGCGAAGCCCCCCGCCCCGTATTCCATTGGTCTTGATCTGGATATGTTCGCTATCGAGGGATTCAGAGATCGCATTGATGGATTGGGAAATATCGATCTGGTCATTGACGACTGCGTCGCATTTTTGCAGCGCATGAATTGGCCGGAGTTCGGCAGGGTGTTGATTTACGCCGATCCGCCGTATCTGGCATCAACCCGCACCAGTAACGCGCGCTATCGCCATGAATATACTGACGAAGATCACCGCAAGTTGATTGCTACCCTGCGTGGCATTCCGGCCAATGTGATGATCTCCGGCTATCCATCTGCACTTTATGACGATCTGTTAAGCGACTGGCGCTCTATACAATTTCAAGTTATGACGCGCGGCGGGCCGCGAACCGAGCAATTGTGGATGAACTTTCCAGAATCAGCAGCTTACAGCGCCGCTTTTGCGGGTAAAAATTACATCGATCGTCAGCGTATCAAGCGCAAAGCTGAGCGCTGGGCCAGCAATTACCGTGCCCTACCAGCCGCCGAGCGCACCGCGATCATGGCTGCATTATTACAAACACATCAGGAGCCGTAAAAATGCATCACTCAAGATGCAAAATAGTGCACAATTTTGCACAATAATTCGATCCCGCATATTGCGAACCAGCGCCAACACTGACGCGGGTTCGATCCCTTTCGAAAAGTGCACAATAAAGAGGGTGCGAGGCGCGCAGGCGAGGCGGGGGAGTAAGCGCGCGCTTTGGGGGTGAGGCAGGGGTCGGCATAGCGCCTGAATAGGCCGCTACGCTGCCTGCACTGTGTTGGTG
>JBAQHZ010000089.1:0-5322 GCA_049288585.1 Chania sp.
GATGGCGTCACAAACCTGCTGATGATGAATCCCTGGCAAGAACTCCGCCAGATTGGCGACGCGAGAGCGAACCGAAGTGATCCCCTTCGCCTGTAGCTTTTTAGGATCGGGGTTGAGGTAATCAGCCAAGCGATTGAGATCGGCGTTTAGCAGCAGAGTGCCATGATGGAAGCCCCGATCTTGAGTCTCGCGATAGGCAGAACCGGATATTTTGCGGATCCCGTCGGCTGTCTCAACCACCAGATCGTTGCGCCCAGAAGCCACCGCGTTAATCCCCAACTGCGCCAGCGCTTGCAGAATAATGCCGGTTGAAACGGTTTTATCATAACCTGGCTTACCCGCCATAAAGGTAAAACAGGTATTACCGAGATCGTGAAACACCGCGCCACCACCGCTGCTGCGCCGTGCCAAGCGAATACCGTCTTGCTCCATACGCCGGGTATTACACTCTTTCCACGGGTTCTGTGATTGACCAATGACCACGGTTTCAGCATTACGCCACAGGAACAGGATGTTCTGCGTCGTCATTTCGCGGAAGATACACTCTTCAACCGCCAGGTTGAACCAAGGATCGTAAGAGTCGGAAATTAATAAACGTATGGAATTCATGGCATTCACCGATAGCAATGTGATGCTGCCATGATACACCAGCACAACAGGTTACACGCTAGATTCGGCGCGCTTGCCAGTAGACTTTTCGCCAGTACACATTGTTCAGCGAGGAACGCGTCACACCACGGCTGGTGGAAGCGTGGATAAATTCGTCGTTGGTATCATAGATGCCGACATGCAGGCCATTCTCACCGCTGCCGGTTTTGAAGAACACCAGATCGCCCGGCAGCAGTTCGTCACGCGATACTTTGGTGCCGATGCTGGTCTGTTGCTCCGTAGAGCGTGGCAATTGCATATCGAAACGATCGCGGAAAGTGCGGTAGACGAAGCCAGAACAGTCAACACCGGCTTGATCTAAACCACCATAGCGATACGGCGTACCGTACCATTGGCGTAATTGCTCATTCAGTTGCGCGACAACGACGATGGAATCGGACAAACGACCATTTGGCGGTGGCGCATGGCTGCTGCAACCGGCAAGGATCAAACTGACTAATAAAAACCACACACGCATCGCATCGTTCCCTTCACTGAATCATGCTACCCGCACATTGCCACTGAGTAAGTTAAGTAAGGATAGCGCTGATTTATCTCTCAATACAGGAAAAAGGCAAGCATTGTGAAGGAGATATCGAGGATTTGTCCGCTATTGGGGAGATTTAACCTTCGCTTTGCTGTTAATCAGCCAAACACCAAACAGAATTGACAGGGTTCCCAGCGTTTTCAGCAAAGTCGCCGATTCGTTGAACCAAGGCAGGATCACCGCCGCCAGATAGACCAACGCATAGCTGATGCTCAATAACGGATAGGCGCGATTCAGTGGCAGGTAACGCAATGCAAAGAACCAGCACAGCATCGACAAGGCATAGCCGAAGATGCCACCACTGACCGCCAATAACGCCAGCCAGTGATGACGTAATAACGCCAGCGTGATATCTGCAAATGACAACAGCGGGATCTGCGCCATGCCCCATTTCATCAGCAATTGTGCCAACGTTACCAGCAGGACACTGGCGGCCCCCCACGCGTAGCCTTTCATGGATTAAGACTCATCAGCAGTATTCCCAGCATGATTGAAAACACGCCGCACCAGTGGCGCAGCGTGGTGGGTTCATTAAACAGCCAACGTGCTGCCAGCGTGACCAGCACAAAGTTGAGGCTGAGCATCGGGTAGGCTACGCTGAGCGGCAAACGCTGCAACACATTGAGCCAGATGAGCATGCCCAGCCCCAGGAAGATTACCGCCAATGCCAACCAACGCAGAGTGATACTCAAGCGTCGATCAGCAGCCTGCTCCCAGGTTTGGGCAGCCTGTTTCTGACATAGCTGCCCTGCACAGGTAAACAGGCTGACCAGAATCACCAACCCATAGGCCATCATGGCTGCTGCTTGTACCACAGCAGTGCGAAGCGGTGCATTTCGGTAACGCTATCTGGCGTTGGGAGATCCTGCGGTACATGTTCACCACGGGAAAGGTGTAACACCAGCGATACATCGCCCTGCTTGCGCGCCTGCTCGAGCCACTGCGGGAAATCTTCATCGCGGATATAGTGGCTGCGCGAATCTTCGTAATTCAGCCCATAGGAAACCTCACCCCGCTGGCTGAACATCAGTATATCGCTGCGCTTCAGTTCCCAGGCCAACCCTGCTGCCACACCTACGTTGTCGGCGAGAACATACTGGCTCTGGCTCAGAACTGGCATATTGGCCCGCACAAAGTTCTGCGGCTGTTTGGAATCGATAACCTGCTGCGGAATGGCATAGCCAATCAGCAAGCAGAGCAGCAACGGACAGGCCGCGGCCCAAGCCCAACGCTGTGCATTATTGCGCGCAGAGATCACGGCAAACAGCAGCCAGCCAGCGAAAGCAACGAAGCCAAGAATAATCTTCGGCCACTCATCTGAAGTGAACAGACGTACGTTAGGCAACAAGCCTAACCCCATCAGCGACAGTGCCGCGATACCAATCAGGCCAAACAGGCCGTTTAGTACGGCATTAACTTTGAATACCCGAGTGCGCAATTGCGCCACGCAATCTTCCGCATAGGCCGCCATCAGCAAGGCCAACGGTGCCATACACGGCAGAATGTAGGTCGCCAACTTGCCCTTAGCGATGCTGAAAAAGATTAACGGCATCACTACCCAACTTAACAGGAAGAATAACTCAGGGCGCTGAACGCGCTCACGCCAACCTTTGACCAGTGAACCAGGCAATAACGCCAGCCATGGCAACACGGCGGCAATCAGGATCGGAATGTAATACCAGATCGGTGCTTTATGTTGGGCATTCTCTTCGGCAAAGCGCTGAATGTGCTCCACCCAGAAGAAATAGTTCCAGTAATCCGGTTCACGTTGGGCCACCGCCAGTGCCCACGGCAAGCTGAGCAACACCGCCACCACCACCGCAACCGGCCCGTAGATCAGCAGTTCTTTAATTTTGCGCTGCTGGATCACAATCGGCATCACCGCAATCACCGGCACCGCCAAGGCCAGGAATCCTTTGGTCATAAAGCCCATGCCACAGGCCAAGCCGAGCAGCACATAGCCCCCCAGTTTGCCTTTGGTGGTGGTGGCTTTTAGCGTCAGGTAATAGCTGACCATCGCCGCTGTTAACCACAGCGAGATCATCGGATCGAGCACGCTATATGTTCCAACGCTGAACACCAGGAACATCGACAGGAAGATCAACACCGCCAAACAGGCACGATGCGCGTTTTTCCACATCAGCCAGGCCAGTGCAAACACCAGCAGTGCCGCCAGACCGGTACTGAATACCGAAGCGAAGCGCACGGCAAAATTGTTATCACCAAATATCCACTGGCTAACGTTGTTGAACCAGTAACCGGCTACCGGTTTTTCAAAATAGCGCAGGCCAAGCAGATTGGGGACCACCCAATCGCCCTTCGCCAGCATTTCACGGCTAATCTCGGCATAGCGGGTTTCATCGGGTTGCCATAACAGGCGTCCATTGAGCGGAATCAGATAGACTAGGGCAAAAAAAATGGCCAATGCAATGGCCCAGGTTCCTTTCAGCGCTTTCATGAAACGTCTTTTTCCTCTACTTCGGTTTGACAGCCTAACCAGCCTTCACGGCCAGGAAAGGGTGCTCGCATGATGCGGCCCAGCGGCAACGATGCCGGATCCTGCGGCAACAAGGCACTCAGCGGGCAGAATTCAATGCCCTGCTGCTGCGCACGCTGCAACAGATCTTCAAACATGGCGGCCTGAGACATCCCCTCCACCTCGGTGTGAATGGTGTACACCGGCACGCCCCGATCGTTTTCGATCGCACGCAAAATGTAATCATTGAAGTCGGCAATGCTGACTTCGCTGCCAATCACTTCATCAAAGGTGGGGAGTGTGACGGGAATTTGCACCGTTCCAGCTTGACCGTTATTTAATAGCGGGCGAAACGGATGTGTACCACGGCAATCGCTGTTGTACTGAAAATCAAAGCCCTGTTTTACCTCGACAACACGTTGATCGGCACGCCAGCCAGCAACGGCTGAGAACTTGACCGGTTGCCCCGTACTCGCAGTCAGTGCGTCAACGCCCAACTGCACTTGCCGCTTCAATTCCTGTTCCGACCAGCGCGCCACTCGAGCCTGCCAACCCTGATGATCCCAGGCATGCAGCCCCACTTCATGACCCGCCTCGGCGGTACGTTTCATCAACGGCCCTAACGCCCGGGAGATGTTACGTCCCGGCCAGGCAGTGCCCGCCAGCAAGATATCCCAGCCGTATAGCGAAGCCGCATTTGAGCGCAGCATTTTCATCAGGAATTGAGGACGAAGGAGGCGCCACAAGTGGCGCCCCATATTGTCCGGCCCAACGCTGAAGAAGAAACTGGCCTGAATACCGTACTTATCGAACAGGTCCAGCAAACACGGCACCCCTTCACGGGTGCCGCTGAAGGTATCTACATCAACTCGCAGGCCGACCTTCTTCATGCACCATTACCTTCCTCTACCGTGGTACGCAGGAAGTAATCCAGCGTATCGGCAACGGTCTGTTGCATGGCGATAGTTGGCTGCCAATCCAGCAAACGGCGCGCATTTTTGATGCTTGGGGTACGGTGTTCAACGTCCTGATAGCCCTTGCCGTAGTAGCTGCTGCTTTCCACATCTTTGAAACCGGCAAACGGTGGGAAATTGCCACGCAGCGGATGGTTGTTGAAGCTCTCCAGCAACATCTCCGCCAGCTCACGAATGCTCGCTTCGTTGGTCGGGTTACCGATGTTAACGATCTGACCATCACACTGCCCGTTACGGTTTTCAATAATGCGATACAGCGCTTCGATGCCGTCATTGATATCGGTAAAGCAGCGCTTCTGCGCACCACCGTCAACCAGTTTGATCGGCGAACCTTCCACCAGGTTGAGGATCAACTGGGTGATAGCACGGGAAGAACCAATGCGTGCCGCATCCAGGTTATCCAGGCGTGGCCCCATCCAGTTAAACGGACGGAACAGCGTGAACTTCAGGCCCTCTTTCGCGCCATAAGCCCAGATTACGCGGTCCAACAACTGCTTGGATACGGAATAAATCCAACGCTGCTTGCTGATTGGCCCCACGATCAGGCGTGAACTGTCTTCATCAAATTCTTTATCGTCACACATACCGTAAACTTCTGACGTGGACGGGAAGATGATGCGTTTGTTGTATTTCACACAGTCGCGGACGATTTTCAGGTTTTCTTCGAAATCCAGTTC
>JBAQHZ010000090.1:0-3113 GCA_049288585.1 Chania sp.
AACGGCCAAAAGGGATAATGCCCCAAGTCGAATTAAGAGCTTGGCTTGGGGCATTATCCCTTTATCTCAATAATGATTTGAAGGTTGGGGAACTAGGCCGGATTACTGCTGCTGAGCCAGTTTATTACTGTCACAACCGGTGCTCTTGCACTCACGCTCCACGCTTTTCAGGAAATTAATCCGGCTCTGCATGGTTTTGTTTGAGCAATCAAGGAACAGACGTGCGCCGTCGCTGCATTCGTTATCCCGGTTTTGTAGCCACTGGACCTGCGATTGTTTCAAGGTCTGTTTTTGTTGCTGATTCAGCAAACCCATCACTTTCTTGTATTGCACATTCAGTTCCTGATCCAACTGAACCATCTCCAGTGACGCACAGTAGGTTCTGTCATAAGCATTACGTGGGTTATCGCAGCCACCCGCCAGCGTAGCGGCGGAGACCAACAGCAGTGAACATCCCAGAATTGTTTGTTTAAGCACTTTACACTTCTCCTTGTTTTGTCTTGATCCGCGCACACAGTAAACCAATGCTGCACGTTGGAATAGCCTGACAAATTATCAATGAATCGTAGTTCACATAAAAAAGCCCTCTTTATCGCTAAAGAGGGCTTGGTAAGGGGGAAGGGCAATCAGGCTTCGGTTTCAGCCGCCACCTTTTGCTTGTCTGAGTTCATACAGCTGTAAATAACTGGCAGCACCAGCAGCGTCAGCACCGTCGCAAAGCCTAGGCCGAACATGATGACCACCGCCATGCTTTGGAAGAAGGCGTCGCTAAGCAGCGGTGCCAGGCCGAGCACGGTGGTAAACGCAGTCAGCAGGATCGGGCGTAAGCGCGAGGTAGAGGCATCGATAATCGCTTCCAGCATCGGTTTCTCCCGGCGTTGCAGGCCGATCTCTTCCACCAGCACAATACCGTTACGGATCAACATGCCGCTCAAGCTCAACAGGCCGATCAGCGCCATAAAGCCAAACGGAATACCGGTGAGTAAGAAGCCCAGCGTGACCCCAATCAGCGCCAGTGGGATCGTCAGCCAAATCGCCACGGCGTTTTTCAGCGAACTGAACATCAGCACGGTGATAATGAACATGATCACAAAGGCGACCGGCAGGCTGGTGAACAGCCCGGCCTGCGCCTCTTTGGTACTTTCATAGTCGCCGCCCCATTCCAGTTCATAGCCGCGTGGCAGTGTGATAGCATCAATCCCCGGCTTGATACGTTGCAGCAACTCTGCGGAGGTTTCACCGCTTTGGGTGCTTGGATCGGCCTGAACCGTCAAAGTCCGCTTGCGATCCAAACGCATAATTAACGGATCTTCCCATTCGGTCTTGAAACCGCTGACCACGTTATCGATAGGAATAAACGCCTGTCTTGCCTGGCTCCAGATCATCACGTCGTTCAACCGTTCGGCATTCAGTCGCTCAGAATCTGGCGTTCTCAGCACAATCGGCATCAGCCGGGTACCATCGCGATAAAGCCCGACCGTGACGCCGCCGAAGCTCATACGCAACGCGCTATCGATTTCGCGTTTATCCACCCCCAGTTCACGGCCAAGATAGTCGGAGAACTGCGGGCGAATCACCTTGCTGCGCTCTTGCCAGTCATGCATCACACCATCGGCATTCGGATCTGAACTGGCGACTTTCTCTGCTTTGGCCGCGAGGGTACGCAGCACGTTCGGATCCGGCCCAATAAAGCGTGCTTCGATCGAACTGTTGTTGGACGGGCCGAACATAATGCGTTTGGCCTGCGCGTTGACCTGCGGGTAGTTCTCGCGCACATAGGTTTCGATTTTGCCGATCATGCCCGGGATCTGGTTTAGCTGTTTGGCCCGCACCATCACCTGCGCATAGTTGGAATATTGCCGCTGTGCGTTATAGGTGAGCATAAAACGCATCGCACCCTGGCCAACGGTGACCATGGTATCGCTGACGGTCGGTTGCTCCTTGATGTGCTGTTCGATCTGGGCGGCGATCTTCTCGGTATAGGCGATATCGGTACCATACGGCAGCCAGATATCGACAAAGAAGATCGGCGTGTTGGAGGGCGGGAAGAAGCTCTGGCGTACGCTGCCAAAACCGATCACCGAAGCCACCATCAGCGCCGCCAGCACTGCCAGGGTAATGGCACGCTGGCTCAGCAGTTTGCTCAGCAGGTTGCGATAGACGCGGAACAACCAGCCATCGTAAGGGCTTTTGGCCGACTCACCCTCTTTCGGTTCGGCGATTTTCTGCTTTTCAAACGCCCATTTGGTGAACACCGGCGTCAGCGTGAGCGCGGTAAACCAACTCAGCATCAGCGAGATCAGCAGCACCTGGAACAGCGACTTACAGTATTCCCCGGTTGCGTCGTTGGACAAGCCGATCGGTGCAAACGCCAGAATGGCAATGATGGTGGCCCCCAGCAGTGGGAACATGGTGCGTTTCACCACATTGCTGATGGCTTGCAGGGTGCTTTCGCGCTGTTGCCGCCCCACCAGCACGCCTTCGACAATCACGATGGCGTTATCTACCAGCATGCTCAGGGCGATCACCAATGCCCCGAGGGATACCCGCTGTAGCTCGATGTTGAACAACTTCATGATCAACAGCGTGCCCAACACGTTCAGCGCCAGCGAAGCGGCAATCACCAAACCGCTGCGCACCCCCATGAAAATCAGCAGGGTACCTACCACGATCAGCAGTGCCAGCAGGAAGTTCATGATAAAGCCGTTTACCGCCCCTTCCACCTCATGTGACTGATCGTAGAAGACGCTGATATCCATCCCTGCCGGGCGTTCGGCCTGCAGTTGGGCTAAACGGGCTTTGACCGCTTCCCCCACCACGATCACGTTAACGTTCGGCGTAAAAGAGACGCCGATAGACAGCGCAGGCTGGCCGTTGGCGCGATAAATATTGTTGGGCGAATGGGTGAAGCCTTGGGTGATCGTCGCGATATCCCGCAGGTATACGCTCTTGGCGCTGCCCGGTTCACTGATCAGCAGGTTGCCCAACTCCTGTACGTTGGAAAACTCCCCGGTCGGATGCAGCCTGATGGATTCACTGCCGACCAGCAGATCCCCGGCGTTGGACACCACGTTCTGCCGGCTCAACAGATCGAACAGCCGCTGCGGGATAAT
>JBAQHZ010000091.1:0-23054 GCA_049288585.1 Chania sp.
AGGTAGGAAGCCTGCATAATTGCTGCCCGCGCCTCATCGCTGTGTTTCAACATCGGCCAGGCGCTGAGGAAGTGTTGGAGACCCGCCAGCGACATGGCGCGCGACATGCTGCTGGCGGTCTTGGACAGATACGACTCAAGCAAGTGAGTGAAAGCATCAATGCCGCAGTAGACCAGCACGTTGTCAGGAGCCCCTTTCAGCAGTTCGGGATCGAGGATCGCCACCTGTGGGACAAAATTAGGGTGGCGTAATGAGGCCTTCACTTTAGTGAGCTGGGTGTCGGTGATCACGGCGTTTTGCGTGGCCTCGCTGCCCGTACCCGCGGTGGTAGGAATAGCGATCACCGGCAGCGTAGCCCCACTGATCTGGCAGTCACCGATTTTTTCCATATAGCGCCGCGTAGGCAATGGGTGCTCGATGATGGCAGCAAAGGCTTTGGCAGCATCCAATACGCTGCCCCCGCCAATAGCAACCACCCTTTTTACCTTGCCACGCCAGCGTGCTACCCAGGCGTCGATCTCCTGCGGTGAAGCCTCATGGGTAACAACTTCGCTGCCAACCAGCAGTGGCATCAGCGCATCCGCCAGTGAAGAGTAAATGGGACTATTAATAAATGAGCGGCAGGTGAACAGCAGCGTCGCCTGAGGCTCAGTCTGCAACAGAGGGATCAATTGCTGGATACTACCGTTGCCGAACCAGGTCTGCCGGTTAGTAATCATCAGGCTAGTGGTCATGCTCTCTCCTTGGTGCTCGTCGGCATGGAAACCACAGCATAATTCAGCCCTTGAAGTGAACCAACGCTTTTTACGGTACTAACTCGTAATTGTTAATATGTTAATTTCTGCTATTTAGCCAAACTGCCGAACTTGTGATTTGATTAACATGTAAACAGTTTCGGCCTTGCATTCTTGCTGGTTGAATGCTTTTTATAGCCTATGGCCCAAACCGGCCGGTTATGATCGGGAAAAAGCACATTGTTAATTTGTTAATGATTTTGGGGGCGGCATGGATATTCAGATCGAAAGATTATCAGCGGTGATCGACGCAGTGGCGACCCGCCAGTTTTATCCTCATCTGCTGGCTTATCTGGAAGGGTTCTTTGCTTTTGATAGTGCCATCGTCTATGCCTTTGAGCGTGGCCAGGCACCGCGTTGCTTGATGAAGACCGAAAAAGAAAATAGCGATGCGGTAAACCAGATTTATCAGCAGGGGGCTTACCTTGAGGATCCTTTTTACCGGGTGCTGAATGACAGTGGGCATGGGGAGGTGTTTACCCTGCGCCAATTGGCCCCGTGCGGTTTTTATCAGACGGATTATTACCGCAACTTCTACCGTAAAACCGGCTGGCACGATGAAGCCGGCGTGTTGCTGCAACTGACGCCGGAGCGTGGCTTAGGGGTGTTTTTCGGCTCTGCACGGCAAACGGTAGGGGTGCGCGCTCCCCGTCTGGCGGATTTACGCGGGGCGTTAACGCTGGTGAAAAGCGTTGCGCGGCTGCACAGTGAGGTGGTGCCCGCTAACGTGCCGGTATCTGCAACTCCGCTGGCAGATAATGCCGCTCAGGCGCGTTATGCATTGACGCCGCGCGAGCGTGAGATTGTCGATCTGATCCTCAACGGTAACGGCTCGCAGCAGATTGCCGAACGGCTGTTTATCAGCCTGGGTACGGTAAAAAATCACCGTAAAAACATCTACGGCAAGTTGAAGATTGGTTCTCAGGCCGAGTTGTTCAGCCTGTTCCTCACTGCGCCGCTGCGGCGCACCGCATAATGTTAAAATTCTGTTGCAAATATCCCTAAAGGGACATAGCCGCCCGCACTCACTCTCCTGATAATCCAGGCTAAGGCAATGGGTAAACGGGAGTGCAGGAATGAGTAATGAAATCGAATCGTTAACCTACTACGCGGCGACCAAGAAATACGATCTGCGCTTCCCGACGCTGGAAGAAGATCTGGACGTTGACGTGGTGATCATCGGCGGTGGCTTCTCCGGCATTAACACCGCGCTGGAGCTGGCGGAAAAAGGCATCACCAACATTGCCATTCTGGAAGGCCGCTATCTGGGCTATGGCGGCACCGGTCGCAACGGCGGGCAGGTGATGGCCGGGATCGGCCACGATCTGGAAAAGATAAAACGCCACGTTGGCCCGGCCGGGCTGGAAACTATTTTCAAGATCAGCAATCTGGGGGCCGGGATCATCCGCGAGCGGATCAAAAAGTACAACATTAATGCCGATTTCTGCTTTGGTTACGGCTATCTGGGCAGCAATGCGCGGCAGGAGAAAACCCTGCGTAGCTGGCTGAAGGAGTTCAAGGCAGTTTCACCGGATGAAGAGATCGAACTTTATACCGGCTCGGAGGTGAAACAGGTGGTGGGTTCCGATACCTACACCTGCGCGTTGAAACATATGGGCGGCGGCCACGTCCACTCGCTCAACCTGTTGCTGGGTGAGGCACAGGCGCTGACGGGTTACGGCGTAAAAATCTTCGAGAACAGCAGCGTGCTGAACGTGGAATACGGTTCGTATATTACCGTGCGCACGGCGATGGGCTCGGTGCGCGCCAAGAAAATGCTCTGGGCCTGCAATGGTTTCCTGAATGGCATGGAGCCTTTCATCTATAACAAAACCATCAACACCTATGCCTTCCAACTGGCTACTGAGCCTTTATCTGACGAGTTGATCAACCGGATCAGCCCGATTCGCGGCGCTTACAGCGATATCCGGCCGGTGATCGACTATTACCGCGTCACCAACGAGAACCGGCTGCTGTTTGGCAGCACGACTCGCTTGATCGAGTACATTCCATCGGATCTGAAAGCCTGGAACCGTAACCTGATGCTGAAGGTGTTCCCTTATCTGAAAGACGTGAAGATCGATCTGGCCTGGGGCGGGCCGCTATGTTGCAGCGCCAATCTGTTCCCGCAGATCGGCACTTTGCCACAGCATGACAATGTGTTCTACGTGCAGGGCTATTCCGGCTTTGGCGTGACGCCGAGCCACATCGTTTGCAAGGTGTTGGCGGAGGGCATGAGTGAGGGATCCGATCGTTATGAGCTGATGAGTTCGATCCCGCACATCAATATTTTCGGCAAAGACAAACTGCGCCGGGTGATGACCACCGCCGGTAAAGTTTGGCACCAGACTTCGGGCTACTGGAAGGGCCGCCGTTGATTCTGTCGCCCCTCACCCCGGCCCTCTCCCTAGGGAGAGGGGGCAAAAGATGTTAGCGGCGCAAGGCACCACTTTGCGGGCGAACGTTGTTGTTGCGGCTCTGTACCAGACGGTTCCCTGTCTCGAGGGAGAGGGAAAAAGACGTTAGCGGCTCTGTTTGTGCAAGGCGCCACTTTGCAGGAGAGCGCGGTTGTTGCGGCTATGCACCGGACAGTCCCCTCTCCCTTGGGGAGAGGGTTAGGGTGAGGGGAAACCCCATCATTGATTTTAAAAGGAAAAACCATGAAACCATTACTGCTTAAGCAAACACTACCCGAGTTGCTGCAAATCGGCAGCGTTAGCAATCTGGGGGCGACGGTTGTTGCCGGTGAACCTAACGTCGGTGTGGCGATGATCTTTGGTGAACCGTCAGACAACCTGAATTGCGGCGTCTTTAGCTGCACCCGTGGCACGTTCATGATGGAATATCCGTTTACTGAGCATGCCACCGTGTGGGAAGGCACCGCGACGCTGACCAACCAGAACACCGGTGAATCGGTGCAATATCAAGCCGGTGACTCCTGGTTTGTGGAAAAAGGCACCCCGGTACGCTGGGAAATTACCTCCGATCGCTTTGTTAAGCACTATCTGGCGATTGTGGAAGGTTGAGGAGGATGCGATGACTGACGTTACGCTGCTGCCGCAGGTGACAGCATTTCTGGGCCGCGATCATGGCCACTACATCAACGGCCAGTTACTGACCGGAACAGGAACGGAAAGGTTTGCGGTGGTGAATCCGGCAACCGGGCAGGCCATTGCGCAGGTCACTGAAGGCGAACAGGAAGAGGTGGATGCCGCAATGCAGGCGGCATTTAGCGCTTTCCACGGTGCCTGGGCGCAGGTGTCGCCGATGGAGCGCGGCAACTGCCTGACGCGCTTGGCCGATTTGCTACAAGCACACCGCGAAGAGTTGGCGCAGTTGGAAAGCCTGTGTTCCGGTAAAACCATTCAACTGGCGCGTGGCTTGGAAATCGACATGGCTGCGCAGTTCCTGCGTTACTTTGCCGGTTGGTCGAGCAAAATCAGCGGGGAAACGCTCAACGTTTCATTGCCTTCCTTCAAGGGAGAACAGTACACCGCCTTCACCCGGCGTGAACCGCTGGGCGTGGTGGTGGGTATTATCCCGTGGAACTTCTCGATCATGATCGCCATCTGGAAGCTGGCTGCGGCGCTGACCTGCGGCTGCACGGTGGTGCTGAAACCCAGTGAATATACGCCGCTGACCATGTTGCGGGTGGCTGAGCTGGCGAAAGAGGCGGGGCTACCGGACGGTACGCTTAACGTGGTGAATGGTTCAGGGGCTCGTTTGGGCCCGGCGCTGATTGCTCACCCTCATTGCGCCAAAGTGACCTTTACCGGCTCGGTGCCGACCGGCATTGCCGTGGGTAAAGCCGCCATGGAGCAGGGGATTGTGCGTACCACGCTGGAGTTGGGTGGTAAAAATGGCGCAGCCTTTCTGGCCGATGTCTCAGTCGACAAGATGGTCGACGGCATCATCGAGGCGGGTTACCTGAATCAGGGGCAAATCTGCGCGGCGGCCGAGCGTTTTTATCTGCCGGTCAGCCATATCGACGAGGTGTTGGAAAAGCTGACGCAGCGTTTGGGCGCCATGAAGGTGGGATCGTCACTGGATGAAACCACCGAAGTCGGCCCGTTAGCCAACGAAGCCCATTACCGCAAGGTGCTTGGCCTGTTCGATAAGGCGCGTGCCGAAGGCAGCCAGATTGTCTGCGGTGGCCATGCGCTCGCTGGCCCCGGTTTCTTTGTGGCCCCGACGGCGATCCGCGCCAATGGGCCGAACGATCTGTTGATGCGTGAGGAAACCTTCGGCCCGGTGGGCACGTTCCTGGCTTATGACGATGAAGAACAGATGATCGCCATGATTAACGACTCGCCTTACGGCCTGGCGGCCAGCCTATGGACCAACGATCTCAGCAAGGCGATGCGCATGATCCCACGGATCGAAGCCGGTACGGTGTGGATCAATATGCACACCCTCCTCGATCCGGCATTGCCGTTCGGTGGGGTGAAATCGTCAGGGATTGGGCGTGAATTTGGCAGTGCGTTTATCGAGCATTATACCGAGCTAAAATCGGTGATGATAAGGTACTAAGCATACCCGTCGTCTTTCAAGCCGCAGCGTTGTTGGCTGCGTGCGTGAACCCCAGTCACTTACCTAAGTAAGCTCCTGGGGATTAACGCCCTTGCCGCCTAGCTGCAACTTGAAATCCATAGGGTATTCTGGGACGGGGAGAGGATTAATCCTCATCAAAGCCGGAATTAAACAGCTCAATCACCGCCGCCAGGGCCTGCTGTTCTTGCGGCCCGGTGGCTTCGATTTCGATCTGGCGGCCTTGGGCGGAATCCAGCATCAGTAGGGCTATCACGCTGCTGGCCTCCGCTTCGGTGCCGCTGTCATTGCGTAACAGCACCTCGGCGTCAAAACTTTGCACCAGTTCAAACAGCTTCATCGCTGGCCGGGCATGCATGCCCAGCCGATTTTTGATTTCTACCGTTTGCTTGACCGTCATTGCTTGCGTTTTTCCAGCGTGCGGTGGCGTGATTGCACGTTCTTGCCGCGCGAGCGGAAATAATCAGCCAGCTGTTCAGCGACATACACCGAACGGTGTTTACCGCCGGTACAGCCGATAGCCACGGTCAGATAGCTGCGATTGTTGGTTTCCAGCATCGGCAGCCACAGTTCCAGATAGCTGCGCGTCTGGTAGATGAAGTTATGCACTTCGGTGTGGCGATCGAGGAACGACGCCACCGGTTTATCCAGGCCGGTCATCGGGCGCAGTTTTGGATCCCAGTGCGGGTTTGGCAGGAAACGCACGTCGAACACATAGTCGGCATCAATAGGAAGGCCATGTTTGAAGCCGAAGGATTCAAACACCATGGTCAACTCGCGTTCGCGTTTACCCAGCAGGCGGGTACGCAGCATTTCGGCCAACTCGTGCACCGACATTTCTGAGGTGTCGATGATCAGATCGGCGCGCGAACGCAGGGGTTCGAGCAAATCGCTTTCTTCATCGATCGCGCTTTCCAGCGACAGATTTTTGGCAGAAAGAGGATGCAGGCGGCGAGTATCGCTATAGCGGCGGATCAGGGTATTGCGATCGGCGTCGAGGAACAGCAGTTGCGGCGAAAAGCTCTCTGGCAACTGCGTCATTGCATGTTCGAACACTTCCGGTGATTCGGGCATGTTACGCACGTCAATGCTCACCGCCGCAGAGGTATTACGCTCAGCCAGCGTTTGAGCCAGCTGCGGCAACAGGACCACCGGCAGGTTATCAACGCAGTAAAAACCCATATCTTCCAGCGCCCGTAGGGCGACAGACTTCCCTGAACCGGAACGGCCGCTGACAATCATCAGCACCATGTGGCAACTCCCCCTGGCATCTCAATGGCGCTTATCGCCACCGTTAGGATCTTTTATTATCCAGGCCGAAGCCTGGATGCATTATCAGTAAAACAGTAGCTTTTTCATGGCTGAAAGTCACGTCAACCAACGGTTATTCGGTGATAATCTGATAGAGCTCTTCATCGGTCTGCGCAGCCCGCAGGCGGCGGCAGACGGTTTTGTCCGCCAAGCGTTTGGCGACCAGCGACAGCGTATGCAAATGCGTTTTGCATTGATCGGCCGGGACCAGCAAGGCGAACAGCAGGTCGACCGGCTGGTTATCAATGGCGTCAAAGGCGATGGGTTGTTCCAGACGGATAAACACGCCAACGGCACGCAGGGTGTCCTCTTCCAGTTTGCCATGGGGGATCGCGATACCGTTGCCAATACCGGTACTGCCCATGCGCTCCCGGGTGAGAACCGCCTCAAACACCACCTGCGAAGGCAGGTTGAGCTGAATGGCTGCCAATTCGCTGATAATTTCCAACGCCCGTTTCTTGCTGGTGCAGTGTACCGAGCTTTTGGTGCACTCGATGTTTAATACCGAGCTTAATTGCATTATTTCGTTGTTCATCTCATCTTCACTTAAAAAACCTCATCAAACGCTGTGACTGGCGATTTGAAACCACAACGGGTGGTGTGCAAACTGCCTGTGCCGATTACGCTTGATGAATCGGTTTTTTTCGCCGGTTTAACCCTGATGGCTGATCGGCGTGCCCCATTCAGGGTAACACGCCGATGGTTGCCTGGTAGCCAATGACTACAATTTGGGCTGCTTTCGCCTGGGCGATCGCGGCCTTAATGTCAGTGCTGCTTGAGTTTGTCTTTATGCTTGTTCAATTGACGCGCCAGTTTATCGATCAGGCTGTCAATTGCGGCATACATATCTTCTTTTTCCGAGGTGGCGTGCAACTCGCCTCCATTCACGTGCACCGTTGCTTCAGCAATCTGCTGCACTTTTTCCACACTAAGAACGACATACACCTGATTTATGCGATCAAAATACTGTTCGAGTTTGGCGAACTTGGTGTTCACAAACTCACGCATAGGTTCAGTGACTTCGATGTGGTGTCCGGTAATATTGAGCTGCATAATGTCTTCCTTCTCTAGTGAGGTCAAATCAACTGTTTGCGCTGATTTGACGGCGGGATGGACAAAGACTCTCGGTACTTGGCAACGGTGCGCCGTGCCACCATGATCCCCTGATCGGAAAGCATCGTGGCCAGCTTGCTGTCGCTAAGCGGTTTAGCGGGGTTTTCCGCCGCAATCAACTTCTTCACCAACGCACGGATTGCCGTGGAGGAGGCTTCGCCGCCGCTGTCGGTATTCACATGGCTGGAGAAGAAATATTTTAATTCAAAAATGCCGCGCGGGCTGTGCAGAAACTTCTGCGTGGTCACGCGCGAGATGGTCGATTCGTGCATCTCCACGACCTGGGCGATATCGGCCAGCACCATGGGTTTCATAAATTCTTCCCCCTGTTCAAAGAACGCTTCCTGCTGATCGACAATGCAGCGGGTCACTTTGAGCAGAGTGTCGTTACGGCTTTCCAGGCTTTTAATCAGCCACTTCGCTTCCTGCAGATTGCTGCGGATAAACTGGCCGTCGGCATCGTTGCGCACGCTATTGCCAAGCGCAGCATACTGCTGGTTGATCTTCAGCCGCGGGATGCTGTCAGTATTGAGTTCAACCTGCCATTTATCCTGTACCTTGCGCACCAGCACATCCGGGATCACATACTCTGATTCACCGGTGTTGATTGACTGGCCAGGACGCGGGTCCAGCGACTGAATCAGCACCATCGCTTCTTTCAGTGTATCTTCTTTTAAGCGGGTTGTTCGCATCAGGCTGCGAAAGTCGTGATTGGCCAGCAAATCCAGATGATGACTGACGATTAATTGTGCTTCGGCGAGATAAGGCGTGTCTTTGGCGTATTGAGAAAGCTGGATTAGCAGGCAATCACGCAGATCGCGCGCGGCAACGCCGATCGGGTCGAAACGCTGTACGCGTTTCAGTACCGCCTCGACCTCGTCCATGGTCACATTGTCATCACCGATGCTTTCCAGAATGTCTTCCAGCGGCACGGTGAGATAGCCGGTATCATCAACGGCGTCGACGATCGAGGTGGCAATGGCCGCGTCGGTATCGGAAAACGGCGTTAAATCCACCTGCCACATCAGATAATCTTGCAGCGTCTGGGTGGTTTCTCCCTGATAGACCGGGAGTTCATCATCGCTGTAATCGATGCTGTTACCTGATGGGGTACCTGCGGTGTAGATTTCGTCCCAGGTGGCATCCAGAGGCAGCTCTTCGGGCATATCCTTCTGTTCCAGCGCTTCACGGGTATCCAGCGCTTCGGTCTCGGGGCGTTCTTCGGTGTCGATCTCGTCGTGCAGGTCGGTTTGTTCAAGCAGTGGGTTGCTCTCTAACGCCAGTTGGATTTCCTGCTGGAGCTCAAGCGTGGACAGCTGCAGCAGACGTATCGCCTGCTGCAGCTGGGGAGTCATCGCCAATTGTTGGCTGAGCCTGAGTTGCAAACCTTGCTTCATAATCTTCAGGTTACTTCCGTTAGCTAGAACCTAGAGGCGGAATTCTTCGCCCAGATAAACGCGTTTCACTTGCTCATCGGCCAGAATAGCATCTGGTGTGCCATGGGCAATCAGTTTGCCTTGGCTGACAATGTAGGCGCGTTCACACACGTCCAGCGTTTCGCGCACGTTGTGGTCAGTGATCAGCACGCCCAGGCCGCTGTCACGCAGGTGCTCGATGATTTTCTTGATATCGATAACGGAAATCGGGTCAACCCCGGCAAAGGGTTCATCCAGTAGGATGAATTTCGGGTTGGCGGCCAGCGCGCGGGCAATTTCCACGCGGCGGCGTTCACCACCGGAAAGTGACTGGCCCAGGTTGTCGCGCAGATGAGAAATATGGAACTCCTCCATCAGTTCTACCGCACGATCGGTACGTTGTTCGCTGGTGAGATCGTCACGGATTTCCAGCACGGCCATCAGGTTGTCGTAAACGCTCAGGCGACGGAAGATCGACGCTTCCTGTGGCAGATAGCCGATACCGCGGCGTGCACGCGCATGCAGCGGCAGAATGCTGATGTCTTCTTCATCAATGGCGATGCGCCCGGCATCGCGCTGAACGATACCCACGACCATGTAGAAAGTAGTGGTCTTACCGGCACCGTTGGGGCCCAGCAGGCCGACGATTTCGCCTGATTTCACTTTCAGGCTGACGTCTTCAACGACTTTGCGGCCTTTATAGGCTTTCGCCAGATGTTCTGCGATGAGTGTTGCCATAAGTGATTAGTTACTCTTCTTTTGACCGTTTTTGTCTTGCAACTGTGATGGCACCAGCACCGTGGTCACGCGTTTGCCTTTATCGCTGAACGCCTGCATCTGCTGCTGCTGCACCAGATAGGTGATGCGATCGCCCTGCACATTACTGTCTAGCTGTTCCAGATAGGCATTGCCAGTGAGCGTGACTAACTGGGTGGCAACGTCGTAACGAACTTTTTGCGCATGGCCTTTCACCGGCTTGCCGTTATCCTGCATCTGGTAAAACGTGACCGGATTACCAAAGGCTTCAATGTAGGTCTTGTTCTGATCGCCATCTGGACGAGTAACCACCACTTTATCGGCTTTGATTTCAATGGTGCCCTGCTTGATCACCACTTCGTCGGTAAAGGTGCTGACGTTGCTCTGCATATCCAGCGATTGTTTCAGTGAATTGATATTCACTGGCTGATCGGCGTCGGATTTCAACGCCAGAACCGGAGTACTGGCGGTCAAAACGAGGCTGGCGATCAACAGATTACGGAGTTGTTTTTTGGTTCTGAATTTCATAGTTGGTCTTGACCTTATCAATCAGCTCAGCGGTTTTGTCCCGCAAGTTCCCACGCATTTTCATGCCGTTAGAGGTAAAGTTGGTTCCGAACAGGGTCACTTCATCATCGGAGTAGACATCCTGTGTGACCAGATTAACCCGAGCATTGTCCGTTTTGATTTTTTCTAGCTGCGAGGTGGTGGTCAGGCTGTTCACCTCAACGTGGCCGTACAGATACAACATACGATCCTTGGTCAGCTTGGCGCGATCGGCGCGTACCGACCAGGTGGCTACGGCATTCTGATCAAACAGCGTCATCACCGGCTGGGTAAACCAGCTTAATTCATCGGCGGTGTAATACTTCACCTCTTCGGCCACCAGTTTATAGTTCAGCTTACCGGTTGGGCTGTACACCACGGTCACCGTATGCTGACTCTGGTAGGTCGGATCCTGATGATTGATCGGCACCGAACTGTCGTCATCGCTGAAGTCGGCCATATTCCAGCCGATCAGCGCCAGTACGATCACCGCCAGTATCAGGGTGATCCAAAGCTTGGTTTTACTCATATTGACAACCCTTTGGCCCCTTCCAGCTTGTTCTGAGCCAAAAGAATAATGTCGCACAGTTCACGCACGGCACCACGCCCCCCGGCAATGCGGGTAACGTAATGAGCACGCGGCTTCAGCAGCGGATGTGCGTCCGCCACGGCGACCGCCAGACCCACTTCGGCCATCACCGGCCAGTCGATCAGATCGTCACCGATATAGGCCACTTCATCAGGCGCTAACGACAGTTTATCTAACAGTTCGCGGTAGGCCAAAAGCTTATCGGATTGCCCTTGATACAGATGGGTGATATCCAGCGTTTTTGCGCGATCTTCCAGCAGTTTGGCAGAACGGCCGGTGATGATGGCGACGTCAATGCCTGAGGTTTTCAGGCAGCGGATGCCGTAACCATCACGCACGTTGAAGGCCTTCAGTTCTTCACCCTGATTGCCCATGTAGATCAGGCCGTCTGACAGCACGCCGTCGACATCACAAATCAGCAGGCGGATCTTCCCGGCTCGTGCCATTACGCTTTCAGTTACCGGCCCGTAGCAGGTTTCGACCATACTCATTCACTTCGTTCCTTTCATTAGACGACGCCGGCGCGCAGCATGTCATGCATATGTACCACACCCAGCAACTGGTCGCCATCAGCAACCAGCACGGCGGTGATATGGCGCTGCTGCATCAGGTTGAGTACGTCAACCGCCAGCATGTTCGGGCGCACCCGGATGCCGCCCAGCGTCATCACATCGGCGATTTTGGCGTTGTTGAGATCGATACCCATATCGAAGACCCGGCGCAGGTCGCCATCGGTAAAGATCCCGGCGATTTTCATCAGATCGTTGCAGATCACGGTCATGCCGAGATTCTTGCGGGTGATCTCCAGCAAAGCGTCGCGCAGAGAGGCATCGGCGCTCACCTGTGGGATCTCATCGCCGCTGTGCATGATATCGCTGACGCGCAGCAACAGGCGGCGGCCAAGCGCCCCGCCAGGGTGCGACAGCGCAAAATCTTCCGGCGTAAAACCGCGTGCTTTCAGCAGTGCCACCGCCAGGGCATCGCCCATCACCAACGTGGCCGTGGTGCTGGTGGTGGGAGCCAGGCCGAGCGGGCAGGCTTCTTGCGGCACCTTAATGCACAGATGCACTTCTGCCGCTTTGCCCATTGAGCTTTCCGGGTTGTTGGTCAGGCAAATCAGCGGGATCTGCTGGCGTTTCAGTACCGGGATCAAGGCCAGAATCTCATTGGATTCGCCGGAATTGGAGATGGCCAACACGATGTCTTGCGCTGAAACCATGCCAAGATCGCCGTGGCTGGCCTCTGCTGGATGCACGAAGAACGCTGGGGTGCCGGTGCTGGCCAAGGTAGCGGCAATTTTGCTGCCGATGTGGCCGGACTTGCCCATACCCATTACGACGACTTTGCCGCAGCAGGCGGCGATCATTTCACAGGCGCGGGTAAAATCGGCATTGATGTACTGATCAAGCTGGGCCAGGCCGTCGCGCTCAATCTGGAGCACTTCTCTGCCCGCCTGCTGAAAATCAAAGCCTGGTTGCCACTGAATGTTCGACATACTCATTCCCATCACTTAGCCAAAAAACGCGCTGAAAGGGTTAAACAACAACACCGCAAGATACGCAATAAAACCACATAATAACAGAGCACCAGCCAGATGGCCGATGCGATGTTTACGCCCGAGACACAAGGCGCTGAGCAGGATACTGGCCGCTAGCATCACCCAGTAATCGCGCTGGAAAGCGGCAGAATCAATACTGCCCGGCGACAGCAGGGCAGGGACGCCCAGAACAATCACCGTGTTAAAAATATTGGAGCCGATGATATTACCAATCGCCATATCATCTTCACCCTTTAGTGCTCCGGCAATCGAGGTGGCCAGTTCTGGCAGGCTGGTGCCGATGGCAATAATCGTCAGGCCGACCACCAGTTCGCTCAGGCCAAAGTAATGGGCAATCACCGTGGCGTTGTCGACGATCATCTTCGAAGAGAGCGGCAGGATGATAAAGGCCAGCACCAGCCACAGCACCGCCACGGTGTTGCTGCTGTCCTGCGGCAGTTCGGCAAGTTGTTCCATGGTCAGGCTGTCATTGCCTTCGCGCTGGGCCTGGCGGGCGATTTTCAGCATCAGCAGGATAAACCCGGCGGCTGCGGCCAGCAGCACCACGCCATCCAACCGGCTGAGGCTGTTGTTCATCAGCACAAAACCGCACAATACGGTGACCGCTAACATCAGCGGCAGTTCGCGCCGCAGGATTTCAGAACGTGCTGCCAAAGGGTGGATCAGGGCAGCAACCCCCAGGATCAATAAAATATTGGCGATGTTGGAACCTAACACGTTGCCAACGGCCATATCGGTCTGCCCGTTCAGCGCCGCCGTCACCGAAACGATCAGCTCCGGCAAGGAAGTGCCGATGCCGACAATGGTCATCCCGATAATCAGCGGTGGTACGCCCAAGGAGCGGCTAATCACCGCCGCACCATAAACTAATCGATCCGCTCCATACACCAGTAAAAATAAACCAACGATTAACAATACTATCGCGAGAAACATGCAGGGTCCTTTATTAGGTATAATCCCCCTGGCTTTTCAGGTTGCAGTGTTGTGGGTTGTGCACGTTCACCCCAGTGATTGGAGCACCGACTGACCGCCTGGCTACAACTTGAAATCCATTGGGTATCATCCCGGTTCGTTGGTAAAGCCGAAATTCGGCCATCTTGCTTGCCCATCGTTGTACAAAGAACAACGGATTTTCCCGGCTAAAAGTCGAACAGTTTCATTTTTTGCGTTATTTCTCAATTTTGACTGCCTGAAGCCTAAAAGTAAAACCAATGGCATCATTGGTAGCGAAATGACGATAAGTTTTTGTAAAGATAAGACGCATCGCGTCTGTTGCTTTAACATCACGGATAGATTTAGAGCCTGCCCAATCGTTCTATTAGAAGCAGGCCCCTAGCAAGAATGACCGGTAAAGGATCAATAAACATGCACCAGAAGGCAGATAATCTGGTCGAAGTGCGCGGTATGAGCTTCTCTCGCGGCGATCGGCTGATATTCGAAGACATCAATCTGACGGTCCCACGTGGCAAAATAACGGCGATCATGGGGCCGTCGGGGATTGGCAAAACCACATTATTACGCCTGATCGGTGGCCAGTTAGCGCCAGATCGCGGCGAGATCTGGTTTGATGGTGATAACATTCCTGCATTATCGCGCCATCAACTGTATGAATCGCGTAAAAAGATGAGCATGCTGTTTCAATCGGGGGCGCTGTTCACCGATCTGACGGTATTTGAAAACGTGGCTTTTCCGCTGCGTGAGCACAGCCGCCTGCCGGAGCCGATCCTGCGCAGCACGGTGCTGATGAAGCTCGAAGCAGTGGGATTGCGTGGCGCTGCCGAACTGATGCCCAACGAGCTTTCGGGTGGGATGGCGCGACGTGCCGCACTGGCACGGGCCATTGCGCTGGATCCGGAATTGATCATGTTCGACGAGCCTTTTGTCGGCCAGGATCCGATCACTATGGGCGTGTTGGTCAAGCTGATTGACGAGTTGAATCATGCGCTGGGCATCACGTGTATCGTGGTGTCACATGATGTGCCAGAAGTGTTGAGCATCGCTGATTACGCCTATATCGTGGCGGATCACCATGTGATTGCCGAAGGTACAGCCCCGCAATTGCAGAACAACCCTGATGCGCGCGTGCGTCAGTTTCTGGATGGTATTGCCGATGGGCCGGTACCGTTCCGCTATCCGGCCAGTGATTATCAGACTGAGCTTCTAAGGAATGGGAGTAATTAATTTCATGTTTTTACAGGCGTTAGCGTCGTTAGGGCGCCGTGGCATCAATACCAGCGCTTCCTTTGGGCGTGCCGGGCTGATGCTGTTCCACGCGCTGGTCGGGCGCCCTGAACCGCGCAAGCAGTGGCCGCTGTTGATCAAGCAACTTTACAGCGTTGGCGTGCAATCGTTATTGATCATCATGGTTTCCGGCGTGTTTATCGGCATGGTATTGGGGTTGCAAGGTTACTTGGTACTAACCACCTACAGTGCAGAGGCCAGCTTGGGTATGATGGTGGCGCTATCGCTGCTGCGTGAACTGGGGCCGGTCGTGACTGCGCTGCTGTTCGCTGGCCGTGCCGGTTCTGCCTTGACCGCCGAGATTGGTCTGATGAAAGCGACAGAGCAGCTATCGAGCTTGGAAATGATGGCGGTCGATCCGCTGCGGCGCATCGTTGCCCCGCGTTTCTGGGCTGGCCTGATCAGCATGCCGCTGCTGACGATCATTTTCGTTGCCGTCGGGATCTGGGGGGGATCGGTAGTGGGGGTGGATTGGAAGGGGATCGACAGCGGTTTCTTCTGGTCTGCCATGCAAGGAGCGGTTGAGTGGCACAAGGATTTACTCAACTGCCTGATCAAAAGCGTGGTATTTGCTATTACCGTCACCTGGATTGCGATCTTCAACGGCTATGATGCGGTGCCGACTTCTGAAGGTATTAGCCGGGCAACGACAAGGACCGTGGTACATTCGTCACTGGCGGTGTTGGGATTGGATTTTGTGCTGACTGCACTGATGTTTGGGAATTGATTCGATGCAAACGAAGAAGAGTGAAATCTGGGTTGGGGCGTTCATGCTGATTGCACTGTGTGCCGTCGTCTTCCTCTGTCTCCAGGTAGCAAATATTAAATCGATCGGCAATGAGCCGACTTACCGTATCTATGCCACCTTCGATAATATCGGTGGCTTGAAGGCGCGTTCCCCGGTGAAAATCGGTGGTGTGGTGATTGGCCGGGTGGCTGAGATCTCTCTCGATGCGAAAACCTACACCCCGCGTGTGGCGTTGGATATTCAGGATAAATACAACCAGATCCCGGACACCAGTTCGCTGGCGATCCGTACCTCCGGTCTGTTGGGGGAACAGTATCTGGCGTTGAACGTCGGTTTTGAAGATCCCGAGATGGGCACCGCCATTCTGAAAGATGGCGGAACCCTTCAGGACACCAAGTCAGCCATGGTTCTGGAAGATTTGATCGGCCAGTTCCTGTACAAGAGTGGCAGCCAGGATAATGCGGGTAAACCGGCCGATGCCGCTGCTCCGGCAACAGATGCTGCTCCGCACACTGTTACAAGTCATTAAGAGAGGAAGCCTGCATGTTTAAACGTTTACTGATGGTGGCTCTGCTGGTGGTTGCACCGCTGGCTTCTGCGGTTGATCAGACCAACCCTTATAGCCTGATGCAGGATGCTGCGAATAAAACCTTCACGCGCCTGAAAACCGAGCAGCCGAAGATCAAGCAGGATCCCAACTATCTGCGGACCATTGTGCATGAAGAGTTGATGCCTTTTGTTCAGGTGAAATATGCCGGTGCGCTGGTGTTAGGCCGTTACTACAAAGAGGCCACTCCTGCGCAGCGTGAAGCCTATTTTGCCGCCTTCCAGGCTTATCTGGAGCAGGCTTACGGCCAGGCACTGGCGATGTATAACGGCCAGACTTACCAGATCGAACCGGCACAGCCTTTAGGTGATGCCGATATTATCGCCATTCGTGTGACGATCGTTGATAACGGTAGCCGCCCGCCGGTGCGCCTGGATTTCCAATGGCGTAAAAACAGCAAGACTGGCTACTGGCAGGCATATGACATGATCGCCGAAGGCGTCAGTATGATCACTACCAAGCAGAACGAGTGGGCGTCTACTCTGCGCACCAAAGGGGTTGACGGCCTGACTCAGCAGTTACTGGTAGCGGCGCAGCAGCCGATTACGCTGGATCAGAAAAAGTGATGGCTGAGGATCTGAGCTGGGAATCACAACAGCAAACTCTGACCCTGCGCGGTGAACTGACTCGCGAAACGTTGTTGCCGCTGTGGCAACAGCGCGAGGCGTTGATGGCGGATAAAACCACCCTTGATGTAGCGCAGTTGCAGCGTGTTGACTCTTCCGGCTTGGCAATGTTGCTGCATTTGCGCGAACAGCAGCACCAGCAGGGTATCGAGTTAAAAATTTCCGGCGTGACAGAACGGCTGCAAACGTTGATTACGCTCTACAATCTGCAAGCGATAATGCCTGTTGATACCGTCAGTTAGCCATATTTTTAGCTGGCTGTGCGCTGAAAGCCCCTGTTACCGAGGGGCTTTTTCTTTAGTTTAAGAAAGCGCCGGATTCCACTAAGATACAGGGCTGATGATGATCCTTTTGATACAGAACTGGATACTATGGAAAATAGCGAAATTAAAGACGTACTGATGCGCGCGTTGGTACTGGATGAAGTCCATGTTACCGGTGACGGTAGCCACTTTCAGGTGATCGTGGTTGGTGAACTGTTCGCCACCCTGAGCCGCGTAAAAAAACAGCAGACCGTCTATGCGCCGTTGATGGAATACATCGCGGATAACCGCATTCATGCTTTGTCGATCAAAACATTCACGCCAGAAGAGTGGCGGCGGGATCGCAAGCTCAACGGATTTTAAGGCTGTTTGTCCTGTCAGGCAGGCAGCTCAGAACAAATAACAGAGAGTAGTCAAATGGATAAATTTCGTGTGCAGGGCCGGACCCGTCTGAGCGGGGAAGTGACCATTTCCGGGGCAAAGAATGCCGCCCTGCCGATCCTGTTTGCCGCGTTGTTGGCGGAAGAGCCTGTCGAGTTACAGAATGTCCCGAAGCTGAAGGACATTGACACTACCATCAAATTACTCAGCCAGTTAGGCACCAAAATCGAGCGTAATGGCTCGGTGTTCGTTGATGCTAGCGAGGTGAATGAGTTTTGTGCGCCGTACGATCTGGTGAAAACCATGCGTGCATCCATTTGGGCCTTGGGGCCATTGGTCGCACGCTTTGGTCGTGGTCAGGTTTCACTGCCCGGCGGCTGCGCCATCGGCGCGCGTCCGGTTGATTTGCACATTACCGGCCTGGAACAACTGGGCGCTGAGATCAAACTGGAAGAGGGCTACGTCAAGGCTTCCGTAGACGGGCGCTTGAAAGGTGCACATATCGTGATGGATAAGGTCAGCGTAGGCGCTACCGTGACCATTATGAGTGCGGCAACCTTGGCGACGGGTACCACCATCATTGAGAACGCCGCACGTGAGCCGGAAATTGTCGATACCGCCAACTTCCTCAACACGCTGGGTGCCAAAATCAGCGGTGCAGGCACTGACCGCATCACGATTGAAGGCGTTGAGCGCCTAGGTGGCGGCGTTTATCGCGTGCTGCCTGATCGTATCGAAACCGGTACTTTCCTGGTGGCGGCAGCGGTTTCCGGTGGCAAAGTTCTGTGCCGTAATACGCGCCCGGATACGCTGGATGCGGTACTGGCCAAGTTACGCGAAGCCGGAGCCGACATTGAAGTGGGTGCCGACTGGATTAGCCTGGATATGCATGGCAAGCGTCCGAAAGCGGTAACCGTGCGTACTGCGCCGCACCCTGGTTTCCCGACCGATATGCAGGCGCAGTTCAGCCTGCTGAACCTGGTGGCAGAAGGCACCGGTGTGATCACCGAAACCATCTTTGAAAACCGTTTCATGCACGTTCCTGAACTGATTCGCATGGGGGCACATGCGGAGATCGAGAGCAATACCGTGATTTGCCACGGTGTTGAGCAGCTTTCCGGTGCGCAGGTGATGGCAACGGATCTGCGTGCTTCCGCTTGCTTGGTGCTGGCAGGCTGTATTGCTGAAGGCGTGACGATGGTTGATCGTATCTATCATATCGATCGTGGTTATGAGGGTATCGAGCACAAGCTGCGCGCGCTGGGTGCCAATATCGAGCGTGTGAAAGACGCATAAGGCCACGTTTGTCGCGACATAGAAGCCTGGGAAACCGGGCTTTTTAGTTATTATCTTCCGGGAATTCTCCCACCGCCATCTTCAGCGTCAGGCGCTGACCTTCACGTAATACCACAACCGGGATTTCGGTGCCCGGGCGAATTTCGGCCACCTGATCCATGGTTTCCAACACGGCCACTGCCGGTTTGTTATCGACGTTGATAATGATGTCGTTGATATGGAATCCTGCTTTGGCGGCTGGCCCATTGGGCGTGAGTTCGGTAACGATAATGCCTTGCAGGCGATCGATGCCGGTATTGGATGTGCGAACCGGAATAATCTCTTTCCCCTGAATGCCGAAGTAACCGCGGATCACCCGGCCATCGTGGATCAGCTTATCCATAATCTTGGTTGCCAGCGCCGTCGGAATGGCGAAGCCCAAGCCTTCAGGCGTTTCCCCATCGGTCACTTTGTCGTAAGTGAGCGTATTGATACCCATCAGTTCACCTAATGAGTTGACCAGCGCACCGCCAGAGTTGCCGCGGTTGATGGAAGCATCGGTTTGCAGGAAGGTTTGCCGCCCGGTAGTGCTCAAGCTGATACGGCCGGTGGCACTGATAATCCCCTGCGTGACAGTTTGCCCCAGATTGTAGGGGTTGCCGATCGCCAGCACTACATCGCCGATATGCGCCGGGCGTTGGCTATTGATCGGGATCACCGGCAAATTGCCGGGATCGATTTTCAGCACCGCTAAATCGGTCAGGCTGTCGGAGCCCACCAGCAGCGCTTCATAACGGCGGCCATCTTGCAGCACAACGGTAATCAGCTGAGCATCTTTGATCACATGGCGATTGGTGATGATGTAACCGCGATCGTTCATGATCACGCCGGAACCCAGCGAAAGCACGTTTGCGGTGCCACTCATGTTGCGGTTATAGATATTCACCACCGCAGGCGCAGCGCGGCGTACGCCGGTATTGTAGCTGGCAGGGGTTTCGTCACTGGTGTTGCCAGGCTTGTTCGCGAAAAGATTACTGGAAGAACGCAGCACGGGCAGGGCAACCAACAACAGGCCGGCGACAATCAAACCAATAACAATGGAACGCAAAAGCTTAGCAAACATGGATTTTTAATATGAGAAATGGAAGATAAATGGAGGATAGCATGAGTTAACCGGGTGCAGTATGTTACCGAACCCGGTTTTAAGACAAATTAACGCATTAACAGATAAATGTTTTCATTGCCGCGCATGATGCTCAATGCCGTGACGGCTGGCTTAGTTTCGAGCAGTTTACGTAACGCAGTGATGTCTTCAATCCGTTCACGGTTGACACCGATGATCACATCCCCTTTCTGCAGGCCAATCTGCGCCGCCGGGGTGCCTTTCTCGACGTTTTCAATCTTCACGCCTTTGTCACCGCTTGGCAGAGCACCGTTACTGAGGGATGCCCCTTGCAGCGAAGGAGACAGTGTCTCGGCGTTGGTGGCGGCACTCTCGCTGTTGTCCAGGGTGACTGCAACCTCCATCGGCTTGCCTTCGCGCAACAGACCTACCTTGATGGTGGTGCCTGGTGCGGTGGTGCCGACTTTGGCGCGTAGTTCAGCGAAGCTGCTGATCGGTTTGCCTTCAATGGACACCAGAATGTCACCGGCTTTGATACCTGCTTTGGCGGCGGCAGATTTTGGCAGCACTTCGCTGACGAAGGCACCACGCTGAACGTCGGTATTAAAGGCTTTCCCCATATCGGCGGTCATTTCGCTGCCCTTGATACCCAACAGACCGCGTTTGACTTCACCGAACTCAATCAGTTGCTTGCTCAGGCTCTGCACCATATTGCTAGGGATCGCGAAACCAATACCGATATTGCCCCCGCCCGGCGCCAGAATGGCGGTGTTGATGCCGATCAGTTCGCCGTTAAGGTTAACCAGCGCGCCGCCAGAGTTGCCGCGGTTGATGGAAGCATCTGTTTGGATGAAGTTTTCCAGCCCTTCCAGGCTCAGGCCGCTGCGGCCCAAGGCGGAGATAATGCCGGAGGTTGCGGTCTGGCCGAGGCCGAAGGGGTTACCGACCGCGACGGCAAAGTCACCCACGCGCAGTTGGTCGGAGTCCGCCATTTTTACCGCAGACAGATTTTTGGCTGCGCTGACCTGTAGCAGAGCAATGTCGGACTGCTCGTCACGGCCTAGCAGTTTGGCATCGTATTCACGGCCATCATTGAGCTGGATGCTGATCTTGTCGGCGTTATTGATGACGTGGTTGTTGGTCAGGACATACCCTTTTTCCGCGTCAATAATCACACCAGAACCCAGGCCTTCAAAAGGACGCGAGCTTTGCCGCTGTGATGGCATATTGGGGCCAAAGAAGAATTTAAACTGCTCTGGCAATTGTTGCTGATTTTGTACCTGGGTGCCTTCTACTCGCACGCTCACCACGGCGGGCAGGACTTTTTCGAGCATCGGTGCCAGGCTTGGCAGCGGTTGCCCCTGAACGGCAACCGGCATTACTGCGTTGGCTGCCGGTACAGAAGTCAGCGTCAGGCTAATACTCATTGCTAACACGCTAAGAATTAATGATTTTTTCTTCATTGATAGTAACTCACTCAATACCTGCCGGTGAAATTCTGATGATAAAGCAATAGCGATACCCATGTAAGACTGTGAATTTGCGTGAAAAGTTCACTTAATCGTCAGTAGCAAGAATAGCTCAGATGCAGGGGGTAAGGCGTGGACAAAATCAAGAAACCCGTGGGATGGCCCACGGGTTACATTAGAGAGATTAATCGCGGCGTGGTGTTGTACCACGCAGCAGACCAGATGCTCCTTCGGAATAGTCCCGCGGCATTTCTACGGGTGCCTGATCGTTATCGGCTTCCGCTTCGGTCAGACGATAACGGAACGGATTGTCTTGGAGAGGTAGATCCGGCAGCAGATTGTTGGAGCTTTTCGCCATGTGCTGATACAGCTGACGATAGTCGCGCGCCATGTTATCCAGCAATTCGGCACTGCGAGCAAAGTGGCCAACCAACTCCTGACGGTATTCCTCGAGCTCGGTTTTGCTTTTATCCAACTCGCTTTGCAACTCTTGTTGTTGGCGTAGTTTACTGTTACCAAAACGCATCGCTACCGCACCAATCACGATACCGACGGCCAAACCAATTAGCGCATACTCCCAGGTCATGATGACTCCTATTTTGACTTCGTTGTTCCGCAGGGATTTTTCACTTAATAATGTCCACTATAACCGTTAACCTTGTCTGAGTGGAATCCTGATAAACCGTAACCGAATGTTTGCCGGGTTTTTCTCCGGCTACAGCGCGGGTAAATGTGGCGAACAGGGTGCGAAGCGGCAGCGAAACGCCGCGAAAATGGGTTAAATAAATTCTCAGCGTTCTTAGGGATCGTCGAATAAATGCAGGCACAGTCACCGTTATCACGCTACCAGCAGGCGCTGGAGGCAGGGGAATACCAGGCCGATGCGGTTCAGCGTCAGGCCGTTACGCAGTTGGATCAGATCTATCAGGCATTGCTGCAACGACCTGCCCAAGCGGTAACAACCGGAGGTCTACGCGGCAAACTCAGCCGACTGTGGGGCAAAAGTAGCGAAACGCCGAGCCAGCGTCCAGTGCAGGGGCTATATATGTGGGGGGGCGTTGGCCGCGGTAAGACCTGGCTGATGGACCTGTTTTTCCACAGCCTGCCTGGCGAACGCAAACTGCGGCTGCATTTTCACCGCTTTATGCTGCGGGTGCACGAAGAACTGACGGAATTGCAGGGGCAGGAAAATCCGCTGGAGATCGTGGCCGACGGTTTCAAGGCACAGACCGATGTGCTGTGCTTCGATGAGTTTTTCGTCTCGGATATCACCGATGCCATGCTGTTGGCAACGCTGTTGCAGGCGCTGTTTGCCCGTGGGATCACCTTGGTGGCAACCTCCAACATTCTGCCGGATCACCTCTATCATAACGGCTTGCAGCGTGCTCGCTTCCTGCCCGCCATCGCGTTAATCAAGGAACATTGTGAGGTGATGAACGTCGATGCCGGTATTGATTATCGCCTGCGCACCCTAACGCAGGCACATCTGTATCTGACACCGCTCACGCCACAAAACCAGGGCGCAATGGATCAGATCTTTTTGAAACTGGCGGGTAGAGCGGGCGAAGATGCGCCGGTACTGCAAATCAACCATCGGCCGTTGCCGACGATCCGTGCGGTGGAAGGGGTTTTGGCTGTGGATTTTCACACTCTGTGCGAAGAGGCGCGCAGCCAGTTGGACTATATTGCGT
>JBAQHZ010000092.1:0-10128 GCA_049288585.1 Chania sp.
GTTATGTTTTTGCAAAAATGGAGCCAACCACTGACCTTGGCGGCCTTGCTGGTCAGCAGCAACCTGTACGCCGCCTCCAATCCGGCGGTAGAAGCCAGAAATGGCATGGTCGTGACATCGCAACATCTGGCCTCACAGGTCGGCGTAGATATTCTCAAGATGGGTGGCAATGCGGTAGATGCCGCAGTGGCAGTGGGTTACGCACAGGCGGTGGTTAACCCTTGCTGTGGCAATATCGGTGGCGGCGGTTTTATGACCGTGCACTTGGCCGATGGCACTGACACCTTTATCAACTTCCGCGAAACCGCTCCGGCTGCGGCCAGCGCCGATATGTATCTGGATGCCAACGGCAGGGTAAAAAAAGACGCCAGCCTATACGGCTATCTGGCTTCTGGTGTACCAGGCACGGTACTGGGGATGGAAACCGCACGTGAGAAATACGGGAAACTGAGCCGTGAGCAAGTGCTCGCACCGGCAATCAAGCTGGCGCGCGAAGGCTTTATCCTGACGCGGGCCGACACCGATATTCTCGACACCACCATCACACGCTTTAAGCAAGATCCGGAAGCAGCGAAAATCTTCCTGCGTAAAGATGGTTCAGCGCTGCAGCCAGGCGATTTATTAGTGCAAACCGACCTGTCCAATACGCTGGAAGCGATTGCCAAACAAGGCCCTTCGGCTTTCTATCAGGGTAAAATCCCACAGGCGGTTGAGGCTGCGGCCAAAAAAGGCGGCGGGATCCTAACGGCTGCCGATTTTGCCAGCTATAAAGTCACCGAAAGCGCACCTATCACTTGCAGCTACCGTGGCTATAAATTCGTTTCCGCACCACCGCCCAGCTCCGGTGGCGTGACGCTGTGCGAAACGCTGAATATTGTCGAAGGTTACGATCTGAAAAGCATGGGCTTTAACTCAGCAGCGGCGATCCACACTATGACCGAAGCCATGCGCCATGCCTATATGGACCGCAATACCTACCTCGGCGATCCGGCGTTTATTAAAAACCCGGTTGATCGGTTGGTGAGCAAGAGCTACGCCGAGCAGATCCGCAAGCAGATTGTTGCCAACAAAGCGACGCCTTCTGAAAACGTGCAACCCGGTATGGAACCGCACGAAAAACCAGAAACCACCCATTATTCCATTGTCGATAGCCAAGGAAACGCGGTTTCTACCACCTATACCGTCAATGGCCGTTTCGGTTCGGTGGTGATCGCTCCAGGCACCGGTTTCTTCCTCAATGATGAAATGGACGATTTCACCGTCAAAGTGGGCGAGAAAAACCTTTACGGTTTGGTACAGGGTACAGCAAACGCCATCGCCCCCGGTAAGCGCCCACTATCCTCGATGAGCCCGACGCTGGTGACCAAAGACAATAAAATCTTTATGGTGCTCGGCTCGCCGGGCGGTTCACGCATCATCACCATCACGCTGCAAACCGCGCTGAACGTCATCGACCACGGCATGGCACCGCAGGAAGCGGTAGATACTCCACGTATTCATCATCAGTGGCTACCGGATGAGGTGTATTACGAACAGCGCGGCGTGTCTGCCGATACGCTGAAAATTCTGAAGGAAATGGGCTACAAGATGGTCGAGCAGAACCCTTGGGGCGCCGCCGAACTGATTCTGGTGGGCTTACCGGGTGCCGCCGGTGTTACTCCGGCCAATTCCGGTAATGATTCCGCCGTTTCCGGCAAAGTGCGCGAAGGTTACCTGTATGGCGCCAACGACGTGCGCCGTCCTGCCGGTTCAGCCGTGGGGTACTGATTCCCAGGCCTGATGTCTTGCCAGGCGGAAAAGTTCGCCTGGCATCCTGTAGGTGCCTTCCCTACAATAGCGTTCTGTTGATGCATTAAAGCAAGGATTAACGGTGTCGAAAGCAAAATCAAATGCGACCATTGTAGATATTGCCCGCCGAGCTAACGTGACTAATATCACTGTTTCCCGCGCTTTTAATAAGCCCGAATTGTTAAAGCCGGAAACGCTTGAAAAAATCCATGCTATCGCCAAAGAGCTTAATTATGTTCCCAATGCCTTTGCTCAGGGATTAAAAAAAAGCAGCAGCCAGATTATCGGTATTGTCACCAGCAGTTTGTATAACCCGTTTTATTCCAATTTAATTCAAACCGTATCGCGCATTGCCCGCCAGCAGGGCTATCAGATTATGCTGTTTGATACCGACGGCAGTGAAGCGGCAGAGATGCAGGCGATTCAGGCGCTGTTTGGTTATAAAGCACGCGGCATTTTATTATCCGCCGTGCGCGATGATAAAAACTATCAGCCAGCCTATCTGAACCAGGCTGAGCGCTATCACACCCCATTGATTCTTATCGACCGCGATATTTATAATCAGCAACTGAGCGGCGTATTTCTTAATAACCTGGAGATCGGTAAACTTTCCGGTAAATATCTCGCTGAGCAGCCGGACAGTAAAATCCTTATTCTCGGTGGCCCCGCTGATTCAGAAATAACTCTGATGCGTACTCAGGGTATTATCGATGCCTTGGCAAATAGAAATAGTGAAATTACCATCATCAACGGCGATTATGATTTTATTTCACAGGCGGCACAGGTTAAAGAATACCTTGCTGATGCGCAAAACCAGCCGCACTATATTGTCGGCCTGAATGGCATTATCACGCTTGGTGCGATTTCACTCTGCCACCAGCTAAATATTTTTGATCGGATAAAATTCTTTTCTATCGATGAGCCGCCCAAGGCCTGTGATTACGGCTTACAGATCGCCGGGGTCTATCATGATACGCAGATGCTAGGGGAAATCGCCGCAGAACTGCTGTTCAATGCCATCAAAGATACCCCTAACGATCAACCTTTAAGACGTGAGTTTTTCACCGGGAAATTACTGGTTCAATAAAGCTCAGGTTGCCGTGGTTGACGACAACCTGAGTGATTTCTACTGCCCGTAGTAGGCATTTTTACCGTGTTTGCGCAGAAAATGCTTATCCAGCAACACCGACTGCATCGGTGAGATCGCCGGTGCCAACTGCCGCGTAGCCATCGCCATCGCCGCTACTTCCTCCATGACTACCGCATTGTGCACCGCATCGGCCGCCGTTTTGCCCCAGGCGAACGGGCCATGAGAATAGACCAACACGCCGGGGACCTGCTGCGGATCGCGATCGCTCAGCTGAAAAGTTTCAACGATCACGTTGCCGGTTTCCCGCTCGTAATCACCGGCAATTTCTGCCTCACTCATTGGCCGCGTACAGGGAATGTCGCCATAAAAATAGTCGGCATGGGTGGTGCCCAACGCCGGGATCGGCTGCCCGGCCTGCGCCCAGATGGTGGCATTGCGGCTATGGGTATGCACAACGCCGCCGATATGCGGGAATGCGCGATACAGCACCAGATGGGTATCGGTATCGGAAGAGGGTTTGCGCTGCCCTTCTCGCACCACGCCGTCCAAATCCACCACCACCAAATCATCCAGCGTCATTTCGTTGTAGGCGATCCCGGAAGGTTTGATCACTACCAGCCCCTGCTGGCGGTCGATCGCCGACACATTCCCCCAGGTAAAGGTCACCAAACCGTAGCCAGGCAGGCTGAGGTTCGCCGCCAACACCTGCTGTTTCAGTTCGCTTAACATGTCATATCCCCTTTTTGCCTCTGTTGCTCAATCCAGCGTTTGGCCTGAGCGATGTGTTGCTTATCTTCACCATCGTTACGCGCCCACATCTCCAGCAGGAACGGCCCCTGATAGTTCAAGCGCTTTAACACGGCAAAGGTATGGGCAAAATCAACGCAGCCGCTGCCAAAAGGCACATCGCGAAACTGCCCCGCCGCGCCGGGTGCCACCGCTAAGGTATCTTTCAGATGGATGGCGGTGATCTTATCGATGCCCTGTTCCAGCTCAAAGGCCACATCATTGCCCCAGGCGCTCAGGTTGCCGATGTCGGGATAGACGGTGAACCACGGGCTGGCAATCTGCCGCGAGAATTCACGCCATTTGCTGATGCTGTTGATAAAGGGGGTATCCATGATCTCCACCGAGAGCATCACCTGAGCCTTGGCCGCCAGCGCAACCGCCCACTGCATACCTTCGATAAAGCGCTGACGCGAATGACGATCCGAACTCTCGTAATAAACGTCGTAGCCCGCCAGTTGAATATTGCGGATACCGACGTCCACTGCAAAGTCCAGCGCCTTCTCCATCAACACCCGCGCCTGCTGGCGGGTGGCTGCATCGGCGCTGCCAAAAGGGTAACGCCGATGCGCCGATAAACACATACTGGGCAAGGCGATGCCGCTGTCAAAGCGGGCGTTAATCAGCGCTAAACGCTGTTGACGATCCCAGTCCAAACGCTGCTGGCGTTCGGGCTGCTCATCAATGGAAATCTCCATAAACTGAAAGCCCAACTCACTGGCAATATCCAGCCGTTGCGCCCAATCAAGCTGTGCTGGCAAGGCTTTCTCGTACAGCCCCAGGCACAAAGTATTAGTGGTTTGCATGATTGACCTCACTTAATGCCTTGGCGATCGCCAGATAGCTTTCAAAGCGATCGCGTAAACGTCGGTTGGCAGCCGCATCGGGGAAATAGGTGTGTAATTCAGGCTGAACCACCTGCACCGCTTCGGTAAAGCTGGCGTATTCGCCCGCGCCCACGGCGGCACAGAGTGCGGCGGCGCGGCAACCGCTTTGCTGAATATCCACCACCTCCAGCGGCAAATTGCCTGCGTTGGCAAACATCTGCATCCAGATAGCCGACTGCGTCGGGCCACCGGTCATGCGGATCCGTTCCACCCGTGGGTTTAGCGCCACCATGCGATCCTGATGGATCAGATGCGAGAACACGATGCCCTGATAAATGGCATGAACAATATCGGCAATATCATGATGGCCCCCCAGGCCGATTAGCCCGCCGGGCAGATTGCTGCCGAGGTTGGAACCATACAGGTAGGGTAAAAACACAATATCGCTGGGTCGCTCGCTGCGCTCAGCCACCCAACGGTTGAATTGCGCGTAGCGCTGATGGTCGTTGTCACAAAACTGGCGTAAGAACCAGGCCAGATTGCCCGCCGACGTTGGGCTACCTTCGTGCACAAAATAGCGGTCCGCCATGCAGTAACGCCCCCAGGCAAAAGGGTGCCCAGAGGGGATCACACTTTCGGTCACGCAGGTGGCTATCGACCAGGTGCCCGCCACCGTGCTCAGAATGCGATCGTCCAGCACCCCGGAACAGAGCGCGGCGCCCACCACATCAAATAAACCGCCATACACCGCCGTTCCGGCAGACAATCCGCACTGCGCAGCGGCGCTGGCGGTAACCTGCCCGGCCAGTTCGGCCGATCCCAACAGCGGCGCGGTTTTATCCACCACCTCCTCAATGCCAAAGGCCGCCATCAGCAGCGGATCGTAGTCCGCAAGCTGCTGATTAAACAGGTTGCTGCCGGAGATATTGGTCACCTCCGCTGCCACCTCGCCGGTCAGGCGAAAGCGCAGATAGTCGTGCGCCATCAGCACGGCATCAATTGCGTCGTACTGCGCAGGTTCATGCTGCTTCAGCCAGCGCAATAACACCGCCGGATGGCTGCTCCAGATGGGCTGCAAGCTGCGGGGATAGGTAATCTCTTCAACCCCTTGCCGCTGTAAGTCGGTGACCATCGCAGCAGCGCGGGTATCTGATGAAACGATACCGTTGCGTACCGGCTTGCCCTGCGCATCAATCGCATACAGCCCTTTGCCGTGCGACGAAAAACTGACGCCGTGCACCCGATCACCGCTGACCGCCGCCTTGTGCAGCACCTGACGGATGGTCGAGCAAAGATCCTGCCATAAGGCTTCCATCTCGCGCTCGCTGAAACCCGGTTGCAGGGATAAGGCTTCACCATCACATTGCGCAACGGCAATTTCCTCACCGTTAGCGCGATACAGCCCCGCCTTGATCACCGTGCCACCAATATCAACGCCCAGAAAATATCTCATCACTGTGCCCCTGCCGTTATTTACGGCGGCTAGAACTGAGGTAAATGGCAGCGAGGATAATGCCGCCCTTAACCACGTTCTGAATGTAAGGTGAGACGCTCATCAGATTGAGGCCGTTGTTCAGCACGCCAAGCATCATTGCGCCGACTAGGGTGCCGATAATCGCCCCACGTCCACCGGAGATCGCCGCCCCGCCCAGCACCACGGCGGCGATGGCATCCAGCTCAAAGCCGTCACCGGCGTTCGGTTGCCCACTCATCAGGCGTGAGGTCAAGACCAACCCCGCTAGCGCCGCAGTAACCCCGCTGACCACGTACACCAGCACCTTATAGCGAGATACGCGAATACCGCTCAGGCGTGCGGCCTCTTCGTTGCCACCAATGGCGTAAACATAGCGGCCGAACGGCAGATGATTCAGCATCAGCCACGCCAGGACATACACGCCAGCCATGATCAGGATCGGCACCTGTATGCCCAACAACGAACCGCGCCCGAAGAAGGAGAACATCTCTGGCAGGCCGGAAATCGGATACCCCCCGGTGTACAGCAGCGCCAGACCGCGGGCGATGCCCATCGACGCCAGCGTCACGATGATCGGCGGCATGCGCAGATAAGCGATACAGGCACCGTTGGCCAAACCGAACAGAGCGCCAATCAGCAATGCGGCGACCATCGCCAGCGGAATGGGGATCCCACCGAGCATCAGCCCGGCGGCAATCGAGCCAGACAGCGCCATCACCGGCCCGACCGAGAGATCGATCCCCCCGGTCAGGATCGCGCAGGTCATTCCCACCGCGATAATGGCGTTAATTGATACCTGCCGCGCTACGTTGGTCAGGTTATTGACCGTGAGAAAGCTGTCATTAAACAGGCTCATCAATAAGAACAGGATGACAAAGCCGATAAATGGCAACACGGCAGGGTGGTGCAGCCACTTATCCCAGCGCTTGCCGAGGCTCTGCTTTGGGGCATAGCGGGTAGGTTGAGACTGTTCAATTCCGATCATAATGCACTCCCGGTCGCGTGTAGCATGATGTTGTGAGACTCGATTTCATCACCGCTCAATTCGGCAACGATGTGGCCAGCGCGAAATACCAGAACGCGATCGCAAACCCCGATAATTTCCGGTAATTCTGATGAAATCATGATGATAGAAATGCCTTCCTGCGTGAGCTGTTGCATCATCTGATAAATTTCAGACTTCGCACCAACGTCAATCCCGCGTGTCGGCTCATCAAAAATAAGAATGTTGCAGTCATTGTTCAGCCAGCGGGCAATGACCACTTTCTGTTGATTACCGCCGCTCAGGGTGTTGACCGCCGTATCCGGATCCGGCGTTTTCACCCCAACCTCCAGGATCAGACGGCGCACGTTGGCGTTGTCCTTGCGGCTATTGACAAAAATCTTGCCGAAGCGCTCGTGGCGATTAAGCGTGATGTTCTGGGCTACGGAAAACGGCAATACCAACCCTTCGGTTTTGCGGCTTTCCGGCAGCAGACCGATACCTTGCTTCAGCGCCTCTGCCGGGTTACGCAGCGTTACGGGTTGCCCGCTGAGACTGACCCGTTTGCGATAGCAAGCACTTGCACCAATCAGTGCAGATACTGTTTCTGTGCGGCCGGAGCCCACCAACCCGGCAAAACCCAGGATCTCGCCTTTGAACAGATGGAAATTATCTTCCTGCTGCTGCTTGCTGCGTTGGATGCTGGCTTCCAGCAGGCGTATCGATGTGTCTACCGCGTGCAGCTTCGGCGGAAAAGCGTTCTCGATTTTGCGCCCGACCATCAGCTTCACCAGTTCATCCACGTTGGTGTCCGCCGTGGGCAACGTCTGTACATAGGTGCCGTCGCGCAGCACGGTAATCTGGTCGCAGACGGTGAATATTTCGTCCAGATGATGGGAGATAAACACCATGCCGACGCCAAGCAATTTCAGATCGTTCATCACGCTGAACAGGTGCTGGGCTTCGCCTGGGGTTAACGTAGCCGTGGGTTCGTCCAACACCAGAACGCGCGCATCCAGCGACAGGGCTTTGGCGATCTCGACAAACTGCTGCTGAGCAACGCTGAGTTGTTCAACCGGGCAATCGAGATCGATATTCACCGCCAGGCGTTTGAATATCGACTCGGCCTTTCTGCGCATGGCTTTTCGGTCTAATAATCCCCAGTGGTTTTTGATTTCCCGATTGAGGAATATATTGTCGATGGCGTTCATATAAGGAATTAACGAAAATTCCTGAAATATAATCCCTACACCGGCATCAATAGCCTGACGGTAATTATCAAAGTGCTGCTGGTTACCTTCGATAATTATTTCGCCAGAGTCCGGTTGGTGAATACCGCACATGATTTTAACCAGCGTAGATTTACCGGCACCATTCTCCCCCAGCAAGGCATGTATCTGGCCGGGTTGAATAGTGAGATCAATACCGTCCAATGCTTTCACACCCGGAAAGGATTTCTTAATTTGCTTTAATTCTAATAGTGCCGTCACGATAAACTCCTCCGACTTTATCGCTCCACCACTGGGCAGAGCGATAACAAGCGCTTACCAGCTAAAACCGGCCGCGTTGCTGCTGTCGATCAGCTTCACTTTCACCGGAATGGTCTTCGGTACGTTGGCTCCCCAGTGACGCGCCAGCGCAATTCCCAGGGCAATACGCATCTGATCGCGCGGGAACTGGGCGGAGGTGGCGATAAACGGTGAGTTAGGCTTCAGGATCTCTTTAATCGCTTCTGGGTGACCATCAACGCTCACCAGTTTGACCTTGGCACCGTTGCTTTCAATCGCCGCTAAGGCTCCCAATGCACCTACGTCGTTAACGCTGAAAATACCGGCCAGATCGGGAGTTGATTGCAACATGTTTTCGGTCACCGTCAGTGCGGTATCACGCTCTTGCTTGCCGTTTTGCTTGGTGACGATCTTCATCTCCGGGTGCTTTTTAATGGCATCCTCAAAGCCGCGCACACGTTCAAGAATCGGCACCACCGGGATGCCATCCAGGATCGCCACTTTGCCCTTGTTTCCCAGCGATTTCGCCAGGTATTCACCGGCCTGGAAACCGGCATCATAGTTTTCTGAACCAACGAAGGAATCCAGCGGGCCTTCGGCCTGGGCATCGATCGCCACCACCACCGCCCCGGCTTTATGGGCCGCAATCACCGCCGACTGCACGCCAACCGAATCCGTCGGGTTAATCAGCAAAATATCCACTTTCTTTTGCAGCATGTCTTCAACGTCATTAATCTGCTTGGATACATCGTGACGAGCATCGGCAATATACACCTTGGCACCAATATCATTAGCCGCTTGTTCTAATGCCTGCTTCATTGAGACGAAATATTCGTTATTCATCTCCTGAAAGGAAACACCAATCGTAACTTGCTTGGCAATTACTGATTGGCTGGCAATCAGCATGCCGCCTGCCAGAATAACCGGCAGCGTTTTTTTGATAAAAGAAAACATATTTTATTCTCCTGTAGGGTGAGTCATTATTATCAGAACAACAATATGAATTAACCTATACTCGTCATACTTCAAGTTGCATGTGCGTTGGCTGCGCTTGCTCACCCCAGTCACATATACCCGTCATACTTCAAGTTGCTTGGGTGTTGGCTTCCCTCGTTCACCCCAGTCACTTACTGGTGTAAGCTCCTGGGGATTCATTCGGTTGCCGCCTACAAGCAACTCGAATTATTTTGGGTATAGTTATCTATGTTCCTGGGGCCTCGCAAACTTACCGCCTTCCTGCGACTCGAATTATTTAGAGTACATTTAACAGCAATAGCATCCCATGCTTGGTAAAAAGCATTTAAAGCGCCGTTTAAAATCTAGAATTAAGGAACCAAAATAACCTTAATAGAATCCGTTGAGTCAGCGATTGCAAAAGCCTGATCCCAATCGTTTAATGAATAACTGTGGGTGACCACGCCTCTGGAAGTGACCAGACCACGTTCAAATAGATCGATGGCGATTTCATAGCTGTAAGGTGCCAAATGCGCACCGCGGATATCCAATTCTTTGCGATCGCCAATAATTGACCAGTCGACGGTGGTTTCTTTGCCAAATACGCTGAACTCAACAAAGCGCCCCAGCTTGCGGATCATTTGCAGGCCCTGCGTCACCCCAATCGGAGCCCCGGTCGCTTCGATATAAACATCACAACCATAGCCACCGGTTAAGTC
>JBAQHZ010000093.1:0-2540 GCA_049288585.1 Chania sp.
GTAATGAGCCTGTTGATCGTGCCGTAGCATAGACGGGTGGTTCGACATTGGAGAGATTTCGCTATGAGCCTGAAAGCTGTTGATGAAAAAGATGATAAGAAAGACAAACCGCTGGGCAGCCAAAGCCTGTTTCGTGGATTGCAACTGATTGAGATATTGAGCAATTTCCCCAATGGCTGCCCGCTGGCTCATCTTTCCGAACTGGCAGAGATGAACAAGAGCACGGTACACCGCCTGTTGCAGGGGTTGCACGCCAGCGGTTACGTCACCCAGGCACCGTCCCCCGGCAGCTATCGGTTGACTACCAAATTTATTTCTATTGGCCAGAAGGCGCTTTCTTCGCTGAATATCATCCACGTGGCGGCACCGCATCTGGAGCAGTTGAACCTGGAGGTGGGCGAAACGGTGAACTTCTCCAGCCGCGAAGACGATCACGTGATCCTGATCTACAAGCTGGAACCGACCACCGGCATGATGCGTACCCGTGCCTATATCGGCCAGCACATGCCGCTGTACTGCTCGGCGATGGGCAAGATTTTCATGGCCTACGGCAAGAGCGATTACCCGGATCATTACTGGCAGACCCATCAGCAGACAATCCAGCCGTTAACGCGCAATACCATTACCCAATTGCCGAAAATGTATGAGGAACTGGCGGATATTCGCAAACAGGGCGTGGCGATGGACCGTGAAGAGAACGAACTGGGCGTCTCCTGCATTGCCGCGCCGGTGTTCGACATTCAGCAACGGGTGCCTTATGCGGTGTCGGTTTCTCTGCCGACCGCCAAGCTGCAACAGGTTGGCGTGAAATCGCTGATGAAACCGGTACTTGCCACCGCGCAGCGCATTTCCCAAGAGCTGGGGTTTGTGACCCACGGTTGAGCATTAGCCTAACTGATGCCTGATTAGAAATATCCATTTCCCCTAATAATTATCTCTTCGTATGATGCGCGTGTTGAACAGCACGCGCCGCTTTTCTGGCATTATCGCCTTCGAGGCATCGCCAAAAGCCCTGCATTCTATCGCCAGAGGAAACAAAATGTTAACCATCTTTTTGCAAGGCTTTGCCTTGAGCGCCGCGATGATCCTGCCGCTGGGGCCGCAAAATGTATTTGTGATGAACCAGGGGATCCGCCGCCAATATCATCTGATGATCGCTTCGCTGTGTGCGTTGAGCGATATCGCCCTGATCTGCGCCGGTATTTTCGGCGGCAGCGCCTTGCTGAGCCGTTCGCCGCTGTTGTTACTGTTGGTCACCTGGGGCGGGGTGGCGTTTCTGCTGTGGTACGGCTGGGGCGCTTTCCGCACCGCGTTCAGCCAGCACTTGGCATTGGCCACCGCCGAAGAGATGAAGCAAAGCCGCTGGCGGATTGTGGTCACAATGTTGGCGGTCACCTGGCTGAACCCGCATGTGTATCTCGATACCTTTGTGGTGCTTGGCAGCCTTGGTAGCCAATTGGCACCGGAGATCCGCTCCTGGTTTGCCTTAGGTGCGGCCAGCGCATCGATCACCTGGTTCTTCGCCCTGGCTTTGCTGGCTTCCTGGCTGGCTCCGTGGCTGCAAACTCAGACTGCACAACGGATTATCAACGTTCTGGTCGGGCTGGTGATGTGGGCCATTGCACTACAATTAGCCTGGAATGGCGCAAATCTATAGAATTTGTCACTAATCCGAATTTAAATCCCCGCCGGATATGTTAGGTTTTAGGCTCAGTAATGAGCCATTTTAAGGAGACACCGTGAAGCTGAAAGCATTAGCCATGGCCGCAATGATTGGATTTGGGGCATTACCTTTAGCGTTGCAGGCGGCGGAGTTACCCGAAGGGCCGCACGTAGTCACTTCCGGTAGCGCCAGCGTGGACGCTACTCCGGATATCGCCACGTTGGCGATCGAAGTCAGCGTTACCTCCAAAGATGCCGCCCAGGCGAAAACGCAGGTCGACGAGCGCGTGGCGCAATATTTCGATTTCCTGCAAAAAAACGGTATTGAAAAGAAAGATATCAACGCCGCCAATCTGCGCACGCAGCCGGAATATGATTACCTGAAAACCGGCGAGTCGGTGCTGAAAGGCTATCGTGCGGTGCGTCAGGTGCAGGTGACGTTGCGCCAGTTGGATAAGCTGAATGCACTGCTGGACGGGGCGCTGAAGTCTGGCCTTAATGAGATCCGCTCGGTTGAGCTGGGTGTGGCCAACCCGGACGTTTATCGCGAACAGGCGCGCCAGAAAGCGATTGAAGACGCCACTCAGCAGGCGGCTTCATTGGCGAAGGGCTTTAAGGTTACCCTGGGGCCGGTTTACAGCATCCGCTATCACGTCGCCAACGCTCAACCGATGCCGGTAGCGCGCATGTTTAAAGCGGCTGCTGCACCGGAAAACGATGCGGCGCAAACCTACGAGCAGCAGAGCATTCGCTTTGACGATCAGGTAGATGTGGTGTTTGAGTTGCAGCGTAACGCAGCACAGTAATCGCTAGCAGGGCGCAGCCATTGCGCCCTCTATACCCGTCATACTTCAAGTTGCTTGGGTGTTGGCTGCCCT
>JBAQHZ010000094.1:0-1740 GCA_049288585.1 Chania sp.
TATACCCAAAATAATTCGAGTTGCAGGAAGGCGGCGACGCAGTGAATCCCCAGGAGCTTACTCAAGTAAGTGACTGGGGTGAGCGAGGAAAGCCAACGCACATGCAACTTGAAGTATGAAGGGTATAAGCATAACTGATGCTGTCAAAAATATAACAAGTCATAACGAGGTTCATGCTGCATGGCCAATTTTTTCATTGACCGCCCTATTTTTGCCTGGGTTCTGGCAATTATTCTTTGCCTGACAGGCACCTTGGCGATTTTTTCGCTGCCTGTTGAACAATACCCGAATCTCGCTCCGCCTAATGTGCGTATTAGTGCCACTTATCCTGGGGCTTCAGCGCAAACGCTGGAAAACACCGTTACCCAGATTATCGAACAGAACATGACCGGCCTCGACAACATGATGTATATGTCGTCGCAAAGCACCAACACCGGTCAGGCCAGCGTGACGCTGACGTTCAACGCCGGCACCGACCCCAATCAAGCGATGCAGCAGGTGCAGAACCAGCTACAGGGGGCGCTAAAGCGCTTACCGCAAGCGGTGCAGCAGCAAGGGGTGTCGGTCTCCAAATCCGGCGATACCACGCTGATGATGGTGGCTTTCGTCTCTACCGATGGCAGCATGGATAAGCAGGATATTGCCGATTACATCGTCTCTAACCTGCAAGACCCACTCAGCCGGATCGACGGTGTGGGTAGTATGGACGTTTACGGCTCGCAGTACGCGATGCGCATCTGGCTGGATCCTAACAAACTCACCAGCTATCAGTTGACCACGCAGGATGTGGTGAGCGCGATCGGCTCACAGAACGCCCAGGTGGCGGTAGGCCAGTTGGGGGGGACACCCTCAGTAGACAAACAGGCGCTTAACGCCACTATCAATGCGCAATCCCAGTTGCAGACGCCGGAACAATTCCGTGAGATCACCCTGCGCGTCAACCAGGATGGTTCACTGGTCACGCTCGGCGATGTGGCCACCGTTGAACTCGGTGGCGAAAACTACAACTTCCTCAGCCGCTACAACGGCCTGCAAGCCGCCGGGATGAATATCAAATTGGCTTCCGGCGCTAACGAACTGCAAACCGATCAACTGGTAAAAGATAAAATCGCTGAGCTGGCCCAATATTTCCCGCCGGGGCTAGAGGCGAAGGTGGCCTATGAAACCACCCCGTTCGTCAAAGCCTCAATTAAAGATGTGGTGAAAACGCTGCTGGAAGCCATCGCGCTGGTGTTCCTGGTGATGTATCTGTTCTTGCAGAACTTCCGCGCTACGCTGATCCCGACCATCGCCGTTCCAGTGGTGCTGCTCGGCACCTTCACCATTCTTGCCGCTTTCGGTTACAGCATTAATACCCTGACGATGTTCGCTATGGTATTGGCGATCGGCCTGCTGGTGGACGATGCCATCGTGGTAGTGGAAAACGTTGAACGCGTAATGAGTGAAGAGGGGTTATCTCCGCGCGACGCAACGCGTAAATCCATGGGGCAGATCCAGGGCGCTCTGGTGGGGATCGCCATGGTGCTTTCAGCGGTGTTTATTCCCATGGCTTTCTTCGGCGGCACGACCGGCGCGATTTATCGCCAGTTCTCAATCACTATCGTTTCCGCCATGGTGCTTTCCGTGCTGGTGGCGATGATCCTGACTCCGGCGCTGTGCGCTACCCTGCTGAAACCGGTAACCAAAGGCCATCATCACGGCAAGCGTGGCTTCTTTGGCTGGTTCAACCGAATGTTCAAC
>JBAQHZ010000095.1:0-3107 GCA_049288585.1 Chania sp.
TGACGTTAAGCTGAATGGCTGTGGCGGCTTGCAATTCTACGACTCGCTGGAAGCCATCTCGGAAACAACGCTGGAAATTATGCAGCGTGCCAATGAGAAATCGGGCTGTACCAGTTATCTGCCCACGCTGATCACCTGTAGCGACGACTTTATGAAGCACGGCATCAACGTGATGCGCGCTTATTTGAAGAACAACCCGAATCAGGCGCTTGGCCTGCATCTGGAAGGGCCATACCTGAGCCCGGTCAAGAAAGGGACGCACAACCCGGCGTTTATCCGCAAACCGACCAGCGAGATGATCGACTACCTGTGTGCCAATGCAGACGTGATCACCAAAGTGACGCTGGCACCGGAAATGGTTGAGCCTCACTTCATCAAGCAATTGACCCAGGCAGGTATCGTGGTTTCCGCTGGTCATTCCAACGCCACCTACGATCAGGCACGTATCGGTTTCGCGGCGGGCATCACCTTCGCCACGCATCTGTACAACGCCATGCCGTATATTACCGGGCGTGAACCCGGCCTGATGGGCGCTATTTTCGACACGCCTGAGGTCTATACCGGCATTATTGCCGATGGGCACCACGTCGCCTGGGCGAGTATCCGTAACGCCAAACGGGTAAAAGATGATAAATTGGTTCTGGTTACCGATGCCACCGCACCCGCAGGCGCGGATATTGACCAATTTATTTTTGCTGGAAAAACAATATACTATCGTGATGGATTGTGCGTTGATGAAAACGGAACCCTAAGTGGTTCCGCACTGACCATGATCGAAGCGGTGCAGAACAGTGTGGAACACGTAGGTATCGCACTGGACGAAGCGCTGCGTATGGCCACGCTGTATCCAGCGCGCGCCATTGGCGTTGCACAACGCTTAGGCACGATCGAAGCCGGTAAGGTGGCAAACCTGACCGCATTTACTCGTGATTACAAAATCACAAAAACCTTCGTTAACGGTAACGAGGTTTAACTCATAGACAGAGAGTAAAATTATTGATGAGCACTGGCGGACAGGCACAAATAGGGAACGTTGACTTAGTCAAACAACTTAACGGCGCAGCAGTTTACCGCCTGATCGACCAACAAGGCCCGATCTCGCGGATTCAGATTGCTGAACTCAGCCAGCTTGCCCCCGCCAGCGTCACTAAAATTACTCGTCAGCTGTTGGAGCGCGGGCTGATCAAAGAAGTTGATCAGCAAGCCTCCACCGGCGGCCGCCGTGCCATTTCCATTGTCTCCGAAACCCGCCAGTTCCATACCGTCGCCGTGCGCCTTGGCCGCCATGATGCCACTATTACGCTGTATGACATGAGCGGAAAATCACTGGGCGAGGAGCACTATCCGCTGCCGGAGCGCACCCAGGAGACACTGGAAAACGCACTGTTCAACGCGATTGAGCAGTTTATTGACAGCTACCAGCGCAAACTGCGCGAGCTGATCGCCATCACCGTTGTCCTGCCCGGCTTAGTCGCTCCGTCCAAGGGCGTGGTGCACTACATGCCGCACATCAGCGTCAATAACTGGACGCTGGTGGATAACCTTCAGCAACGCTTCAACGTCACCAGTTTTGTCGGCCATGACATTCGCAGCCTGGCGCTGGCGGAGCATTACTTCGGTGCCACGCGGGATTGTGAAGACTCCATTCTGGTGCGTTTGCACCGCGGTGCCGGTGCCGGGATTATCGTCCATGGTCAAATCTTTCTGAGTAATAATGGCAACGTCGGCGAGATCGGCCATATTCAGATCGATCCCCTCGGCGAACGCTGCCACTGCGGCAATTTTGGTTGCCTGGAAACCGTAGCCTCTAACGCAGCGATCGAGCAGCGCGTGCGCCATCTGCTGGCACAGGGCTACCCGAGCAAGCTGACGCTGGACGACTGTAGCGTCACCGCCATCTGCAAAGCGGCTAATCGTGGTGATTTGCTGGCAAGTGAAGTGATCGAACACGTTGGCCGCTATCTGGGTAAAGCGGTGGCGATCGCCATCAACCTGTTCAACCCACAAAAAGTGGTGATTGCCGGTGATATTACCGAAGCCGACAAAGTGTTGTTGCCAGCGATCCAAAGTTGCATCAATACTCAAGTGTTGAAGGATTTCCGCAAAAATCTGCCAGTGGTCACCTCAGAACTCAATCATCGCTCGGCGATCGGCGCTTTCGCTCTGGCCAAACGGGCCATGCTCAATGGTGTGCTCTTACAGCGGCTGCTGGAAAGCTGAACCGCCCTCCGGTAAGTCAATCAAGAGAAACAGCAACAATGATGATTAAAAACGTAATATGTGACATCGACGGCGTGCTGATGCACGACAACACTGCCGTTCCTGGTGCCGATTTGTTCCTGGCACGCATTCAGGAAAAGGGCATGCCGCTGGTGATGCTGACCAACTACCCATCGCAGACTGCGCAGGATCTGGCTAACCGCTTTGCCGCCGCCGGGCTGGACGTGCCGGAAAGCGCGTTTTATACCTCGGCCATGGCCACCGCCGATTTCCTGCGTCGCCAGGAAGGTAAAAAAGCCTATGTGATTGGTGAAGGTGCACTGATTCACGAACTGTACAAAGCCGGCTTTACCATTACCGATATCAACCCGGATTTCGTCATTGTCGGCGAAACGCGCTCATACAACTGGGATATGATGCATAAAGCGGCCTACTTCGTGAACAATGGCGCTCGGTTTATCGCTACCAACCCAGACACCCACGGCCACGGATTTGTGCCTGCCTGCGGAGCGCTGTGCGCGCCGATCGAAAAGATCACCGGGCGTAAACCTTTTTACGTGGGTAAACCGAGCCCATGGATTATTCGCGCCGCGCTGAACAAACTACAGGCCCACTCGGAAGAAACCGTGATTGTCGGTGACAACCTGCGCACCGATATTTTGGCCGGCTTCCAGGCCGGGTTGGAAACCGTTCTGGTGTTATCCGGTGTTTCCACCTTGAATGATGTCGAAACCATGCCGTTCCGCCCGAGTTATATCTTCCCTTCGGTGGCAGATATCAATATTTTCTAATCTCCCGGGCGGCCATCTCAGCCGCCCGGTCATTTTCGTCTCCCAAAGCCCCTCTGCGTTTTTCACGCTACAACCTTGTTAGCTATGGCCTAGAAT
>JBAQHZ010000096.1:0-3379 GCA_049288585.1 Chania sp.
CACTTTACCGATCAACAAACTGCATTGGCAGGCGTCAGTATTCCTGTTGGCCCATGGCTTGCCCAGCGGGAAACTTTTTTTGAAAGCTGGGTGATACAGCGCCTTGTCAATCAGGTAAATGTGCAATGCCCAGATCCGACACGTTTGCCGTTGGCGCTTAGCCCCGGCTGTCACCTGCGTGGCGATGTATTACATTATCCATTGGATAAGTCACGCCGTCTTACAGGCCCTGTATTAGAGGTGTTGATCGCATTAGCTGCAGGGGCCACTAGCGAATCGCAACTGTATGATAGGTTGATCGAGGAACCAGGGCCGGCGCTTAATCACCTGATCACCGCAGGAATTGTACAACGCGGCTTCCAACTTTCACCACGCGACCCACTTGGATTAACCACTTTATTGCGGGCAATGCGTGCTGCCGCGTTATCGGACGATTTTATTGCCTACTGGTCCGTATGTTTCCAGCGCCTGGAAGCGCAACGTGAATCCTATGCCAGTGGCGATCTACAGCAGCGGCAGCAGGCGTTGGCGCAGATGAATCAAACGCTGAGTGAGGTGGGGGTTTCGTTAACTCGGGAAAACGGGAAAATGTATGTCGGACGCTACCCGGTTTATGAGGATTGTGCCCGTGCTACCACCGTGACGTTTAATCGTACTCTGCAGGAACAGCTAGAAGCAGATTTTGCCCCGCTCATGATGCTGTATCAGTGGCTAACTCGCGCTACGGGGGTATTACTGCATCAGGCTTGGTTGGAGATCTATCAAGCGTGTCAGTTGGGTTTATCTCAGCATGAATCAGGCATCAACCTGTTGGCATTTCTACACGAGTTGCAGCCACAACAAGCAGCGAGTCAGCAAAGGATTTCCCAACAGATACGTACCATGCTCGACAACGCTTGGCGACCGTTATTGTCCACCTTACACACCGATGAGTTGCATCTTAGCACTGAGCAATTGGCGCAAGTGCTGGATGCCTTAAATAAACAATGCCCGGCAGCACAAAACTTTCCGGTGTTTGGTGATGATTTCCACTCGCCAGACTTTATGCTGGCAGCAGCCAGTCTGGAGGCGTTGAATCAGGGGAAATACCAAGTGGTATTGGGGGAGACACATCCCGGCGTTCATACGCTTAGCCAGCCAGTCGCAGCGCCGTTTTGCCCGTTTACCAATGAGATCGAGCAAGCGGTCAGCGCCTTGTTTGGCCGTGAGCGGATAGTATTGGCCGACTCACCCGAAAGTTATCAACGTTCTCACATTGATTGGCCGCTCATTGAACGTTACGCCCAGTTGATATTACCTTCCGGTGGGGGCAGTGTTTCGCCACAAAGATGCTACCCCATAGGCCGTGCATACCTGAGCTGTAAAACAGGGCGCCTGACTGTTGAAGATATCGACGGTGTCTTTCAGGAGGACTTACTGTGTGTCAGTAGCACCGCCTTACACCAGCTTTTATTCCAACTGGCGAGTGACGTTTTACCACGAAGCGATCCACGCCGTATCCGCGTGAACCGGACTCTTTATAAACGGCGTACTTGGGTTTTTAACGCCAATATGTGGCCCATAGCAGTGGCCGACGAGTTTACGGCATTTATGCAATGGCAGTGTTGGCAGCAACGGCAAGGGTTACCGCGCTGGGTATTTATCAAGTGTGATAGCGAGCCAAAACCACTGTTTATTGATTTTGAAAATACGCTTTCTCTAGATGCATTGGCAACAGCGCTGAAGAAATCACAAACGATTCATGTATCGGAAATGCTACCAGCGCCTGATGATCTTTGGTTAAACGATGCGCGTGGTCGCGTCTGTTGCGAGGTACGCACCACATTTTCAACCGTCAAGCAGGAGGTGACCGATAATGCAGAATGAACAGGTTTCTGACACGTCAGTACAAGAGGCGAAACAGAGTTTCGCCATGTTGTTCTTGACCATCTTTATTCCCTTTGGCATGGGGCACTTCATTTCGTATCTCTACCGTACTGTAAATGCGGTGATTTATAACGACCTCGCCAGCGAATTGCATTTACCCGCAGAAAGCCTTGGACTATTGACTGGCGTGTATTTCCTGACGTTTGCCGCAGCCCAATTGCCCCTTGGCGTGATGTTGGATCGCTATGGCCCCCGTTCAGTTCAAAGTCCAATGCTGCTGATTGCCGCTACGGGCTCAGTGGTTTTCGCGTTGTCGCACAGTGAAGTCGGGTTACTGATTGGGCGCGGCATGATCGGACTGGGAGTGGCCGGTTCACTGATGAGCGCCATCAAGGCCTGTTCTATTTGGTTACCGGTAGATCGTTTGCCACTCAGCACAGCCTGCCTGCTTTCCGTCGGTGGATTAGGGGCGATGGCCTCAACAGCACCGTTACATGCTGCACTGCACTGGGTGACTTGGCGAGAAGCATTCCTGTTGCTGGCGGTTCTGACAGTGCTGGTGAGCGCAGTGATTCACTTTTCCGTGCGAGGCGCGTTTACACCGAAAAATACCCGTTTCAGCGACATGTGCCGCGAAGTGGGCCTTTTGTATCGGTCATGGACCTTTTGGCGCCTGGCGCTCTATTCCGTGTTTGCCAATGCGACCTACATGGCCATACTGGCGTTGTGGATGGGACCATGGCTGCATGATGTTGCAGGCTTGAGCAACGCGCAAATGGCTAATGCCCTGATGTCTGGCACGGTAGCGATGGTGGCAGGGTCTCTCAGCTTTGGTTGGTTGACCGACTACCTGCGTAAATACGGCGTGCAGCCGATCATGATCTGTGGCTGTGGGGTGGCGATGTTCGTGCTATTCCAGGTATTAATGTTAAGCGGTTTGCGGATTTCACCCTTTGTGATCACCGTGGGTTTCAGCTTCTTTGGTACTGCTGCCACCATGAACTACGCAATTGTTGCCCAGTCGGTAGAACCGGCACTGGCTGGTCGCGTGAGCGCCTCGTTTAATCTGGTGGTTTTCGGGCTTGCGTTTGCTGTCCAGTGGGTTGTAGGTGCCGTAATTGGTCATTGGAGCACCGAATCAGGCAGTTACCCGGTGGTGGCTTACCAGTGGTCACTGGTGTTGCTGATTGCACTGCAATTGCCGGGTTTGCTGTTGTGGTTGACCTTCAAACCTTGGAAGCGCATGCATACATAAAGCATCTTGCAATGCCAATCTGTCCGGGCGTTGAGTTCTTTCAAGTTATATCCCCGAGATCATTGAAAACGCTTGATTTTTCTCGTTATGAGGATCATGGCTTTTTGCCATGAAGATATTTATCACCGCAGAACATAAAATCGAACTCGAATGTCTACATGACTCCAACAGGGATAAGCACGTTTGTGATCGTATAAATGCAATCCTTCTCGCTTCTGAAGTCTCACATTGTTGTAGCTTACCGGTTCTGTATCACGC
>JBAQHZ010000097.1:0-4149 GCA_049288585.1 Chania sp.
TCACAGTTTCAAGAGTTATGCGCCATTAACCTACTAAAAATACGAAACTTTACAAAAACGGTGCTCAATAGCGATTCTGTAAATTGTAAACGATTGTTGCGTGAAAGTGTGAGACTTTATAGCAATAATAAAGATGGATTGTGCCATTACGCTGCAATAAAAAACGCACCCTAATGCGGGTGCGTTTTCAACTCAGAATCCAGCAGATTACTTGGCAGGAGCCGCTTGCTGCGATGGCTGCTGTTTTTCGACATTGGCAAGATCCAGAGCGATCCTGACCGTCTCATCCAGATACGGATCCGGATCTTTGTAATCCTTCGGCAGATCATCAAGGGATTTCAACGGCTTTTTCCCCTCACGCTGCAAACGCTCATTAACCCGTTTTAAGCGCGTCGCATCATCATCATGGTTCTCTTTCTCGCGCGTGGCCAGATTGAGGGAAACGATGTTTTTCTTAGCCTTCAATGCCTTGTAATGAGCAATGTCTTGCGCGATGTACTGGAACTCCGGATCCTTGGCAATGCGCTGTTCGTGATCTTTCAACAGTTGCGGTTCGAATGGCTTCATATCCCCCGTCTTGGCGTAGGTAGCTGCGTTGATGCTATCCCACGGCATGGCGTTGTCTTCAAAGCTTTCACCGGTTTCTGCCGGATCGATACCGGTTGGCATCAGGATATCCGGCGTTACACCTTTACGTTGAGTACTGCCGCCATCAACACGGTAGAACTTCTGAATGGTGTACTGCACGGAGCCCAGCGCTGGCCACTCAGGGCGCAACATCTGATCGTAAATCCGGTTCAACGAGCGATACTGCTGCACGGTACCTTTACCGAAGGTAGGCTCACCCACGACCAAGGCACGGCCATAGTCCTGCATTGCCGCAGCGAAAATCTCAGACGCCGAAGCGCTGAAACGGTCAACCAGCACCACCAGCGGGCCTTTGTAGTAAATCACGCCATCGGCATCCGCATCTTCACGGATTTTGCCGTTGTTATCACGCACTTGCACCACTGGGCCGCTCGGGATAAACAGGCCGGAAAGCGAGACTGCTTCCGTCAACGCACCGCCGCCGTTGGTACGTAGATCGATGATCAGGCTATCAACGTTCAGCTTGGCCATTTTCTGCAACTGGACTTTGACATCATCGGTCAAACCCACATAGAAGCCAGGAATGTCCATCACCGCGACTTTCTGGTTGCCGACGGTTTTGATGGTCATTTTCACCGCGCGGTCTTCCAGGCGGATGCGCTCACGGGTCAGCGTCACCACCCGGGTTTTGGTGCCCTTGCCTGCTGGCAGGATCTCCAGACGCACCTTGCTGCCCTTCGGCCCTTTAATTAGGGAAACCACGTCGTCCAGACGCCAGCCGATCACATCCACCATAGGTTTACCCGCCTGACCAACACCGACAATGCGGTCACCCACGGTGATCGCTTTGCTCTTCGCCGCCGGGCCACCCGGCACCATGGAGTTGATTAACGTGTAGTCGTCATCCATCTGCAACACCGCACCGATACCTTCGAGCGACAGGCTCATTTCGGTATTAAACTGCTCGGTATTGCGTGGCGACAGGTAGTTGGTATGCGGGTCGATCTCGTGGGCGAAAGCCGTCATGACCAGCGTGAAAACGTCTTCGCTGTTGCTTTGCGTCAGACGTTTGATCGCGAACTGGTAGCGCTTGGTCAGCGTGTCACGGATTTCTTTTTCGGTCTTGCCGGTCAGCTTCAGGTTGAGTTGGTCATATTTGACCTTGGCATCCCACAGGCGATCCAACTCCGCTCTGTCTTTTGGCCACGGCGCTTTACTGCGGTCGATATCAATAGTGTCATTGCCGGTGAAGTTCATCGGCTTTTCCAGCAGCGACAGCGCATACTGGTAGCGTTCAAACCGGCGTTTCTGCGCCAGGTTAAATAACGCGTAAGGCGTATCCAGCTTGCCAGACTTCAGCTCTTCACCCAGCGTATTGCGTTTGTCGGCAAACTGCGCGACATCGGAAGCCAGCAATACGTTATGGCTGTAATCCAGCATATTCAGGAAACGATCGAAAATCTTGCCTGAAAAGTCCGCATCTAGGGCAAACTGGCGATAATGAGAGCGCGTGAAGCGCGAAGTAACGCGCTCACTCACTGTAGCATGTTGCGGTTCCTGCACGAGCTGCGGCAGTTGGTCGATGCGGATGTTGGCTGTATCCGCTCCGTAACTGACACCCGCCCACAGCAGAGCAACGACTGCTGTTAATCTGACAAATTTGTTCATGCCTTGGTTGGCCTCCGTATCAGAACTGCAAGTGTTCTGCGCGCACAATCATCGCCAGACCGGAGGAGAGCTGCACACGTACGCCATCTTTAGCGATTTCGAGTACGGTTGCATCCATCGCACTCTGCCCTGCTCTGACTTTGATTTCTTGGCCAATTTGCAGTTTAGAGATATCGGTGACTGGCACATGACGCGGCTGGCTTTCCTCTTTAACTGCACGAGGTTCACGAGCTGGCTGTGGGCGAGTTTGTGGGCGCGGCTTGCGGTTCTCTGGCGCGGCTCCGCCTTCACGACGTACAGCGGGCTTTTTGCCAGCAGGACGCGGACGACGAGGTTCAGCGGTAGCAGATTCACCAGCGGCTTCACGTTTTTTGGCGTTTTGCTCAGCACGCTGAGCCTGAACGCGCGCTTTGGCCTCTTCAAGCTGCTGGCGGGCATGATCGACATGCTGCTGCTCTAACTCACCGCACGGGTTACCGTCAAGGTCAACGCGCTGTGCGCCGACTTTAACGCCGTACAGGTAACGCCAGCTTGAAGTATACAGGCGCAGGGCAGAACGCAACTGCGTTTTGCTGAGGCTTTCTTCCCCTTGCACACGTTCTACCAGATCCTGAAAAATACCGATTTTCAACGGGCGAGCTTCGCCCTCGGCGCTAAAGCAGAGCGGGAAACGCTCGGCAAGAAAAGCAATGACTTCTTTACTAGAGTTCAACTTAGGTTGATTTTCCATGAAATTTCCTGATTACAACGGGTTGCCAACAAGCCGCAGGCATGAACAGGCGTCATTATAATGACGTCATCGCTAAATGCCACGTTAACCGTAGATCAACTTGCTGCTACAGTGACGTATTTCGCACAATTGCATGGTGCTAACTGCGCACAAAGCCCTGCCACCAACGCTTTCAGGCCAATTTCGTCCTGTTCATCGAAGCGTTGATAAACTGTGCTATCAATATCCAGAACGCCGATAATCTGACCATTGACTTCCAGCGGCAGCACAATTTCGGCATTGCTGGCTGCGTCACAGGCAATATGCCCCGGAAACGCATGGACGTCGCCGACACGTTGCACCCGATTTTCTGCCACTGCCGTGCCGCATACACCTTTCCCGATCGGAATACGCACGCAGGCAATCTTGCCCTGGAACGGACCGAGCACCAATTGATTACCATCCATCAGGTAGAATCCCACCCAATTCACATCCGCAAGACGTTCATTGAGCAACGCACTGGCGTTGGACAAGGCGGCGATAAAATGGGTTTCCCCCTCAAGCAACGCACCCAAGTCACGTTTTAATTCCGCGTAGAATTGTTCTTTAGTCATTATTAACCGTTCACACTTTCAGAGAGCCGAAGCTTAACCCGTATAAAATAAGCATTAAATACCCATAGCCACAAGGTTAATCATCTGTAACTTCACAAAACCCTGCTTAATAGCGTCTGTTTACCACGCCAAACCCGTTTGACACCATTATTCCGCCTGGTCTGAACAGACATGGGCATCTATCAAGACAACCTCAGCTTAGTGGTGGAATAGCAGACGTTGTCCCAGCTTGAGCTTTTTCGGTAGCTTTTTCTATTCCGTTGGCTATGCTGATACAGGCGATCTCAACTGGTCTTACCTCCTATCACCTGCTTGAACAAGGAGTTCCAATGGGCAAAACCGTTGTAAAGATAGGCAGTTTCGAGGTCGATGACGCACATTTGACGTCTGCGTCTGAACATGCCGAAGGAAAAGTCACTCTCGCCATTCCCTGTAAATCTGATCCCGATCTGTGTATGCAACTGGACGGCTGGGATGAACATACCAGTATCCCAGCCATGCTCGATGGCAAACAGTCCTTGTTGTACAAACAGCATTACGATCGGCAGGCCGATGCCTGGGTAATGTGGC